>SLJK01000080.1 GCA_007135125.1 Syntrophomonadaceae bacterium | reverse complement strand
GCCAAAGCGGCAGAAGGGGAGATAGAGGGTATTACCTATTATTTTACCGCCTGTGATTACCTGTCTTTTCGTCCCCGGCTTATTGATTTAAGCGTTTTCAACGCTCCTATTTGAAATCACCCGCAGTACACTACATAATTTTACCCGGGTTTAGAATATAGTTGGGATCGAAGGCTTCCTTTATCTTGCGCATCAAGGCGAGCTCTGTTTCGTCCAGGACCAGGTGAAGGTATTTTTTTCTTTTATGCCCGATACCGTGTTCTCCGCTAATAGTGCCTCCTACCTCACGTGCCATTCGGTAAAGTTTGGTCAGGATGATGTCTACTGCTTCCTGCCATTGTTTTTCAGGAATATTATCGTCCGGCAGCAGGTGGATGTGCGCGTTGCCGTCGCCTAAATGGCCAAAGCTTAAGCATTCCAGGCCATGTTCAGCGGCAAGCCGGTAGGCTTCTTCTAAAAGAGGCGGTATGGAAGCAGGGGGGACAACGATATCTTCTGCCGCATTGCCCGGGTAGTATGCCTTAAGCGCATCAGAAATGCTTTTGCGGATATTCCAGAATCTCTCCCTGGTAGAAGGAGTGTTAGCCACATAAGCGTCCAGAGCCCCGTTTTCCAGGCAGAAGTCTGCCAGGGCGTTGTAATCGTTTTCAACTTGTTGAGCTGTACCGTCGACTTCGATGAGCAGGAAGCTTTTTGCCTCCTGCTGGTAGGGAACGGTATCATTGATGAGGCGGCAGCTGATCTCCACGCATTTGCTGTCCATAAGCTCAATGGCACAGGGGGTGATTCCGGTGGCGATCATCATCCGTGGAGCTGTTTTAACGGCTGTTTCCAGATCTTTAAAAGGAACCAGGAGAGATACTGAAGCAGGGGGAAGGGGAAGTAGCCCCAGGGTGATCCGGGTGAAGATGCCCAGTGTTCCTTCTGAACCAACCAGCAGGTGAATAAGGTCGTAACCGGTTACGTCTTTGAGGCGTTTCCCTCCCAGGTTAATAATTTCCCCCGTGGGCAGCACGACTTCCAACCCCTGGACATAGCGGCTGGTAACGCCGTATTTGATTGCTTTGGCTCCCCCGGCGTTTTCCGCCACGTTTCCCCCGATAAAACAGGTTTCCAGGCTTAGGGGGTATCCGGCGTAAAATAGCCCTTCCCCCCGAAGTATTTTGCTTAGCTCATTGGTGATTACACCGGGTTCGACCACGGTCATAAGGTTCTCATTGTCGATTTCCAATATTCTATTCATACGTTCGAGAGCAAGGACTATTCCGCCGAAAAGTGGGACAGCCCCACCTGAGAGCCCACTTCCTGCACCGCGGGGAGTAACCGGCACCATTTCGCGGTTGGCAAGCTGCATAATCCGCGCTACTTCTTCAGTTTGAGAAGGTTTGACTACTACTTCGGGCATACTGGCATAGCCTTTTTCAAAGACCTCATCGTGGCTATAAGGCTCCATCTTTTCCGGGTCATCATGGATTACATTGCCTGCTCCCACGATTTCTTTTAACTGTGCTATGAGCTCGGGAGTTACCCTATTATAGGCGGACATAGCTGCTTTCACTCCATTCTCAGAGGATCATGCTGTCAATCAAAGAAATTCGGTATTATTTATGCAGTTTCCTGCTCTGAACGTATAAACCAAAACAAAATGTTTATTTAGTTTCTATAAAAATAGAATATTTTGCTGTTTAATGTTTCAGATGACTTTTTACGAAAAAAGTGTCAACGATTCTGCGGTTACTGCTTTATTTATAGGGTTGCTGTGCTATAATGTGATAGTGGAAAAGAAAGCAAATTAAGCATGAATTGTTTAAAGAGGAGGCCGAAGGTCTTTTGTACAGAGGTTCTTCTTTTGTTAAGGGTGCCTTAATTTTGGGTACTGCCGGATTGTTATCGCGCTTCCTGGGTGCAGGTTTGCGAGTCTTTCTGGCAGCGATTATGGGTGACGAAGGAATCGGCCTTTACCAGATGGCTTATCCCATTTACACAACTTTGTTGGCTATTTCTACGGCAGGAATTCCCATTGCTGTTTCCAAGCTGGTGGCAGAAAATATTGCTGAAGGAGATTATAACGGTGCTTACCGCGTTTTTCGGACCTCTTTTTTCATTCTGGCATTTTTGGGGGCGATTTTTTCACTCCTCATGTTTTTGGGAGCCAATTTTTTGGTAGAAAACATTGCCAAGGATCCCCGTGCCTATTACTCCCTGGTAAGTATTTCTCCTGCCATTTTCCTGGTGGCTATTATGTCAGCGCTGCGCGGATTTTTCCAGGGACAACAAAACATGATGCCTACTGCCCTATCCCAGTTGGTGGAGCAGATGAGCCGCATCGGCGTGGTGGTTTTTTTGGTCCTCATATTAATTCCGGTTAGCCTGGAGTATGCAGCCGCCGGCGCTGCTTTTGGTGCAGTGGCCGGCGCTATAATGGGCCTCCTGTTGTTGGTATTTATTTATTTGCGTTCCAGGAAGGATTTCCGCCGCAAAATAATGGAACAGTCTTTGGAGAGGTCTTTTAGTTTTTTGCAGGTGATTTATCGCATTCTTGCCCTTTCCCTTCCTATTACCCTGGGCAGCCTGGTTATCCCCCTTATTAACCTTTTGGATCTCAGCGTGGTTCCCCTTCGCCTGGCCGAGGCTGGTTTCACTACTGAGAATGCGACCGCTTTATACGGCCAGCTGACCGGCATGGCAAATTCAATTATCCAGTTTCCCGTTATTCTTGTTATTGCCCTGGCTATGAGCCTGGTCCCGGCCATATCGGAAGCTCATGCGCTGCAAAACAGTGCCCTTATCCGGGGAAGGACAGAGGTGGCACTGCGGGTCACCCTGTTTTTCAGCATCCCTGCTTCTGCGGGGCTTTTTGTACTGGCGGAACCTACTACCGTAGTGCTTTTTGATAACCTGTCTGCTGCTTACCCACTTTCCATACTGGCCTTCGGTGTTATTTTTCTTGCTCTTTACACCTCAACTTCCGGAATTTTGCAGGGGTTGGGCCGCCCCCTGGATCCTGTAAAAAATATGCTGCTTGGTGCCGCCGTAAAACTACTGTTGAGCTGGTTTCTCACAGCCGAACCACAGTTCAATATCGGCGGCGCAGCTTTTTCTACCGTTATTGGTTTTATGGTAGCTTCCCTGTTGAACGTAAGAAGGGTAAGCATTTTAACCGGCTGTCGCCTGCAGTTTGGGGAAATGGTTTTAAAACCTCTGGGCGCCTCTATTTTAATGTGTGGGAGTGCGGTGTTAATCTACCGCACGGTGCTGTCATTTGTGACGGTTTTGCTATCAGAAAGAATGGCCCAGGGGTTAGCCCTTTTTTCTTCTATCACCATATCCGCAGCGGTGTACGTGGTGGTGCTTTTTCTTATTGGCGGTGTTCGTCAGGAAGATTTGCGGGCCATCCCGCGGTTGGGCCCCATGTTGATCAGGCTGGCACATCGTCTTGGGTTGATGGGAGGTAGATAGTAGTGTGTGAACTTTATATCGTGGGAATGGGCAGGGGGGACAGGCCTTCCCTGCAGGTATTAGAACAAGAACGTTTTTCTGCAGTCAGGCACTGTCTCCTTTACGGTGCCACCAAAATGTTGAAGGATTATTTGCGAGAAAGAGGGTGGGAAATTTCTAATCTGGAAGAATTTCAGGCCCAAAAGGCAAATAAATCGCTGTGGGAGCAGGAAAAAGAAGTGGCCGGGATCATTCCAGAATTCCTAAAGGAAACGGGATCTGCTCTATTATTGCTTCCCGGTCGTCCCTGGCCAGGTATGAGCCTGCTTAAACATATCCGGAGTATGGCTCTTAGCAGTGCAGGTTTCCAGGTGGAGATCATGGCTGGCGAAGACCTGTGGGGTCCCGTCATGGATTGTTTAGCGGGAAAGGAAATTCAGGCAGACCTGAGCAGGGGGACAATTCTTTTGGATGCAGCTTCCCTGGAGATGCTGCGGCAGCCTTCTCCAGGAGAACTGCTGATAGGACATATCTGGGGAGGTTTTATGCTGGCTCCTCTTGTAAAGAGGCTTCTGCGTTTTTTCCCGGCGGAGCATAAAGTTCACCTGCTTTTTTTTCAAGAAGAGGGATGTTTGGGAAAACCCTACCAGTGTGCTTTAGGTAGTTTGGAGAGCATTGAGAAAGTGCCGCACGGCTGGTGTTTTTTACGGGTTCCTCCTTCCAGGGGTTACCTGTTGGGAGATATGCTGCATATGATGGAGGAATTGCGCTCTCCTGGTGGATGTCCATGGGATAGGCAGCAGGATCACTTTTCTTTGAGGCCCTACCTGCTGGAAGAGACTTACGAAGTGTTGTCAGCCATTAATGAAGGAAATCCGCAGGAGCTGTGCGAAGAATTGGGCGATCTGCTTTTACAGATAGTTTTTCATAGTCAACTGGCTGTAGAAAGAAATGATTTTTCTTTGTGGCAGGTAATAGATGGTATAACTGCAAAGATTTACCGCCGTCACCCTCATGTTTTTCAGCAAGAGAGTGCCGGTACTCCGGGAGAGGTGAGCCGCAGGTGGCAGGAAATAAAAAGTAAAGAAAAGGGTAAAGGAAGCAGGCCGCACCTGGAAGTGCCGGATGAATTTCCCGCGTTGATGAAAGCCCAAAAGATACAGAAGAAGGCAGCGGACCTGGGGTTCGACTGGCCGGAGATTGAGGGTGCACTGCAAAAGGTTCCGGAGGAATTGGAAGAGTTACACGCGGCTTTCCTTTCCGGGAATCGGGGAAAGGTAGAAGAGGAGTTGGGTGACCTGTTTTTCTCATTGGTCAATGTAGCCCGTTTTCTGGGCGTCGACTCAGAGTCAGCCCTGGAGAATACGGTAGAAAAATTTCGCAGGCGCTTCCGCTATATTGAAAAACAGGTGCAGGGCAGTGGCAAAGATTATGCAGCCTTTACCCTGGATGAACTGGACCGGTGGTGGAAGGAGGCAAAGGAATGTGAAAAAGAGGGGAAAGGAAGTTTTCAGGATGAAAAAGATAGCTGAGGATTATATGTATTGAATAAGGTGCAAAGGTAGATTTAAAGGTTTTGTTTTTTTCTTTTTTTTGTGAAAACGCTGAAAACGTTACAAAAAATATGAGGTAAAGAAGGATTTTTTTGAATAAGGTAGAATGGTATTTTAATGAAAAGAAATGATATAAATAGAAATACAAGAGGGAAGGTCGATTGATTTGGGTGGCAAGGTTGTAAAATATCCCGGCCGTTCTAAAAAAAGTTTTTCCAGTAAATTTTGGGTAGTAATTATTGCATCTTTCATGGGAGTTGCGTTTTTTCTCTACCTGGGACAGGCTATTACCTACTGGCAAGCCCAGAGCGAGCTTAAAGAGCTGGCGGAGGAGGCAGAGGAGTTAGAAGAACAAAACAGGTCTCTACAGCAAGAAGCGCAGCTGCTGCAGGAAGAGGAATATATTGAAATTGAGGCTCGTCGCAACCTGGGGATGGTACGGCCTGGAGAAATAATTTTCCAGGTGGGGGAATAGATTGTTTTAACCCGGCCTTGACAATCTCTAAAAAGAAGCTATAATTTTTTGTTAGATAGTCTATTATGTAGAAGGAGGACGTTTTGCTAAGATGGTGTCGCTTAAAGTAGGAAGCATAGTGGAGGGAGTGGTTACTGGAATAACAAACTTCGGGGCTTTTGTTTTGTTACCCAGTGGGGAAACCGGCCTAGTCCATATCTCAGAGGTAGCGGATAGCTACGTAAAAGACATTAACGAGCATTTGCAAAAAAAGGACAAGGTAAAAGTTAAGGTTTTAAATGTTAACGATGATGGTAAAATCGGTCTTTCAATCAAGCGGGCACAGAGCGATTCAACCGGCAGCAGTGCTCCTCGCAAAAAAGGCAGTATGCCTTCAAAAACATCTTTTGAGGACAAGGTTTCCAAGTTTTTAAAAGACAGCGATGAAAAGCAACAGGATTTGAAAAAAAATACGGAATCAAAAAGAGGGGGAGGCAGTAGTTTTTCCCGTGGCTTTGATTGAGAAAGGCCTTTATGATATTTTTAATCTCCGTTCAGGTTAACCGGATAAGATATATTAAAGCTTTATGTATAGGCACCTTGCAGGTGCCTATACTGTTTTAGAAAGTTGTTTTGAAAGCAGCTAGTCGTTTCATGACCGGATAACTTTTTTATTTTGCGGTAGGAGTTGTTGTGCTAATGAAGAAAAAAGTGGGCGTTATAGATGTGGGCAGCAATTCCCTCCGCCTGCTTATAGCCCGGAGCCTGGAGGATAAGCTGCAGGTTATAAGAAGAGAGCTTGTGGAAACCAGGTTGGGCGAAGGTCTATCCCCGGGCAAAGAGCTTCATCTCCTGGCCAGGAAGCGTACATTGGAGGCATTCAGTGCTTTCCAAAAAATACTCCTGGCAGAGAGGGTTGAGGACGCACTGGTAGTTTCTACCAGTGCGGTAAGAGAAGCCCGGGACGGGGATAGTTTTCTGACAGAAATGGCCAAAAGCTCTCCTTTCCCGGTGCAATTATTGAGCCCTGAAGAGGAGGCTTATTGGAGCTTTAAGGGAGCCCTGCAGGGGTTGAAGATGTTTTTTTTAGCAGCCGGCTCCGGTGAGGGGAAAGCCGGCGCAGTTTCCCGGAGAGCAGCTTTCTCAAAGATAGAGGTGGATCCCTTAAACCTGGAGCAGTGGATAGTGTTGGATCTTGGCGGGAGGAGCACGGAACTTGCCTGGTTGGAGAAGGAAAAATTTATGTATCAAAGTTTTCCCTTCGGGGCTGTTAGATTACATGAAAAGTTTAATGCCCCACTGTCTAACTTTACCAGACGTGCGGCAGAGGATTCCCGGGAAGCTCCAGCACAAATTAAAGTTCAGGTAAAAGAGTATTTGAAAGAGATGATGAGCTGTGTTAATACTTTCAGGCCTTTCTGGCAGGAAAGGGAACTTGTGGCCGTTGGGGGAACGGTGACCACTTTGGCTGCCGTAGCGCAACAATTACAGGTGTATTCTCCTGAGGCAGTTCACGGTTATGTGCTGGAGAAGGTAGAAGCAGAGCGGTGGGAGAAGATTTTTTACAGCAGCAGCCTTGCAGAAAAAAGAGCTTTACTTCCTTTTGCACCACTGCGAGCCGACATAATTGCAGCAGGAACATCTTCCCTGGTGGCTGTTATGGATTTTTTGGGTAAGGAGCAATTGCTTGTTTCCGAGGAAGGGCTGTTGCTGGGACTGTTGGAAAAGCTGTCCTGAAAACTGCTGGAACGAAAAGATTGCTCCCGGGGGAAGGAATTTGAAGGACGTTAGCGAAAAAATACAAACATAATGGATTTTAGAGAGGCAGGTTCAGGCAGAATGCCTGCTTTAGTGGATGTTGTAAAAAAGATTATTTGGCGAGAAAAACTGGTTGAGATTGGAGATCTGGTTATTGTAGCTGTCTCGGGGGGCACTGATTCCCTTTCTCTGCTGCATCTTTTAAATGACTTGAAGGGGGAAAAAGAACTCCCCTTTTCTCTTCATGTAGCCCATTTAAACCACGGCTTAAGAGGAGCTGTGGCACAGGAAGATGCAGAGTTTGTAAGAAAGGAAGCAGCAAGTTTAGGGCTGTCCTGTACAGTAGGTGAAGTTGATGCAGAACTTTTCCGCAAGCAGTGGAGGCTTTCGCCGGAAGATGCTGCCCGGCGCTTGCGCTACAGGTTTTTGGTACAGTTGGCACGCAGGAGTGGCGCTGCCAGTATTGCTGTCGGCCATAATCGTGACGATCAGGCTGAAACTGTTTTGCTAAACTTTTTGCGGGGAACAGGATTGGACGGTTTAACAGGAATGAAGTTTAAGCGAAGCTTGGGGGAGGGCCTTTTTCTTATAAGGCCCTTGCTTGAAACCAGCAGGTATGAGATCTCTGCCTGCTGCCTGGAAAAAGGCATCAGCCCGCGGGAAGATGAAACCAATATAGAGAATCGTTTTCATCGTAATAAGCTGCGCCTGGAATTACTGCCGCTCCTGGAAAAAGACTATAATCCAAGATTGCGTGAAGGGTTAGCCAGGTTGGCGGGGTTGCTGTCCCTGGATAATAATTTTTTGGAGGAATTTGCGGAGCAGCGTTTTTTAAAACTCCTTTTGGAAAAGAAACCTTATTTCCTTGTATTAAACAGGGAAAAACTTTTACAAGAACACGAAGCTGTGCAGAACCGGATATTGAGGGCAGCTGTCCGCAAGCTCTTGGGAAGGGTGCCCAGGGAGATAGGTTTCAAACAAATTAGAGCGGTGCTGGACCTGTGCTTGGGTAACTCCCCTCATGGAAGGCTTTATTTTTCCCACGGTATAAAAGTCTACAGGAGTTATGATAGACTGCTGTTTTCCCTGGAAGAATTTCCGACTGCCGAGGCGTTATCTCCTGTAACCCTTGAAGTGCCCGGTGCGCAAGAAATTGGAAAAGAAGGGGTTATGCTGCATGCATGGTTTGTTTTTCCCGGTGAACTGGCCTGGCCTCCTGACGAAAAAAAAGAAGCATACCTGGATTACCATATACTCCTGGAAATGGCAAAGCCTGGGCGGCAAGATAAAGGGCACACCCCGGGGGATGAGCAAGAACTGCAGCTGACGATAAGGAACCGTCAACCCGGGGACAGCTTTTATCCACTGGGAGCACCTGGCAGTAAGAAGCTAAAAAAATACTTCATTGAACAAAAAGTACCGCTGGAGGAGCGAGAGCGGATACCCCTGGTGGTGGCCGGAAAAGAGATTGTTTGGGTGGTGGGGAAGCAGATTTCCCATCACTGCAGGATAACGGAAGGAACCCGCAAGGTCCTGGTTTTAAAAATTATTCCCGAGATGGAGGACATGGAGGATGGATATACAGAAGGTGAAGGTTTTATTAACGAAAGCCGAAATTGAGGCCAAGGTTAAAGAACTGGCCCAGATGTTATCCAGGGATTATAGCGGGAAAAATCCACTCTTTGTCTGTGTCCTGAAAGGGGCTGCAGTTTTTCTTTGTGACCTGATCAGGCATATGGATATAAATTTGGAAGTGGACTTTATGGCAGTTTCCAGCTATGGTAACTCTACTACTTCTTCCGGGGTGGTGCGAATTTTGAAAGACTTGGAATATAGTATAGAAGATCGCCATGTTATTATCGTAGAAGATATAATTGATACAGGTTTAACGCTGGATTATCTGCGCGAAAACCTCCTTTCCAGAAGGCCTGCTTCCTTGAAAATTGTAGCTTTATTGGATAAACCCGAGCGACGCACGGTGGAAATCGAAGCGGATTACCGCGGTTTCTGTATTCCTGACGAGTTTGTAGTGGGATATGGTCTTGATTTTAAGGAAAATTTCCGCAATCTGCCTGACGTTTGTGTTTTGCTTGAGTTTGGGTAATTTGTATGATACAATTTAACAGCTGGTAGGAAAAGGAGGTTTTTGCACTTGAATAGCCGTTTTTTACGCCAGGCAACCTTTTACCTTTTGGTATTTATGATTGCCGTGGCTCTTATACAAACTTTTAGCCGACCTCAAGAAGAAGTTCGAGATGTTCGCTATTATCCCGAATTTGTCAATTATATTGAGAGCGGCGAGATTGTCGAAGTTGAGATCGAGGGCAATGATGTTTCAGCTATGTTGGAGGATGGAGTAAGGCTGGAAACTCATACTCTTGCTCCGGAGGCCTTGATGAACTTGCTCTCCGATAACAATATTCCTTATGAATCCCGCCCGGAGCCCCAGCCGCCGTGGTGGTCAACCTTGCTCACCTATATGATTCCTTTTATCCTGATCATTGGTATTTTCTTTTTCTTTATGCAGCAGAGTCAGGGTGGAGGAAACAAGGTTATGAACTTTGGGAAGAGCAAAGCCAAGCTGCATGATGGTGAGCGCAAAAAGGTTACTTTCGACCAGGTGGCCGGTGCTGATGAAGAGAAGGGCGAGCTGCAAGAAATCGTCGAGTTTTTGAAAGACCCTAAAAAGTTTATATCACTGGGTGCCCGTATACCCAAAGGTGTGCTTCTGGTAGGTCCTCCCGGAACGGGAAAAACTCTTTTGGGAAGGGCTGTGGCCGGTGAGGCGGGAGTTCCCTTTTTTAGCATCAGCGGTTCGGACTTTGTGGAGATGTTTGTGGGTGTGGGGGCTTCTCGTGTGCGGGACCTTTTTGAGAACGCCAAAAAGAACTCTCCCTGTATCGTTTTTGTGGATGAAATCGATGCTGTCGGGCGTCAGCGGGGTGCTGGTTTGGGAGGCGGCCATGATGAAAGAGAACAGACCCTTAACCAGCTTTTGGTAGAAATGGATGGGTTCGCGGTCAATGAGGGGATTATTATCCTGGCAGCTACTAACAGGCCGGATATCCTTGATCCGGCCCTTTTGCGGCCGGGCCGTTTTGACCGGCAGATTACTGTTAATTACCCGGATGTTAAGGGAAGAGCAGAAATTTTGCAGGTTCACGTGCGAAACAAACCTCTTGCTGAAAGCGTTGATCTAAAGGTGATGGCCAGGAGAACCCCTGGGTTTACCGGGGCTGATCTGGAAAACCTGGTGAATGAAGCGGCTCTATTATCTGCTCGCAGGGACAAGAAAAATATTGGCATGCAGGAGATGGAGGATGCTGTAGACCGGGTTATTGCCGGAACTGAGAAAAAAAGCAGGGTTATCAGTGAATTCGAGAAAAAGATTGTGGCCTACCATGAGGCCGGGCACGCCCTGGTAGGGTATCTTTTGCCTCATACGGATCCGGTGCATAAAGTCTCTATCATCCCACGGGGCAAAGCCGGCGGGTATACGCTCATGCTGCCCGAAGAAGATCGTTATTATATGACTCGCACAGAACTTCTGGAACGGATCAGCGCCCTTTTGGCGGGCAGGGTTGCTGAGCAGGCCGTTTTAAACGAGATCAGTACGGGTGCTCAGAATGATCTGGAGCGATCCACTTCAACTGTACGGCAGATGATTATGGAATATGGTATGAGCGATGAACTTGGACCCATAACTCTGGGAAGAAAACAGTCCCAGGTCTTTTTGGGTCGCGATCTGGGAAGGGATAGGGACTTTAGTGAAGAGATAGCTAAAGCCATTGATAAGGAAATTCGTAGTACTATTGACCGCTGTTACCATAAAGCTGAAGAGTTGATAAATAATAATATGGAGAAGCTTGAACTTATTGCCGGTGCCTTGTTGGAAAAAGAAAGCCTTGACGCCATAGAAGTAGAAGCCTTGATGGAAGGAATAGATCTGGAAGAGTTGGAGCAAGAGAGCAGGGCCCGGGCTGAAAATGAGAAGTTTGATGAAAAAAAAGAAGAAAAAGCCCGGGAAGAGAAAAAGAGGGTAAAAGTAGGTTTCAGGAAGGATAAAGGCGAAATTCATCGGAAGCCTTCGGAAGAAATGTAATGCCTGTGTTACCATATTTGTATGTGTTTGTACTGCATGCCTCTGGTTATTTGCTTATTTGCAAATGCCAGGGGCTTTGTATTTTGCCAATTCATTGAAATATTAAAAAGTGAAAACTTGCTAATTAGCGGCAGGAATTTTATTTGAAGTTGTAGAAATACAAACTTTGGAATTATCGGGAGTAATATCGCTATTAAAGCTTTTTCCATTAGAATGCTTATGAAGGGAGGTAGGTGGAGCTCTACAAGTACATAATGGAATAGAAGAACGGGTAAAAAGAGGTCTCCGGTGGTTAATCATTGTTCAACAGGGCATGGCGTTAACGTTTAAAGGTGAGTTATTTACGGCCTGAGATTTTTGATAACGGCTTTTTAAAATTTTATAATTTATAGGAGGTATGAGAATGCCATTAGACCCAACCAAGCATGCTGACTGGGAAATTGCCGAAGCTGCAGAGGCTAACATGAAGAAAGTATACCAACTTGGTCAAGAAATGGGCCTGGAACAGGAAGAGCTTCTTCCGTATGGTCACTATGTTGCAAAAATCGATTACAAAAAGGTTTTGGACCGCCTGAAAGACAAACCGGATGGCAAGTATATTGATGTGACCGCCATAACCCCTACTCCCCTGGGTGAAGGCAAGTCAACTTCTCTGGTTGGCCTGGTCCAGGGAATGGGTAAACGTGGAAAGAATGTTGTTGCTGCTATCAGGCAGCCTTCCGGGGGACCCACCATGAATGTTAAGGGCTCTGCCGCCGGTGGTGGTCTTGCCCAGTGTATCCCCTTGACGGAGTTTTCCCTGGGGTTAACGGGTGATATCAACGCGGTGATGAATGCCCATAACCTGGCAATGGTAGCGTTGACTTCGCGCATGCAACACGAATTTAATTACAGTGATGCTTTCCTTGACAAAGTCGGCTTGAAGAGACTTAACATCGATCCCAGGAATATTTCCCTAAAATGGATTATGGATTTCTGTGCCCAGTCCTTGAGAAACATGATCATTGGTATTGGCGGCAAAATGGACGGTTTCATGATGGAGTCCGGATTTAATATTGCTGTCTCCTCCGAGGTTATGGCTATTCTATCCGTAGCTACAGACCTTAAGGATATGAGAGAGCGTATGGCCAAAATTGTGGTGGGCTATGACAAGAAAGGTAATCCGGTCACCACAGGTGACCTTGAAGTTGATGGTGCCATGACTGCCTGGATGACACAGGCCATCAACCCCAACCTGATGCAGACTTTGGAGGGGCAGCCATGCCTGGTTCATGCAGGTCCCTTTGCTAATATCGCGATTGGACAAAACTCTGTTATCGCCGACCGGGTAGGCCTGAAGCTGGGTGATTACCTGGTAACCGAATCCGGCTTTGCTGCCGACATCGGTTTTGAAAAGTTTTGGAACCTGAAGTGCCGTATGTCCGGCTTAACACCGCACTGTGCTGTGCTGGTTGCTACCATCCGGGCACTTAAGTGCCACGGCGGAGCACCTGTTCCCGTCCCGGGCAAGCCCCTGGATCCCGGTTACAGCAAGGAGAATGTAGAATGGGTTGAAAAGGGTTGCGATAACCTGGTGCACCTGATTAACGTTATCCGCAAATCCGGCATGAGTCCGGTGGTATGTATCAACGCCTTCTACACCGACACCGACAACGAAATTGCAGCTGTTCGCCGCATTGCCGAACAGGCAGGAGCTCGTGTTGCCCTCTCCAAGCACTGGGAAAAAGGCGGCGAAGGTGCGTTGGAGCTGGCTGATGCAGTGGTGGAAGCCTGTGAAGAAAAGAGCGAGTTCAAGTTTCTCTATGAACTTGAAGATCCCCTGCGCGAGCGTATTGACCTTGTCGCCAGGGAAGTGTATGGTGCTGATGGGGTGGAATATGCCCCGGCCGCACTGGAGAAGATTAAGAAAATGGAAAATGACCCTGAAATTAAGAAAATGGGTATTTGTATGGCTAAAACTCACTTGAGCCTTTCCGATAACCCTGCCTTGAAAGGTGTTCCCAAGGGTTGGAAGCTTTTCATTCGTGATATCCTCACTTACGGTGGGGCAGGTTTTGTAGTGCCCCTGGCAGGAACTATTCCTATGATGCCCGGCACCGGCTCTAACCCCGCATATCGCCGTGTTGACGTTGACGTTGAAACGGGCAAGGTGAAAGGCCTGTTCTAAGAAAGTAGGACGCGGTAATAAATTAGGTTGTTAAGTAAAAAAGGCCTATACTGAGAATAGTGTAGGCCTTTTTTACAGCAACTGTACTTAGTTCTGCATGGGGTATTTTGTACATGGTGCATGGCTTAATATATTTTCATTGCATAGTTCTGCTAAAGATGCTATAATCACTCTTGGCTGAGAAAGAAGGTTTTTGCAGCTGTGGGAAAGGTAGCTTGAGTTATATACGATGAATTGGTAATTTTCTTTTAAGATAGGTTGAAGGCAGAGTAGGTGCCATGCGTAAAGTGCTAGGAGGATGGGAAGTTGCCTCTAGACGAAAGGTATTGTCTGTGACAGGTCAATACTTGCGACATGTCACCGCATCCACTGCCACACAAGAGCGAAGCAATGCACCTCTTTTCTCTTGAATGTGGCAGATGCTCATTCAAGAGAAAAGAGGTGCCTTTTTGTGCCAGGCCCCTCAATTAGGGGAGAGTGATTTACTTGATTGACGAAAAAAAGATTGAACAAGCTGTATTGATGATTTTGGAAGCCATTGGGGAGGACCCGAACCGGGAGGGACTGGTGGATACTCCCAGGCGAGTGGCTAAAATGTATCAAGAGGTTTTTGATGGTGTATCTTTAGACCCCAAAGAACTTCTGCAGACTTGTTTTGTTGAAGACGAGCATGATGAAATGGTTATTGTGAAGGACATTTCCCTCTATTCCATGTGTGAACATCACCTCCTGCCCTTTTACGGCAAGGCACATATTGTGTATATTCCTAAAGGAGGAAGAATTGTTGGGCTCAGCAAGCTGGTAAGAGTTGTGGAACTGATTTCACGCAGGCCGCAGCTCCAGGAAAGGTTGACAAGCAGTGTCGCCGATGTTATTACGGAGGTTCTCAATCCTAAAGGTGTGGTTGTAGTTGTCGAAGCCGAACATCTTTGTATGTCTATCAGGGGTGTTAAGAAACCCGGTGCTACTACTGTAACTTCGGCAGTTCGGGGAATTTTTTATAAAAACCCTGTTTCCAGGTCTGAGGCTTTTTCTTTAATTAAGGGATGATAGAAATGGAACGGCTTCACAGAATATGGGTATCCCCTCTTTACCGGGATTATTTATCAAAGATTGAAGAACGGGAGAAAGATCGCTTGTTTTGTAAACACGATTTTGCGCATGGCCTGGAGGTAGCCAGGCTCTCCTGGATTTTTAGTTTGGAAGAAGGCGTGGTGTATGCTAAGGACCTGGTTTATGCTGCGGCTTTTCTCCATGATATCGGGCGATGGATGGAGTATGATGATCATACAAGATGTCATGCCCATGCCAGTGCCGAGCTGGCAGAATCACTGCTGACAGAGGCGGGCTATTCTGCCTACGAGAAGAAACTTATAAAAGATGCTGTCCGTGAGCACCGTCAAGGGGAAGAAAAGCTTTATTCTTCACCTTTAAGTGTTTTTTTAAGGAAGGCCGACAAGTACAGCCGCCTATGTTTCCAATGTAGTTTTTGCAATTTATGCTACAAGAGTGAAAAAATGCCTCACAGCCAACGCCTTATTTACTAGAAGAGGGGGAACTCTCATTGCAGCCCACAGTAAGGTTTATTGTTTTAAATAATGCGGAAACAATTAGGCGGGAAATGAAAAAGCTGTATGTTGATCCGGCGGGTATACATATCATGGAACCCAAGTTTCAATTTATAACCCTCAAAGTATCTGCCTTACCCCTAAAAGCTGCTCTGTTACTTAAGCAGGAAATGCTTGCCAGAGGAGGAGAAGCAGCCCTCCCCAAAGAGGCCAGCATGTTAACCCCGGAAAAAGTTGACATTCTTATTTCCGGCACTAAGGCGCACTTTATCTCCTTAACCAAAAAATTAAAAGCGCAGCCTTTTGGACTCTCGCGCATAGCCGCTCGTATTGACACGTTGATGGCCAGCAAGGAGCAAAAAAAACATAACTTCAAGGTGGGGGAACACCTTTTACCTCTGGGAGAAAGAACTATAATTATGGGCATATTAAATGTCACGCCGGATTCTTTTGCTGATGGCGGGAAATACGACCGGCTTGACCTGGCACTGCAGCACGCACAATCGATGGTTGAAGACGGGGCTGATATTATTGATGTGGGAGGGGAATCAACGCGACCGGGATATCAACCGATTTCTGAATCAGAAGAGCTGTCCCGGGTGCTTCCGGTTATTGAAAATATTAAAAAAGAGCTGGATATCCCCGTTTCTATTGACAGCTACAAAGCCCCTGTGGTTAAGGAAGCTCTGCAGGCAGGAGCGGATATGGTGAATGATATCTGGGGTTTAAAAGCGGACGAGGAGATGGGAAGGGTGGTTTCTCATTTTCAAGTACCGGTTTGCCTCATGCATAATAGAAAAGTTGCTGTTTACCAGGATCTGATTACCGATATGCTAAATGATCTGTGGGAAAGCATAGACATCGCTCACCGGTCAGGGATTCCTGCAGAACGGCTTATTATAGACCCGGGTATCGGGTTTGGCAAAGATTTGGATGGAAACCTGGAAGTCATGAACAGGCTGGAAGAATTCCAGACGCTAGGACTCCCCATTCTGCTGGGAACATCCAGCAAATCAATGGTCGGCAAGACCTTAAATCTACCGACAGAGGAAAGGGCAGAAGGTACAGCAGCGACTGTTTCACTGGGCATCATGAAAGGTGCAGATATTGTCCGTGTTCACGATGTTAAAAAGATGAAAAGGGTGGCGGATATGACTGATGCCATGGTAAGAAGATGATAAAAGGCGCGGATTCGATAACTATGAAGGACCTGTCATTCTATGGTTACCACGGGGTTTTCCCCGAAGAGAAAAAAATCGGGCAGTTATTCCGGATTTCCCTGGAATTATTTTTGGACTTAAAAAAAGCCGGGAGAACTGACAATTTGGAGGATACAGTTGATTATGCTGCTGTTTGCGAGATAATAAAAAGAGTAATGGAAGGGACCTCCTGCAATCTTTTGGAGACATTGGCCGAAAAAATTGCCTCCGGGGTTCTAAAATTTCCCGTGCAAGGAGTTGTTGTTGAGATTAAAAAAACTTCCCCTCCCCTTCCAGTCCCTCTTGCATATGTTGGGGTCAAAATATCGAGAGGTGTATTGAATTGAAGCAAGTTTACATTTCTCTCGGTTCAAATTTGGGAGATCGTGTGGATTATCTCAACAAGGCTCTAAATATTTTGAGTACCCACCGAGAGATTGAGCAGTTGCATGTATCCTCCTATTACGAGACTGAGCCTGCAGGTTACCTGGAACAGGGTAAATTTATCAATGCTGCAGCCTCCTTAAAGACCACTCTTTATCCTCTCGACTTGCTGACAGTGCTTCAAAGTGCTGAAGCAAGCCTGGATAGAGTGCGCACCGTTCGCTGGGGACCCCGCACGGTTGATCTCGATATCCTTTTTTATGATAATCTGGTTTTGGAAGACCATAATTTAATTATTCCTCATCCCCGTCTAACAGAAAGGGTTTTTGTTTTGGTTCCCCTGGCAGAAATTGCTCCAAACCTTGTGCATCCCCTTACCGGAATGACTGTAATCGAACATTTGGAGAAGCAGAGTGAAACTGGTGGAGTTATAAGGTTATAATACAGCCTAAATATTAGAAGGTCATTACTGCGTAAAAAGCAAAAGGCTTAAAAAGAAGAATAAGTAAAAGCAGGAAGAAAGAAAGGGAAATAGAATTAGACTCTTTAGAATTGGTATTTACATGCAAATGATCACTTTTTTTAATGAGTAAAGTGTAGTAATATTAGTAGGCTGGTCTTTCGTTTTAGCTTGAGAAAAGCACAAGAGGTGAGGCGTGTGCTCCTGGCCATTGATATCGGAAATACCAACATTATGTTGGGTGTTTATAACGGAGAGATCTTGGAGATGTGGTGGCGTATTTCCACCAGTCGTAACCAGACCGAGGATGAGTACGGGGTTATAATAAGGAATTTATTCCAGCAAACTGGACTGCAAGCAGAGTGCATTACCTCCATGATTATATCTTCTGTTGTTCCGCCACTGCGTTTTCCGCTAGAAAAAATGGCTGAGAAATATTTTCACCTCGCGCCTTTGATTGTAGGCCCCGGAGTGAAGACTGGCTTGAATATTGTCATGGATAATCCTAGAGAGGTGGGTGCCGACAGAGTTGTAAATGCGGTAGGCGGCATTGAGTTATATGGAGGACCATTAATCATTGTAGATTTTGGGACCGCCACCACCTTTTGTGCTATTTCTGAGAAAGAGGAATATATAGGTGGTTCAATTGCCCCTGGAATAGGTATATCTACTGAAGCGCTTTTCCAGAAAGCTGCCAAATTGCCCCGGGTAGAAATTGTCAAGCCACGTCGGGTTATCGCCAAGGATACTATTTCGAGCATCCAGTCTGGAATCTACTATGGTTTTGTGGGACAGGTTGACGGTATTGTTAAGCATATGTTCAAGGAGTTCAAGCAAAAACCTTTTGTGGTAGCGACCGGTGGTTTGGCCGGCCTGATCGCCAAGGAATCAGAGACCATTCAAGAGGTTAATTACTTTCTAACCCTGGAAGGATTGAGAATTATTTTTAATAAAAATGAGGCGAAGGAGAAAAGTGTTACAGGGGGGTAAGAGGAAGTTACTACCTAATGAGAATGAACTGGTACTACAGCGGCCGCTTTGAGGGGGCCTGGCTGTCATTGTCTTTGTTAGCATGCACCCAGTTCGGAAGGAGGTCTTTTAATGCCCGAAAAAAGGGTGTACTATGGAGGATATTATAAAGTTTTTGGGGAAGCAGAGATAAAACAGATCCATGAATCAACTATGCAAGTCCTGGAAGATGTGGGTTTTCAGGTGAGCTATCCACCTGCCCTGGAGTTGCTGAAAACAAACGGTGCCAATGTTGACGGCAACAGAGTTTTTATTCCTCGCGATCTTGTTTCCAGGTGCATTAAGCAAGCCCCCAGCGAGTTTACTTTTCATGGCAAGGAAAAGAGTAAAGATATTATCCTGGGAGGGACCAGGGTCCATTTTGGGACCGGAGGGACAGCGTTAAACATTTTGGATCTGGACCGCAGCAAACGCAAATCCACTGCAGAGGATATTGCTGTTATCGCAGCCCTGGTAGAAAGGCTGGAAAATATTGATTTCTTAATTGTCCCGGTCTATCCTCATGATGCACCTCCTGATAAAATTGATATTAACCGCTTTTTTCCTGCTTTGACACACAGTTCTAAGCCTGTTATGGGTGGTGTATATACGGTAGAAGGCCTCAGGCAGGTAGTGGAGATCGCCGCCACTATTGCCGGGGGCGAGGAGCAATTGAAAAAGAGGCCTTTTGTTGGCTTTATCACCAGCATTATTTCGCCTTTAAAAATTGACGATCTTTATGCAGAGATGCTGATGGAGGTTGCTTCCATGGGCCTTCCCCTGGCCACTTCCACAGCACCTACAGCGGGAGCCACAGCACCTATAACCCTTGCAGGAACTCTGGTTCAGCAGAATGCTGAAGCTCTAATGGGCGTTATTTTGGCCCAGCTGACCAACCCTGGAACGCCCATTCTCTACAGCGCAGTTCCTTCAACCATGGATCTTAGAACTATGTCTTTCTTGATGGGAACTGTAGAGTCAGGGCTTATGAATGCGGCTATTTCCCAAATGGCTAATTATTATCGGGTACCCAGCTATATCACGGTGGGAACAACAGATTCAAAAATTCCAGATGCACAGGCCGCTTACGAAAGTGCAACAACCTGCCTTTTGGCAGCGTTGGCAGGAGGAAATTTTATTCATGAAGCGGCTGGGCTGCTGGAAGGTGCTATGACGGCTTCTTTTGCCCAGTATGTAATAGACAACGATATTATCGGAGGATGCTTAAGGGCCCTGCGCGGTGTGGAAGTTAATGAAGAAAGTATGGCCGTTAAAACAATATCTGCCGTGGGTCCCGGAGGGAATTTCCTGGGAGAAGCACATACGGTTAAATATATGCGTTCAGAAAGTTTTTCCCCCAGGGTTAGCGACAGACGCAGTTATCATGCCTGGAAAGCGGCAGGCGGAAAAGACAGCTGGACGACGGCCGACGAAATTGCCCAAAAAATGATGGAAGAAGAGCACGACCACTTTGTAGAAGAGGAGCTAATACAACAGATAAAAAACCAGTATGAAGGTTTGCTTGATATTTAAGATTATAAACGGTCCCTGATTTTAATTTTCGACTCGGCTAGTCGAGATGAAAAAATATTAAAGATCAGGCAGGAATTAAGATTTAGGGGACGAATTTTTATTAGAGCGGTTGCTATGAATTAAAAACAGCTGAATAGTAACGAATATAGCAATTTTCGCAAGCTGCTGAAGTTTTATTGGATTGTGAAATGTGTAACAATTTTAAGGGGTGAGGCCGTGTGGACGATTATATAACCAGGGTAGTGTTTCGCTATGTTTTGCTTTTTATCCTTCTCTACGGTTTATACATTATCCTGCATGGACATGTTTCTCCCGGCGGAGGGTTTGCCGGGGGTATGGTTATCGGTATGGGCCTGCTCTTGTATTTTTTACTTTTCGGGCTGGAATGGAGAGCCAAGCTCAGGCGCCTTCCCATGGATGTAGCCCTGGTCTTCATCGGCCTGGGAGGGATCTTGGAAGCTGTTAAGTTTTTACTTCCCCATGAACATGGACCGGTGGGTATGCCGGGAACGCTTTTTAGTGTAGGGATTATTTCGGTTGTAAATTTTGGTATAGGCTTGCTGGTGGCCAGCACCATCTTAAGTATCTTTTACCTGCTGGTGGAGGAGGACTAATTGTGGATATTTCCATGCTATGGGTTAATTATCCTTATTTTGTAGCCATTATTTTGTTCTGTTTGGGCTGTCTTTGTATATTAACTCAGCACAACCTGGTTAAGAAAGTTATCGGGATTAATATTATGGAAACAGGTATATTCCTGTTTTTTATTGCAGTGGGCAATATTGAAGGTGGGGTGGCACCTATCTATGACCCTACTTTGCCCGAGGGGGTACTTTATATTAATCCCCTTCCTTCAGTTTTAGTGCTTACAGGTATTGTGGTAAGTTTTAGCGTAACTGCTTTTGCTCTGGCAATAATTGTTAAATTATATCAATTTTACGGGACAGTATACGCTCCTGATATCATGCGATTGAGGTGACCCTAGGGATGTTTTTATGGGATAAACTACCGTTTCTCCTTATCATAATTATTTTGCTGCTCTGTTTTGTCATGCCTTTTTTCGCCCGTTGGAAGCCTGTTGTTTGCCCTTACTTGACTGTTGTCACCGTAATTATTGTTTTTGTTATTAGCGTTGTTCTTACTTTTCGGGTAGCAGGTGGAGAGGTTATTCATTATCATGCAGGGGATTGGCCTCCTCCCTGGGGGATTGAGATATTCATCGACGAGCTGGCGGCGATGATGCTGCTGCTTTTAACCGGCAGCTGCTTGCTTATTGTGTTCTACAGCTTAAAAGCATTAACCAAGGAGATTCCGGGGCCTGCTATCGGTTGGTATTATACGCTATTCCTCTTGACCTTGGCCTCTATGATGGGTATTGTTGTTACCAATGACCTTTTTAACCTGTATGTAATGGTAGAGATTGTATCTATCGGTGCTGTAGGATTGGTGGTAGCCAAAGGGGAGAAACTTTCTACCGAAGCGTCCCTGCGCTACCTGATGTTGGCTACGCTGGGTTCCGGATTTATGCTTTTTGCCATTGGTTTCCTTTACCAGGTTACCGGCAACTTAAATATGCCTTATGTTGCTGCGGAGTTACTGGAGGTAAGAGATCAGTATCCGTTCCTAATGTGGGCCACCTTGAGCTTTTTTACTGTTGGACTGGGAGTCAAGGCAGCTCTTTTCCCTCTACATATTTGGCTTCCGGATGCCCATTCTTCAGCTCCGTCACCTTCCAGCGCGGTTTTGTCAGGGCTTGTAGTAAAGGTATACATAATTTCCATGCTGCGAATTTACTTCCTGGTTTTCGGTATAGAGGTTTTTAACGAAACTTTTTTGCGCAGCCTGATCCTTTTGTTGGCTACCATGGCTATCCTGGGGGGTTCACTTTTTGCCTTTGTTCAGCTGGATCTGAAGAGGCGCTTGGCCTATTCTACTGTGGCTCAGATCGGCTATATTTTCCTCGGCATGGGCCTGGGCACTGTGTGGGGAGTGACGGCAGCATTGCTGCACATTATTATCCACGCATTAATGAAGATTTGTCTTTTTATGTCGGCAGGTGCGGTATACTACCAGACGGGGCGTAAAAAAGTGATCCATTTTTCCGGATTGGGCTATCAAATGCCGGTTACCATGGCTGCTTTTACCATCGCTTCCCTTTCCATGGTGGGGATACCTTTCTTCGGCGGTTTTATTACCAAGTACGGCCTTGCTTTGGGGAGCCTGGAGGCCAATAACCCATATTTTATTGTTCTTATTGTAGTTAGTGGCCTACTTAATGCAGCTTATTATTTCCCTATTGTTTGGCAGGCCTATTTTACCTCGGGACACGATCCGCAGATGACCATGGATAAAGTTCCTTTCACCATGTTGGTTCCTATTATTATTACAGCACTGGGTATCATTTACATGGGTCTTTTCCCCGGTCGTATCCTGGAATTTTTAGAGCAGGTATCTATAAGGCTGCTATTATAAGCGAGGGAGGTGCAGGTAATGAAGGGACGAAGTTCCATTATAATAAATCGTGTAAAGAGAGATATCCCGGGTTCTATAATCATTTTTTTCCTGCTGATGGCCTTTTGGCTTCTCATCTCTGGCGAGTTTGACTGGCAGCATCTTTTAATGGGGTTCATCCTGGTTCCCTTGCTAACGTTGTTCTGGAATCAGTTGATGGTTAACGAGACCAAGAAAACAAGAATTACCTGGCACCAGACAAGGCTGGTCATTCGTTATTTTGTTTTCCTGATAAAAGAGATACTTATTGCTAATTTTATCGTTGCCTATATCGTTTTAAGCCCCAAGATGCCTATTTCCCCGGGCCTTATTGTATTGAAGGTTGATTTGGAAAAAGATCTTTCCAGGGTACTCTATGGCAACTCTATCACTATGACGCCGGGAACCATTACTGTAGATTTGGACGGAGATCGCCTTCTTGTTCATGGTATGACCAGGCATCATGCCTTTGGGGTCCGCAGCTGGTATCTTTATGATATTATGAAAGATATCGAGGAAGGAGATTAATATGCTGGAGACATTCATGATTTTTCTGGCGCTTGGGCTGGGTGTTTTAGGTCTTGTTTCCCTATACAGGGCTTTTAAGGGCCCCACGGCTACCGACAGGGTGGCGGCTATGAATATGATAGTGACCATGGTGGTAGCCTACACTTTGATATTTACTTATTTAAGTGAAACCTATTTTTACCTGGATATTGCCCTGGTATTTATTCTAGCCGCTTTTATTGCTACCATTTGCATTTTAAAACTTCTACGGGAAGGAAGTCTTTTCTAGTTTATAATTGGTAGCTCTGCAGCAGTTTGCTTGAGAATGATCCGGAGGAGGTGCGGTTTCCGACAGGATTGCCTTGCGGAACTTGATATGGAGGGAATAAGGGAAATTATAGCTATTATATTGATGAGTGGGGGTTTTTTCTTTCTGACCGTAGGGGTGGTAGGCTTGATACGTCTTCCGGACGTTTACAACAGGCTCCATGCTCTCGGCAAGTGTGACACCATGGGAGTTGGTTTGATCATTCTAGGACTGGTTTTAATCGTTCCCGGGACGACCAATGTGGTGAAGCTTTTGTTAATGGGTGCTTTAACTGTCGTAATTAACCCCGTGATAACACATATTATTACTAAAACAGCTTATGTAAGGGGTACTTCACTGGCAGAAGGAAGTTTTGTGGTCAGCACTTATTACGAAGAGGAAGAGGGAGATTTTTTTAAGGGAGAGGAGGGGGAATAGTATGGTTATTTTTTCTGAATATATATTTTTCCTTCTCATGATCTTGTTGGTGGTTGCGGCTCTCTCTGTTTTTATTTTTGAAGATCTGCTTTACGTGGTGATTATTTTTGCGGGATACAGTACGATTATGTCGCTTGTCTGGCAGCAGCTCAACTCTCCCGATATTGCGATCACGGAAGCGGCTGTTGGAGTGGGAGTGGCTATTATTATGATTACAGTAGTATCCAAGGTGGGGAGGCGACCGAATTGAACATTAAAATGCGTGAAGTAATTTATATGGCTTTTATTGTGCTTCTGGTCGTTATGGTGGCTTTAGTATTGTTTATGACTGTAATGGAGATGCCGGCGTACGGAGAAGTTGATAACCCTACCAACAACTATGTTATGCGGCGTTACGTGGATCAGAGCGTGACTGAAAGTGGGGGGCTCAACTTTGTCACTAACGTGCTTCTTGATTACCGTGCTTATGATACCATGCTGGAAACTACGGTGCTTTTTTCTGCTGTTATGGCCATCATGGTTTTATGGGGCATCCAAAGTGGCAAGGATTAAAGACCCGGAGGCTGTTTGTTAAAAAGCCAAAGGTATTTACTCTTGCTTAAATTGCGATGGGGGGTGCAGTATAGTTCTTGCACCCCCCATTTTTATGAAATACTTACAATATTTCAGTTTTGTAGTGAAGCCTGAAAGCAGCTGTGTGGCGCCTGTTTTATTTTATGCTTCCTCAATTATTCTTCTGCAACCCGGAAGACAAGACCCTCATCTTTACTGTCTACGATTATCTTGTCCCCCGTTTTGAATGTCCCGCCCAGAAGTTGTTTGGCGAGCTGGGTCTCCAGTTCTTTCTGTATGGTTCGTTTCAGGGGTCTGGCTCCATATATGGGATCATACCCAACAGCGGCCAAATATTCCTCTGCTTCTGCGGTTAGTTCAAGCTTGATATTCTGTTCCTGAAGTCTATGCTGCAGCAAACCAGCCTGGATTTTGACAATTTTCCGCAGGTGTTCCATGCCGAGTGGGTGGAAGGTTACTATTTCGTCTACCCTGTTTAAGAATTCCGGCCTGAAAAAGGAACGCAGCCGGTTTAAAATCTGTTCCTTTGCTTTGCTAAAGGATTCTTCGTTCTCCATATCGGCTTCCATTATTATTTCGCTCCCCAGGTTAGAAGTCATAATTAATACAGTGTTCCGAAAGTCAACCGTCCGTCCCTGGGAATCAGTTAAACGCCCGTCATCAAGTATTTGTAGGAGGGCATTGAATACGTCCTGGTGCGCTTTTTCTATTTCGTCAAACAGTATAACGGAAAAAGGTTTTCTGCGTATGGCGTTGGTTAACTGTCCTCCTTCTTCATACCCTACATAACCTGGAGGTGCTCCTATAAGTCGTGCTACAGAGTGTTTTTCCATGTATTCCGACATATCAAGACGAACCATGGCATTTTCGTCATCAAAAAGAACAAAAGCCAGTGATCGTGCCAACTCGGTTTTTCCTACGCCGGTGGGACCAAGAAAAATAAAGGAGCCCACAGGACGATTGGGGTCCTTAACCCCGGAGCGTGCTCTTAACACAGCTTCGCTAACTGCGGTAACTGCTTCGTTTTGACCTACCACCCTATCATGCAGCCTATCTTCCAACTGCAGGATTTTTTGTTTTTCCCCTTCCATAAGCTTGCTTACGGGAATCCCTGTCCAGCGGCTTACAACGGTAGCGATATCTTCTTCGTCCACTTCTTCTTTTAAGAGGCGTGCGCTGCTGTGCTGTTGTTGTAACTTTTCTTCTTCCTCTTTCAGCTGCTCGTTCAATTGGGCCATTTTGCCATATTTTAATTCTGCCAATCGATTAAGATCGTAGTTTTGTTCCGCCTTTTCCATCTCCAACTTGGTTTCTTCAATTTCTTCCCTAATTTTTCGGAGTTGGGAGATAGCGTCTTTTTCTTCTTCCCACCGGTTTTTTAGCTGTTCTGCTTCTTCTTTAAGTCTGGTCAGTTCTTTTTCAACTTCATCCAGGCGTTTAGCAGAACCCTCATCGGTTTCCAGCTTAAGGGCCTCTTTTTCTATCTCCAGCTGCATGATACGCCTGGTTACTTCATCCAATTCGCTGGGCATGCTGTCGATTTCGGCCCTTATCATGGCGGCAGCTTCATCTACCAGGTCGATCGCTTTATCCGGCAGGAAGCGGTCACTGATGTATCTCTGACTCAATGTGACGGCGGCTACCAGGGCCGAGTCCTTAATGCGTACCCCGTGGTGAACTTCGTAACGTTCTTTTAAGCCGCGAAGGATGGAGATAGAGTCGGCGGTATCCGGCTCATCAATTACTACGGGCTGAAAGCGGCGTTCCAGGGCAGCATCTTTTTCAATATGTTTGCGATATTCCGCCAGGGTGGTAGCACCAATGCAGTGAAGCTCTCCCCTGGCCAGCATGGGCTTAAGGAGATTGCTGGCGTCCATAGCTCCTTCTGCAGCCCCGGCCCCTACAACCGTATGCAGCTCATCAATAAAGAGCAAAATTTCCCCGTTGGAATCCTGTATCTCTTTGAGTACAGCTTTAAGCCTTTCTTCAAATTCCCCTCTGAACTTGGCTCCTGCAAGCAGAGCACCGAGATCCAGGGCGAAAATGCGTTTATTTTTTAGGCCTTCCGGAACATCGTTTTTGGTTATTCGCTGGGCAAGTCCTTCAGCGACAGCAGTTTTTCCTACCCCGGGTTCACCTATTAGAACAGGATTGTTCTTGGTCCTCCTGGAAAGTACCTGTATCACACGACGAACCTCGTCGTCCCTGCCAATTACGGGGTCCAGTTTCCCGTCTGCAGCCATTTCTGTTAGATCTCGTCCATACTTAGTTAATGCTTCGTATGTGCCTTCCGGATCGGCGCTGGTTACCCTTTGGTGTCCTCTAACAGTTTGCAGTGCTTGCAGAAGAGCGTTTCTGTTTAAACCTGCATCTTTCAGTATTTTAGTTGATTCTCCCTTGTCAACCTCCAGCAGGGATAGAAGCAGGTGCTCTACACCAATAAATTCATCTTTAAACGTTGCCGATTCCTCTTTGGCGTGTTCCAGCACCCTTCCCAGACGTGGGCTAATGTAAATTTGTTCAGCATAGCCCTCGCCCGAATATACTTTTGGCTGCCTGTTCAGGTAAGCCTGCAGGGTGTCTTTAATTTTTTTGGTGTTTAACCCGGTTTTTTCAATAAGTTTTGCAGCCAGTCCCTCTTCCTGTTCCAGGAGTGCAAGCAGGAGATGTTCGCAATCTACCTGCTGGTGGTGATAGCGCGCTGCCAAGTTTTGAGCAGCTCCTATAGCTTCCTTTGCTTTATTGGTAAATTGATTAATATCCATAAATTTATACCCGCAATAAGGCGGGCTTCACCTTCCTTTCTTTTGTGTTGTATATTTGCGGATTGTTTCCGTCTCGAGTTGAAAAGTAGTGCTTAGTAAGCAGTCCTTTTCCCAGAGGGAGCCATATAGACCATAAAAAACTTTCAGCTGGGGAAAGTACTTTAATAAAAAAGCTGCCGTAACGCTTTTCAATACCCGTACAGCATCTGCCGGAGCTACAGTGGGACCCGTAGACAAGAAAAGGTGAATATAGTCCTGCTTGATATCTACATAAAGCACCTCATATCCGTACTGCCGGCAAACACCTTTTAGCGTCTTTTCAATAATATTCTTTCCGTTTTTCAAAACATCAATGTTGAAGCGAGGACGCCATACCAGGTGATAGCGCAGGGAATAGATGTAATCCTTTGCCACATGGAAGTTTTTACTCATCATCTAACTGATACTTCTCCTTTATGGCTCTGCGGATCAGGTCCAGGTAAGTGAGAGTTTTTTCTTCTTCGACAGAATATATTCGGGCCATGTTTTCTAAAATGTCCTTCCAGGCGGCTGGTATAGATATGTTTATCTGTACGTTTTTCATGTTTGGACCCCCTTGGATAGATATTCTATCATAATAGAATAAATATGACAAGCAGGATAATGAAACAATTGTGTCGAATTAAAAAAGCGGGCAGTTAATTGCTGCGTAAGGAGTTGTTTATGTGTTCAAGGACTTCAAGATGGCTTATTACAGTTTTATTGTGGAGGCCGAGGATGAAGGAGCAGTGCTTCCTTCAAATAAAGTAAGTTTATTTTTTCAAAAAGAATTCAAGGAAATACTCCACCGCCATGCCTGCAAAATGCAAAAAAATGAGTGTGGAGATTGCCTTCTTAAGTTCCACTGCGCCTATGCTTTAATGTATGAAAATTTAGCCTCAACTTCCCAGGGATTTCGCCGCTATGGTTCGGTGCCGGCGCCTTTCGTTTGGAAGCCACCTTTAGAGAAAAAAACTGACTATTTTAAAGGTGAAAAAATTACATTTAACCTGGTTCTATTGGGTAAAGGGACCGAATATGCTGAGCTGCTTATACGCATTTTTCAGCAATTTGTTCAAAAAGGCCTGACTGTGGGGAAAGGAAAGTTGGATTTAAAGAGCGTATTGGCAGAAAATCCTTTTACAGGAGAACAGCAGTTAATTTATGGAGATGGCGCTGATAATATTTCGAAGACAGCGGTATATATAAAAGGGAACCAGGTAGAGGACTGGGCAAGAGAAAACTCTACCAGCAAAAGTTTTTCCCTCCTTTTTCTTGCTCCGGCTTTAATAGCGGAAGAAGATGAGTATTTGCATGATCCCCGTTTTTTTCTCATCTTAAGAGAATTATTAAAAAGGGTGCAGATGATATATTATTTTCATCATGATTTCTTGGAGCTGGAGCTGGAGATCAGCTACCATGAAGTTATCGAAAAAGCAAAGAAAGTCCAGATAAAAAAGAACCAGGTTACTTTTTCAAACGCTGATAAACTTAACAAGAATACCGCAGATAACTTACCGGGGCTGTTGGGAAAAGTTGATTATACAGGTGATAATAAGGAAGGTTACCTGCCATTTTTGAAACTGGGCGAATTTATACACCTCGGGCACAAGGCAGAACTTGGTTATGGAAGATACAGGTTGCGCACCTGAGCATTTTAGGTAGGCTGTGCAGCAGAAGTATATGTATTAAAACCTGAGAAGAATAATATATGTGAAGGGAGGATAGGTACTCTGGCAGTACCGAAACTGATGAAGGTTGTTTTTCATCCCCAATTTTTACAGACTTACACCGGAGACCCTGCTGCTTCAAAGGGACGTTTGGATTATGCGCTTTCATTGGTAGAGGACAGGTATCCTCTTGTTACTCCTTCGCCCTGCAGTGAAGATGATGTGTTGCTTGTGCACTATCCTTTTCACCTGGAAAGTGTGCGCAGGGAAGGACAGGTTTATAGTATGGCACTGCTTGCGGCAGGCGCTGCTATGCAGGCTTCCCGGTTGGCAGTGGAGGGGGAGTTGGCTTTTGCGCTTTGCCGTCCTCCCGGTCATCATGCCAGTCCCGATTCCTGTTGGGGTTTTTGTTATTTTAATAATGTGGCTATAGCCGTGAGCAAGCTGCTTCAAGAAAGACAAATTGAAAAAGCTATTATTGTTGATTTTGACCTGCACTATGGTGATGGGACAGCTAATATCTTTACAGGTGAAAAAGCAGTGTATTATTGTCATGTTAAAGGACGTGACGGTGGTTCCTTCGTTGAAAACCTGGAGAAATGCCTGGAAGAAGTAGAGTTTGATCTGGTAGCCGTGTCGGCCGGTTTTGACCGACATGCAGAGGACTGGGGAGGAATGTTGACTACAGAAGAATATGGTGCCATGGGTAGGCTTCTTGGAACTTATGCCGGGGAGAAGTGTAACGGCCGTCTCTTCGCCGCCCTGGAAGGTGGTTATAATCACCGTTCCCTGGGAGAAGCGCTACTGGCTTTTTTGGAGGGGTTGGAAGGTAAAGTTTAAAGTTCAACGCCAAAATATTGCTGATCCGGGGTAATGCTCTTGTATATAGAGTTTCCCGGGATGGAGGTTTGCCATGAGGGGTTCTTTCGTGGTTCTTCCCGTTGCTACTATTGCCCTTGTTCTATCCGCCTATATTACCGGCGGTTTTTCTTTGGTAACAGAAGGGTTTTTAAATAGTATAAGCACTTTTTTGCGAGCGCTGCCTCTGCTGCTGGCTGCATTTTTTATGATCGGTCAGCTCCAGGTACTGGTCTCAGGGGATACGATCAATAATTTCTTACAGAGATTTTCTGGGTTCAAAGGGATAATTTTGGGGGCACTGGCCGGTGGTCTGTTCCCCGGGCCCCCTTATGTTTATTACCCTTTCCTGGTTAGCTTTAAAGGAGGGAAGCTACCTTTTTACCTTTTTTTATCTTTTCTTTCAGGCAAGCACGTCTATGATTTTGCACGTATCCCCATGGAAATAGGCCTGATTCATCCCGGAATTGCCCTTTTGAGAAATGTAATTACCATACCGGTGCCCATTTTGATGGGCTTATTGGCCCGCTATATTGTTCCGGGAAAAATGGATAGGTTCTTTGAGAATAAGGGGGAAGAATAATGCTGTTACCCGCTCTGGTCCTTCTTATTATTGGCCTGGCCCTGTTCTGGGTTAATACTCGCCGGAAGCATCATATTCAGGGGCTGAGCAGTGGTATTCAGCAACTTGTTGCGGTTTTGCCCGTGATTTTGGCAGCCTTTATTTTGGCAGGGATGTTAGAAGCCCTTATCCCTGAAGAGTTTGTGCATCAATGGCTGGCCCGGGAGGCTGGCCTGAAGGGTGTCCTGTTGGGGACACTTGGGGGGATGCTTTTGGCAATGGGACCTTACGCATCTTTTCCCATTATCGCCTCAATTTACGGAGCCGGGGCGGGTATGGGTACAACGGTGTCACTTATTACAGGATGGACTCTTTTGTCGCTGAGCAAAACGCCTTATGAAGTAGGTTTTCTTGGCCCTCGTTTTGCCCTGCTGAGAATGGGATTAAGCGTGCCTTTTTGTGTGGCGGCTGGTGCAGTAGCCCATACCCTGGAAAACCTGTTTTTTTGAGACCTCATTTATCGCTGCTTTAACTTTTTGAAAAAGGGATTGAGGAAATCCCGGTACTGGGTGGCGCTTACAATTTCCCGGGAAATAAAATTCATTGTTTCTTCTGCAATTTCACCCTTTTCCATGAGCTCTCTTCCTGCATTTGTTATAGCCTGGAATTTATCCTCATATTTTCGAGGAACAAAGCCCAGGGCACTGGCCGGAAGCAGAATTTCTCCCGCGTTTTTCCAGTAAAGATTGCGGCAGATAGCCCTATAGTGGTTTCTTATATGATCGAAATTATCCAGCTCCGAAAACCCACAGGTGGAGATTAAGACAGAGCTCCATTGGCGGGGGTTAAGAAGTTCGTGGCGGCAGTGGCCTTCTTCGTCGATAGAAATTAGGGGATCCAATAGGCTTATGCTCCTATCCAGCACAGTTTTTGTTTGGGCGCTGAATCCGTCCACATACACAGGACTGGCCAGGATAAGCAGGTCCGACTTTTCAATTTCTTCCTTGATTAAGCCCATGTCATCATCTATGTCGCAAATACCAGGTGTTTTGAACCAGCAGGTTAAACATCCCTTGCAGTAACTGATATTCATTAAGTGCGGAAAAAATACCCGCACCTGCGGGGGTGCCAGGCCTTCCAGAAAAGTATTCAGCATCTTCTGGGTTAAGGATTTCTGATCAGGGACTTCTGCCCTGGGTGAACCGCAAATAGCTACGACTTTTTCAAATTTGCCCACTTTTATTCATCCTTTCCTTGAAATATCTGGTTTGTATTATTTATAAACTCTTGCCTGCTGCTTTGATGACCCTTCCCCTCTTTGTTAAAGTATATAAATATACTTGTTTTATTTTCCATGAAAAGAAGGTTTTCTCTTGGAAAGAAAGGCGGAAACAGCTTCATGATGGTCTTCTGTTCTTAGGCATAACGCCTGGGCCAGGGATTCATATGAAAGCACTTCTTCTATGGTTGCTCCAGTAAACCTATTAAGTCCTTCTCTGGCCATTTTTAGGGAGACCGGGGGAAGCTGAGCAATCCGGGAAGCCATATTAAAGGCTTCCTGCTCCAGTTCTTCAGCGGAGAATAGACTGTTAACCAGTCCAATTTTCTCCGCTTCTTCAGCTTTTATTCTTCTGCAGGTTAGAAGCATTTCTTTTGCTTTCCCCAGGCCCACGAGCCTTGAGAGAGAATAAAGGATACCTGTGTCCGGAACGAGTCCCATGGCGACGAACTCTGTTCCAAAGATGGCAGTTTTTGAGGCCAGGCGTATGTCACATAAGGAGGCAAGAGAAAGTCCTACTCCCAGGCAGTATCCCTGGACTGCCGCTATGGAGGGTATTTCCAGGTGGTTTAATTGAGCGGCCAGCTTTACAAGCTTTGCGATTGCTTCTTGCAGCAGGGCTTGCTCCTGGAAGCTGCCGAGGTACTTAAGCATTTCCATATCTCCACCTGCGGAAAATGAAGCACCTGATCCCTTAATTAAAAGAACTCTAACAGATTGTTCGTTTTCGGCGTTTGAGAAGATTTCCTGTAAATCATGAAATACCTGCACCGAAAAAGTGTTTAGCTTTTCGGGGCGGTTCAGGGTAATAATTCCTACTCCGTCTTTTATTTCCCAATGCACTGTGCTGTAGTCCACGGAAGTTTCACCTCTCCTTTTTGATATTATATTTGTGTACTAAACAGGTAGTGGAAAATGAAATAATGGGAGATACGATTTTTTAGTCAGATACTCTGTGATTTTTCGATCAATCTTTCTGCCAGAATTTCTCCAAGCACTGCCAGATCTTCAGTTTCCAAATAGACGTTGGCCACTGAATCATAAAGAATTGTGCTTCTGGTAGGTATTTCCTCATCTCCGGGGCTTAAAGAGCAGAGCAGCGGGAGGTGCGGGAATGCAAAAAACAGGTAGCTGTCTGGCAGCTCACGGTTTGATATCCCACCCAGTTTGACAGATGTCTTTTGGAAGAACTGTTCATTGTTATGGAAGTGATCGCTTATTGGTTTCAGGGAACGTGCCTGAAAAGCCGCATCGAAGCTTTTGCCGCCCCAAAGTTCTTTAAAACTAAGCCACCTGCCTTCCGGGTAGGCACCACTGGCTCGCGTCAGGTAGTGCAAAATAAGCAGTGAAGGAGCAAAAGACAGTTCTTTCTTCCCTATAAAAGGAAACACTTCTCCGCCTGGCCATGTTACGCGGCACACTTCTCCCAGGAAGGGAATCACGATTTCCCTGATGGAATAAGAAGGATAAATAAGAAAAGCTGCGCCCCCTTTTTGTGCCATTTTTTGCGGTTCGTTTTCTGCAAAAACCACTCGAGATTTTTCCAATACCGCACGGTAGTTGTCTGTCATGTTTATCGACTGCCTTTCATGGTGATCTGCTTATATTACTACATTTACTATATCACGTTTGAAGTGTCAATAGAATCTCCTTTTAATTCCTTGCTGCTGTCTATTTTTGGGGATGGATGATACTGGAAGATTAAAACTATCATCAGCGAGGAGTAGCATCGGTGGGATTCCTGCAAATGCATGTTTCGTTGTTGACATTGGCAGGTCTCTGTGTTATTATTTGTGCAAATTTAAAAAAGTAAATAGCCGATGAAGGGAAGTAGTAGCCTGGGAAGATGGTTCAGAGAGCCGGGCTGATGACTGTCTGGTCTGATGCTGGAAGTCCGGTACCAAAACTACTATGGGGAATGGGTCCTTGAGGTGCCTGTCCGAAATTGGAAGTAGGAGAGGACGGAATTTCACCGTTAAAAGAAAGGGGTATCGGAATATTTTATTGCTTCCCGTACCTTGCAGAGTGACCCCTTTGGGGGTAAATTGGGTGGCACCGCGAGTAGACCTTCGTCCCTTACGAACGAAGGTTTTTTTAATGTTCACTTTATGCTCACTTTCATTATTTTAGGAAGAGTAGAGCAAACGGCAATCAGGTTCCCCCTTTATCTATCTGTGCAGCTGTGCCGAACAGGCACATGCAAATACAATCATGAAAGGAGTGGGAAAGCCTGGTAGGGGGAGGCCTTTGCACCGGAAACGGTGTTTAAGAACCAGGCGGATTATTATGGAAATACAAAAGGTTTTTTTAGCCGAAAGCGAGATTCCCAGGCAGTGGTACAATATCCAGGCAGATATGCCTACACCTTTGCAACCCCCTTTAAACCCTGCCACGGGGCAGCCGGTCGGTCCGGATGATCTGGCGCCCATTTTTCCTATGAACCTTATCGAGCAGGAGGTAAGCACCGAACGTTGGATTGACATTCCAGATGAGGTTCTGGAAAAATTTTTGTTGTGGAGGCCTACCCCGCTGCAGAGGGCAACTGCTTTGGAGAAATACTTGGACACCCCGGCAAAGATTTATTTTAAAGATGAATCTGTGAGCCCTGCCGGCAGTCACAAACCTAATACGGCTATAGCCCAGGCATATTATAACAAGGCTTTCGGCATCAAAAGGTTGGCCACGGAAACCGGTGCAGGCCAGTGGGGCTGTGCCCTGAGCCTTGGCTGTTCCATGTTTGGGTTGGAACTTAAGGTTTACATGGTGAGAGTCAGTTATGAACAAAAGCCTTATCGGCAGTTAATGATGAAAACTTGGGGCGCACAATGTGTTCCCAGTCCCAGTTCTGATACCCAATTTGGAAGGAAGCTCCTGGAGGAAGACCCGGACTGTTCAGGAAGCCTGGGAATTGCTATCAGTGAAGCCATTGAGGATGCTGTTTCCACTGCAGATACCAAATATTCCCTGGGCAGTGTTCTAAACCATGTCATGCTTCATCAGACTATTATCGGGCTGGAATCTCAAAAACAGATGAAAACTGTGGGTGAATACCCTGATGTAGTAATTGGATGTGTGGGTGGGGGAAGCAATTTTGCCGGTCTTGCTTTTCCCTTTATCAGGGACAAGATTCATGGCAAAGATCTATCGATCGTGGCTGTAGAACCCACTGCCTGCCCTACCATAACCAGGGGACCTTTTGCCTATGATTTTGGTGATACGGCGGCCACTACACCACTTTTACCTATGTTTACTCTGGGGCATAATTTTTTGCCCAAACCAATACACGCCGGAGGGCTCAGGTACCATGGAATGTCTCCACTGGTAAGCCAGTTGGTTAGGGACAAGCTGGTTGAGCCCAGGTCTTATGACCAGCTGCAGAGTTATGAAGCAGGGGTAATTTTTGCTCGAACCCAGGGGACTATCTGTGCTCCAGAAACGAACCATGCCATTGCTGCTGTCATACAGGAGGCTCTTAAAGCAAAGGAAGAAGGCAAAAGCAAAAACATTTTATTTAATTTGAGTGGTCATGGGTTACTGGATTTGAGCGGTTATGATGCTTACCTGGAAGGCCTTTTGACTGATTATCACATGCCGGAAGATGAGATTCAAGAAGCTGTAAAAGTACTGAACGGCTACCCCAAGCCTAAGTAAGAGTTTGGAACCGGATTGGAAAAGCAAGTTAACAGTGAATATCTTGAACGACGAGATGAGAGGTAACGAGGAGAGCTAATTGCCTTAGAGGATGCGGATGAGTATTTCATATTCTTTAGATTGTAACAAAGTTGAATGTACTCCTTTAACAGGGGGATAAATCTATGATTTGTTCCCCCCTTTTTTTCTACCTCTCAAGTGCTGTTTCTCCAACATTTTCTAACTGAAGCATAGGAAATTGTCTTTTTCTATTTTACATAATTATTCGAGTTAACCGATCCCCGTATTGTTTTAACCTATCCTAATTGTTATAATTAGTGAAAATAAATGTCAAGGAGGTCATGAAGATAAAATGGAAAAACTAACCCTTGGTCTGCCTGCCGGGAGTTTGCAAAAAACGACCATTGAGATCTTTAAGAAAGCCGGGTTTAATATTTATGTTAATGAACGTTCTTATTTTCCTTATATAGATGATGAAGAAATAGAGTGTATTCTTATCAGGGCACAAGAAATTCCACGCTATACTGAAGAAGGAGTGCTTGATGCTGGTATTTCGGGAAAGGACTGGATTACAGAAACCGGAGCTGAGGTAATAGAGGTCGCTGATATGAATTACTCCAAACAAGGTTTGAGGCCGGTAAAGCTTGTTCTTGCAGTTCCCAAGGATTCTCCCATCAACTCGGTCTCTGATTTGCAGGGCAAAAAGATTGCCACAGAACTGGTAGAAGTAACACGACAATTTTTGCTGGAAAACAAGGTAGAGGCAGCCGTAGAATTTTCCTGGGGGGCGACCGAGGTAAAACCTCCTGCCCTGGTCGATGCTATTGCAGAACTTACGGAGACAGGAAGATCGCTGAAAGCGAACAATCTCCGCATCATAGAAACAATCCTGGAATCAACACCTCGTTTTATAGCGAACAAGGAAAGCTGGAAATCAGCCTGGAAGAAGAAAAAAATTGAGCAGATGGTTACTCTCTTGAGGGGTGCCCTGATGGCAGAGGAAAAAGTGGGCCTAAAAATGAATGTCAGCAAAGGAAACCTGGAAAAGGTATTGTCCTTACTACCCGCCCTTAGGAAACCAACCATATCTGACCTGTACGAAGATGACTGGGTGGCGGTTGAAACTGTTATTGATGAAAAGACTGTACGTGAGATGGTCACCAAACTAAAAGAAGCAGGTGCAGAAGGAATTATTGAGTATGCCTTAAATAAAATAATACCTTAATTGTATTATCTTTTTCAATGTGGGATAGTCAACAAAAACCAACATGTTGTATTTTATGATAGCATGTTATTTGTTGCGTTTTTTTTTGCAGCAAACCTGCGTTAAAATTTAAATATTAAAATAATTGCTGAAAAAGGGATCTTGCTGAGAAAAGGAGAATATAAGCATGTGCAGGGCAATGCTCCTGTCGTTAATTAGCTTTCAGTGTGCTATCTGAGCAATTAGGATATTATTTCCCCATTTATCATATGTTCTAAGTATAAACCGAAAGGAGCTGAAAGGAGGTAAAAAAAGATATCATAGCGTATACAGGCAGTGGTATTTCCGTAGCTGAGGGAATTGTATTTTTCTTCCGTTTATTATTTGGTAATGTGTGATATTCAAAATTTTACTTAACAGGTCAATGTTTATCGAAACATACTTTGCATTTGAAAGGAGGTAACTCGAAAGAATTTTCTTTCGGGGTTGTTTATGAAGAATCCAGTAATTGTAAGTGCCGTTCGAACGATTGCAGGTAGGTTTGGAGGAAGCCTTAGCAGTCTTAGCGCTTCCGAGCTTGGTGCGCTGGTGGTAAATGAAGCGATGAAAAGAGCCGGTATACCCGGTGAAGAAGTAGATCAACTTATTTTTGGCTGCGGATGGCAGGCGGGTATCGGACCTAACGTGGCTCGTATTTCTTCAGTAAAAGGCGGACTTCCCGTTGATGTCCCTGCTTTTACCATTAATGTCCGCTGTGCTTCCAGTATGCAGTCCCTTATTGAGGCTTGCCGTGGTATTGCCTGCGGTGACCAGGATGTGGTCGTGGTGGGTGGCACGGAATCTGCTTCTAATGTTCCCTACCTGATTCCCCAGGCACGTTGGGGGGCCCGTATGTGGGATTTCCCAGCCTATGATGGCCTCCATAAGGATGGTTTTATGTGTTCGCTGGCCGGAATGTTTATGGGTGATACGGCGGAGCTTTTGGTGGAGAAATACAATATTAGTCGCCAGGAACAGGATGCCTTTGCTTTGGAAAGTCATCAAAAAGCCGTAAAAGCTAAGGAAGAAGGTCGTTTTAAGGAAGAGATCGTGCCCGTAGAGGTTAAACAAAAAAAAGGTACAGCGGTTGTTGAAGAAGAAGAGATCCCCCGTGCTGATGTTTCTCTGGAAAAGATGGGAAAACTGCCGCCGGTTTTCAAAAAAGATGGCGGAACTGTAACTGCCGGAAACAGTTGCGCCCTTTCTGATTGTGGTTCGGCTATGGTAGTTATGTCCGAAGAGAAAGCCAAGTCCATGGGATTGACTCCCCTGGCTGCTGTAAGGGGTTATGCCGCTGCCGGTGTAGATCCCAAATACATGGGTATCGGTCCGGCAGTAGCCATACCCAAAGCCCTGGAAAAAGCCGGTTTAAAGTTGGGTGATATTGAACTTATCGAGCTTAATGAGGCTTTTGCCGCTCAATACCTGGCCTGCGAGAAGGAGTTAAATCTTAACCGTGACCTGGTAAACCCCTTTGGCGGAGCTATTGCTCTTGGTCATCCCGTGGGAGCAACCGGGACCAAGCTCATAGCAACCAACCTTTACGCTCTGAAGTCTCTTGACAAGACCCTGGGGCTTACCAGTGCTTGTGTAGGTGGTGGGCAGGGTCTCGCCGTGATAATCGAGAGATTGAGCTAACCCTTACCCACGAGTTGTTAAGGGTTTTATAGAAGATAAGCATTTTGAGAGGAGGAATTTAGGTTATGGAAATTAAAACAGGCTTTGTGTTAGGTGCAGGTATCATGGGGGCAGGGATTGCCCATCTCATGGCTCAGAAAGGTTTGAACGTTATACTGGTGGATATCAACGATGATATTTTGAAGAAGAGCATTGCTGGTATTGAAAATATTTTAAACAAAAGGGTAGAAAAGGGCAAAATGACTTCGGAGGAAGTCAAGGAGCTGTTGGGCCGTATCAAAACTACTACCGATAGAAAAGAAGCAGCAAATGCGGACTTTATTATCGAAGCTATAATCGAAGATGTTAAGCTCAAGCAAGAAGCATTTTCCGAACTGGAAGGCTATGCCAAGCCCGGAGTAATTTTGGCTACCAATACGACCGCCTGCGGTATCTCTGAAATCGCTTCTGCAGTTAAGGAGCCCGGTCGTGTGGTTGGTATGCACTTTTTTAACCCTGCCGTGGTTATGAGGTTGGTAGAGATTATGCCCGGGGTAGCCAGTGACCCCGCTATTGTGGAGAAGACCCGCGAGTTTGCAGAGTTCTTAGGTAAAGAACCGGTCGTTACTTTCAAGGAAGGTATTGCCGGCATAGCCAGCCGTGTTCTTGCCGCTCTTCTAAATGAGGCCGTATGGGTCCTGGAGGAGGGCATTGGCGGTGTAGGTGATATTGACAAGGCGCTGCAAATGGGTTCCAATCAGCCTATGGGTCCCCTGGCGCTAATTGACCTTATTGGGATCGATACGCATTTGGCCAAGACCAGAACCCTTTACGAAAAATTGGGTGATGCCCGTTATCGTCCCTGTTACCTGCTTGAAAAAATGGTTCATGCCGGGTATCTTGGTCGCAAGAGCGGCAAAGGCTTCT
>SLJK01000093.1 GCA_007135125.1 Syntrophomonadaceae bacterium | reverse complement strand
ACTGACGAAAAAACTCTGGACGAATTTTACGGGGCGCTGACCAAGGCGGAGCAGAAATACTACCGCAACTAGAATCGTACTCGTCCGGGAAACAGCAGGCGGCAGGACAGCCGGAAGTGGAGGTGCTAGGCTCGCTAACCGGCGGGACACCTGCAATAAGAATTAAAGGGGGTTTTCCTGTGTCGAGCAACTCCGCTTTTATCTCCGCTGCACAAGAGGAGCAGCTGCGGGAAAAGTTACTGGAGCTGTTGGGCAAAAAAGGGGTAGAAATTGAGCACCCCAAAGTCCTGCACTTATTAAAAGAGGCCGGCGCGGAGGTCGATGAACATAATAGCCGGGTGTTCTTCCCCCCGGATTTTCTCGAAGGAGTCCTGAAGCAGGCACCGCGGGAGTTTTTGCTGTCAGGAGCAGACCCGGAATATGATCTGCAACTGCCCCGCCCGGGCGGCTCGTTTTACCTGCGGACCTCCACCGGAGCGCCCAATTATATAGAACCCTTAAGCGGTATCTACCGCAGGACTAAGGTGCAGGATATTGTGGAATGGGCAGAGCTTGCCAATACTTTGGAGCAAATAGGTTTTACAGCTTTTCCCTCGCCCTGGGATACCCCGAATAAAACGGCCGATGTCCATGCCCTTGCGTCTATGCTCAAACACTCGGTCAAGCATATCTGGGTTCAGCCCTACAGTAATGAAAGCATTGCTTATCTTCTAGAACTTTGTGAAGCTGCCGCCGGGAGCGGGGAAGCCCTTCAAAAGCGCCCACTGGCAAGCTTTATCACCTGTGCCTTAACACCACTTACCTTTAAATACATGGACATGGAGGTCATCCTCCAGGCCAGTTCCAGGGGCCTGCCCGTCCATGCCTGCAGCCTGCCCAGCGCCGGCGGCACAGCCCCCATGACCATGCCGGGAGTTATACTATTAGCTGCCGCGGAGATAGCTGTTATGGCAGCTGTAGCCCAGGTAGTGCGCCCCGGTTCGCCGGTGGTGGCCACGCCCCTGATTTTTGCCCTCGATATGAAAACGGGCAGGACTGCACACACCACGGTGGAGGCCATCCGGGGAGCATCAGCTGCGACCAAATTTCTCAAGGCCGCCCTTGGCATACCAACACATACCTACGGCCTGGGTTCTGACTCTCCCACACTGGATGGCCAGTCCATGTCCGAACGCTCCCTGCTGGGCATGATGGTGGCGCTGGCCGGGACTGACATTCTGGGGGGCGCCGGTCAGCTCGAGGTTGCTACAACCATTAGCCCGCTGCAGCTTGTCCTGGACGATGAATTGGCTCGCGTCATCCTCGGAATAACAACCGGGCTGGAAGTTAACGAAGATAACATGGCCTGGGAGGATCTTCTCCGGGTGACCCCGGGTGGTCATTTTCTGGAAACAGAGCACACCCTGCAGAACTGCCGCAAAGTAGTTTCCAGGGACGTTTTTACAAATATGTCCCGAGAAACCTGGACCAAAAGGGGCGTAAAAGATCTCCTTTTAAGAACGCAGGAGCGTTTTTCATACTTAATGGATAATAGGGTCACAAAAGAATTACCAGCAGAAACAGCACGGGAAATTGATAACATTGTTGAAACTGCAGATCGGAATCTAATGTGATCAGGAGTGATAAAAGGTGGCAACCAAAAAAAAAGATTTACAAATAGCTGTTATCGGCCTGGGGCGTTTTGGCTCTATAACCATGCTCTATGCGCTGACTAAAAAGCTAAAGCCGCTTGGAATACGATACCCCGAGGAAAGAATCTTGATCGGCTGAGTTAAATATTAAAGATAAAGGTTTTGGTTCTTCTCATGAAATTGGTTCAGAAAAAACTGTAAATTATTTAGTAAAACCAAATTTTTTACTATTTCTTACGTGAGATGCTTAATGTTTGACTTATATAATCACCTCGGCGTTATTGTCCCAAATATTTTCTGATGTTTAAGCACCATATATGGTCTAGACATTATATTATTTTTCCGGGCCCGGACCGGGCTTCTGGCTGGGTTTTCAACACCCAATTTCTCCATAATTCCCGCAGCAACTTTGCCTGTTTTTAAGCTTAATTAGATTATTTTTGAAGAACAGCCGCACTTTGGTAAAAAAGGGTATGCGCTTGTTTTTCCGGTTGTTGGAGAAAGCTTGAGGTGTAGATTCTGGTCGTGAAGTACACATATAACTTTTCACCTCCAAGGTTTAATTGCATCATAGCGAAAACTTCCTCCTCAGGCAATGCTTTATCTATATTTTTTCTATCTTTTTTTCCGAAGGGGTAGGGTGTCATAAAAAGAGCCCGAGAGAAAATTCTTTCCCGGGCCCCTTATTATTAATGATAGATTGCAATGAAATGTGCTTCTATTTTTCCATTGAAAAGCTGACCCATTCGGTTAAAGCTTCTTTGGGGCCCCAATCAAACTCGGCACCAAAGATTTCACCGACTGCACGTAAAGGTAGGTAGGTGCGCTCATCAACAATTTGTGCTGCCACCTCAGCTTCTTCAGTGCGTGTTACTCCGCCTTCGGTTACCTGAATGTATGGTGAACCAATTTCGATTTCGATCAGGATATCCATATCTTCACATCCGAAGGTTACCCATTCAGTTAATGCATCTTTCGGGCCCCAGTCGGCTTGCAGGTCAAACGCTTCTCCTATAAAACGAACAGGAACGAATGTTAAATCTTCTTCGATAAACGGAGCGGCGTCCATGGTATTTTCAACCCCGTTAATCGTATAAGTAGTTTCACCCACGCTTAAGACAACTTCAATCATCTCGGGTTCTATTATCTCGTCTTCTTCCAGGTCCGGCACCAGTACAGCATCGATTACATGAATAACTCCGTTGGTGCAAGATATATCGGCTGCAATAACCATAGCATCGTTAACATAAACTGTTTCGTTTTCTATTGTAATCGTTACCTCTTGCTCCAGTAAAGTCTGTACGTTTTCGCCATCTAGGCCAAGGACGTCTGCAGCCATTACTTTGCCGTCAACCACATGGTATAACAGCACATTTCCTAGTGCAGCGGTATCTTCCAATAAGCCCTCAAGCAGTCCCTCAGGGAGGTTCTCAAAGGCTTCATCGGTCGGGGCGAACACGGTAAATGGGCCTTCTGATTTTAAGGCTTCAACCAAACCTGCCGCTGTCAATGCGTCTACCAGGGTGTTGAAGTCAGCGTTTAAAATAGCGGTTTCAACGATATCCCATTCCGGGATCAAAACCTTGTCAATAACATGGATAACCCCATTAGTACAGATGATGTCGGTTTCTATTACTTGAGCGTCGTTTACAAGTACATCATCGTTATCGATTTCAACCTCAACTGTTTGCCCCTGGAGGGTCTCTACCTGCTCGCCGTCAAGACCTAAAACGTCTTCGGCCAGAACCTCCCCTTCCACCACATGGTAGAGCAGTACTTTTGCCAGAATATCGGGATTGTCAAGCAGCTTTTCTAAAAGCCCTTCAGGAAGGTTCTCAAAGGCTTCATCGGTCGGGGCGAACACGGTAAATGGGCCTTCTGCTTTCAATGCCTCAACCAGGTCGGCAGCTATAACAGCATCCACAAGGGTATTAAAATCCTCGGCTTCAATCGCTGTTTCAACAATATCACTGTCCGGATCTGCAGCAAAAACGCCAATACTTGAAACAAAAAGCATTAACACAACAAGACTCGTTACAAATAATTTTTTCATTTAGAAATCTTCCTTCCCATGTTTGGTTTAATTAGGGTAGTAAAAAGGTTTAAAAATCAAAAAAATATTGTTAACGGTGTCACCTCCCGGTTAATTAGTAAGGTCCTGCTGTGCGCTTTAATGGTAATTGCCAGCGGAACATAAGCAAGCTTTGCTTGCCCGGCAAAACCCCTGCGGGTTTTAGGAAAAGAAATGGCGAAGCTTTTAAGAAAATGATTTTGTTGATATAGATTATTAATTCAATATGATTGTAAAAAATCCTTCCAGGCAAAAAAATTTT
>SLJK01000105.1 GCA_007135125.1 Syntrophomonadaceae bacterium | reverse complement strand
CGGTTTAGAAACCGCCTGTCTCCTTTTCTGGTTTAAATCAAATACTCCAGAAAAGTAGTGGCAATCCAGAAATAGATTAATAGGCCGGTTACGTCCTTTATGCTGGTCACAAAGGGGCCGGCCGTAATAGCAGGATCTACCCCAATGCGGTTGAATATCATCGGCACCAAGATCCCAATAACTGCAGCGAGAGTAATGGTTGCAAACATGGCAATGCCTACGACCATGCCTAATAAAGGAACACCTCGCCATATAGAGGCTGCAATAGCTATAATAATGCCATTCGTTACACCCATAGTAACGCCTACCTTCGTTTCCCGGAAGAAATATCGCCAGACATGACTTTCTTCGATTTCCCCTGTAGCCAGCCCCCGGACAAAAAGGGTGGATGACTGAGTTCCTACGTTCCCACCCATATCCATAATTACGGGTATAAAAACAGCCAAGAAAACAATGGCTTCCAATGTAGCCTCGAAAACCCCAATTACACTTCCAGAAATCAGTCCTCCCATTAGACTGACAAACAACCAGGGCATTCTCTTGCGAGCCATGCGAAAAGAGGATGCATCAAGAATATCAACGCTCTGTACTTCGCCGGTACCGGCCATTCTATAAATATCTTCTGTAGCTTCCTCTTCCATTACATCCAGTATGTCGTCTACAGTAATAATACCCAGAAGGTGTTCCTGTTCATCGACAACAGGAACTGCTAGAAGGTCATACCTGGAAACAACTCTTGCTACCTCCTCCTGGTCCATATGCGCCAAAACACTGATTACATTTTCAAACATTACTTCACGCAACAGCGTTCCATCTTCCGCGGCGATAAGGTCCCGAAGGGATACAACCCCCCTCAACCTGGTCTGAGAATCTACAACATATACGTAATAAATAATTTCTGCCTCGGGTGCAACTTCTCGCAAACGCATAATAGCCTCTTCCACAGGGATGTCATCCGGCAAGGAAATAAAGTCAGTAGTCATAATTCCGCCGGCGGTATCCTCAGGGTATTTAAGCAATCCCCTGATCTCTCCTGCCTCTTCCTCGATTAAGGCGAGAAGCTCTTTTGCTTCCTCTTCTGGGAGGTCTCCTATCAGGTCAGCGGCATCATCAGTAGCCATTTCCCTGAGAATAGTCGAAGCACGGTGCTTGGTCAAAATCCTCAACAGTGATACCTGATCGAAAACATCCATTTCCTGAATAATAAGTGCAGCTTCTTCATCAGAAAGAAGGTTGAAAAGTTCCTTTTTCTGCTCCTCGCTTAAGTCATCAACATGTTCCGCGAGATCACTTGGATGAGCACCTTCCTGTAGTTGTTTAATGATTTTTTGCAGGGTTTCCTGGATAGGCAACCTTTCACCTCCTAAATTTTCACTAAGAAAAAGATATCATTTTTGAAGATTGAAATATCAGGTAAATTTCTCCCCAAATAAAATAACCCCACCATGCCGTGGACCGCTGTTTTGAACTTCTCCCTCTACAGGTGGGTGCCCTCTTACTTGCTTTGTAGGTCCCCTAAAGGGGCATCTACGCCACAGGTAAAGTTAGGCTCCCGTTTCATTAGTGTTAGCTCAAAACTTATACGGGTGATCACGCGCACAGCAGGGTAAGTTTTTACTATTTTTTGCAATATTATGATAGCATAGAACTACTCTTATTGCAAGTACTTAATACCCGCTTGATAATAAAAGTGAGCTACAGTTGTCTAGCTCTCAGCATTATCAGAAACAGGAAATTGTTCCTCTCCTTCTTTTTCATTAATTTCCTTCTGGACCAGGGATATATGCAATTCCTCAAGCTGTTCCCTGGAAACAGAAGCTGGTGCTCCTGTAAGCAGGCAGGTGCCCGTTGCAGTCTTGGGGAAAGGAATTACATCCCTAATACTCGCTCTTCCGGCCATAAGCATAAGTAAACGATCAAAACCCACTGCTATTCCTCCGTGCGGCGGGGCCCCGTACTGAAAAGCCGTCAATAGAAAACCAAACTTTTCTTGAGCTTCTTCGTCCGTAATCCCCAGCAAAGCAAATATTTTCTCCTGAATATCCCGCTTATGAATACGTATACTGCCCCCTGCAACTTCTATTCCGTTATAAACAAGATCATAAGCAAGGGAGCGCGCTTTTAAAGGATCTTGCTCCAATAAAGAAAGATCGCTCTCTAAAGGTGCAGTAAAAGGATGGTGGTTGGAATAATAGCGGCTTTCCTCTTTATCAAAAGAAACAAGGGGAAAATCTATTACCCAGAGAAAGGAATCCTTCTCCTCTATTATTTCTAGCAGTTGAGCCACGTGTAGACGCAGCTTTCCAAGTATTATTAAAGTATTCTCCCATTCATCACCCACAAAAAGCAGCAGGTCTCCCGGCTCTCCTTCCATCTCCTTTCTAATCTCCTCCAAATGCCCGGAAGTAAAAAACTTGGCTATAGGAGATTTAAAACCTTCCTCTGTCACGATCATCCACGCCAAACCGCCGGTTCCCCAGGACTGAACCAGGGAGGTTAAATCGTCAAGCTCCTTACGGCTGAAATTTCCTGCACCGCTGGCATTTAAACCTTTGACGACGCCTCCGTTTTTTACTACATTGCGAAACACCTTAAACTCTGACTGCAGGGCAATCTTAGAAATATCCTTTATCTCCATGCCAAATCGGTTATCTGGACGGTCTGTGCCAAATCTTTCCATGGCTTCAGTATAAGATATAACGGGAAAAGGTAACTCAATCTCCTTTTTTAAAACTTCATTGAAAAGAGAGTAGATAAAACCTTCCACAGTTTTCATCACGTCTTTTCTGGAACAGAAAGACATCTCCAAATCGACTTGGGTAAATTCTGGCTGACGGTCTGCTCTTAAATCCTCATCACGGAAGCAGCGCGTAATCTGAAAATATTTCTCCACCCCGGAAACCATGAGCAGTTGCTTGAATAGTTGGGGGGACTGGGGAAGGGCAAAAAAACTTCCAGAAACTGTACGGCTCGGCACCAGGTAATCCCGGGCACCTTCCGGCGTGCTGCGGGTTAAAACAGGAGTTTCAATCTCCCAAAATCCATGTTTATCCAGGTATGATCTGGCAGTCATCATGCTCTTATGACGCATTTCTAGCATATGCTGCATTTCAGGGCGTCTCAGGTCAAGATAACGGTAGCGCAGTCGCAAGTTCTCATCCGTATTGATTCCATCTTGAATATAGAAAGGAGGAACTTCTGAAGCGTTGAAAACTTCCATATCCTCAACGACAACCTCTATCTCTCCGCTATTAACTGCCGGGTTAACTGTTTCCGGAGAGCGCATAAGCACTTCTCCACTAACAGCAAGCACATACTCAGGGCGCAGTTTTTCCGCCTGGTTAAAAAAGGAAGAGCTTCTTTGATAATCAAAGACCAGCTGCACGATACCGGAGCGATCTCTAAGATCTATAAATATGAGGCTCCCATGATCTCGTATGCTTTCAACCCATCCGGCCAGGACAACTTTTTCCTGCGTATTTTTTTTGGATAATTCCGCACAATAGCATGTTCGCTTTAAACGCATAAATTATTTGCTCCGGATTGAAAAACCCGGAACCCCCTTCCCGGCAAATCATTTGCCACAATTTTTTAACAGTAATTCAATTGCCTCAGAACGTAAAAGTTCCGTTTGATCGCCCTTTAACATATCTCTCACTTTCAACGTCCCCTCTGATGGATCCTCTCCTCCCAGGATAACCACATAACGAAATCTTTTCCTGTTAGCAAACTTCATCTGGGCTTTCAGGCTGCGACCCAAATAGTCGGTATCGCATACAATGCCTTTTCCCCTTAAATAATTCAGTAGAAGCAAAGCTTCGCGACGCAAGGGAAGATCATTCTGTTCGCCAACTGCAATGAAAATACCAGCTGCAGGCATCTCTTCTGAAAAAAGCGCCTCCTTTTCCATAGCCATTACAATTCTTTCTACCCCTACAGCCATCCCCACACCAGGTGTGGAAGCTCCTCCGCATACTTCCACCAGATTATCGTAGCGCCCTCCACCACCAAGTGAATTCTGGGCTCCAAGAGTGGAGGAATGAAATTCAAAGGCGGTATTTGTATAATAATCAAGCCCTCTTACAAGTTGGTGATCTACGTTATAAATAATTTCCAGGGAATCCAACAAGAATAACACCTTATCAAAGTGATCGCGGCAGGAAGAACAGAGATGATCGGTAATTCGCGGAGCATCTTTCATTTCCTCCCGGCACCCGATCTCTTTACAGTCTAACAAGCGCAGTGGGTTTAAACGAGATCTTTCCTTGCAATCACCACAAAGAGAGGAAACCCTTGCATCAGCAAAGACCGACAGCTGCTCTAAATAATCTTCTCTACACTCGCTACATCCCGTACTGTTAATCTGCAGACTTAAATTAGAAAAACCCAAACCTTGAAAAAAATCTTGGGAAAACTTTATTACTTCTACATCAACAGCAGGATCTTTCGTTCCGAATATTTCTATACCCATTTGATAAAACTGCCTCTGTCTACCCGCCTGGGGACGGTCATAACGAAACATGGGGCCATAATAAAAAAGTTTTACCGGCTGGGCTTCGTTGTGTATACCATGTTCGATAAAGGCACGCACAACGCCTGCAGTACCTTCAGGCCTCAAAGCCAGCTCTCTTCCACCTTGATCCTTGAAAATATACATCTCTTTCTTTACCACATCAGTCTCTTCGCCCATGCTGCGGACAAAAAGCGCTGTTTCTTCAAAAATGGGTGTACGTATCTCTGTAAAACCATAGATATTACAAAGCTCTTTAAACCTGCTTTCCACAAAGTGCCATTTTTCGGCCTCTCCTGGCAGCAGGTCCCGGGTGCCGCGTGGGGCCTTATATTTCATTTTTCCACCCCCTGAGGATTTTTCCGGCGAACACGACAATATACAACGTGATTTTAGCTAATGAGCCTATCCTTGTCAACTTCTAAAGCATCCTAAGCGTCAAAACATAAAAGAAAGTGCTGCTTTAACAGGCCCCCAGGAGGAAATCCAATTAAAACAGTCATCTTTAGACATAAACCTGGAAAATGCGGCACATTTCCGTTCTTAAAAATTTTTTTCGCTGTCCAGCAATATCGTAACAGGGCCCTCATTTAAAACCTCTACTTGCATATATGCTTGAAAAATACCGGTCGCTACTACTACTCCTTCAACCCTTAAAATCTCACAGAAATATTCATAAAGCCTGGCCGCATTTTCGGTAGAAGCCGCCTTAATAAAACTTGGACGTCTGCCCTTTCTACAATCCCCTAATAGGGTAAATTGTGAAATACACAGTATCTCCCCACCGATATCTTTCAGTGAAAGATTCATTTTTCCTTTTTCGTCTTCAAAAATACGAAGCCCAACAACCTTATCAGCCACATAGTGACAATCTTTTTCATCATCGCCACTTTCCACGCCCAGGAAGACAACAAGTCCTTTTTCAATCTTCCCTACTGTTTCACCCTCTACCCGTACGGAAGAGAGAGTTGCTCTTTGCACTACAGCCCGCATCTTTGGACCAGCCTTTCTTTTGACCAAACAGATTGCATTTAAGGTGCTCTTTTCTCTGTGGAAGAAGCACTGCCTCCTGTAAATCTATTTACAGAAAAAACATCTTTGACCTGTTTAATTTTGTTCATAATGAATTCTAAATGCTCCAAATCTCTCACCACAAAAGTTAAGTGCAAAACGCTCATCTTGTCCCTGGTGGTCCGCGCATTAACCGCGGAGATATTAACCTTGCTCTCACTAACTGCATGGAGCACATCAGCCAAAAGGTTGGGGCGATCCATACCTGTTATTTCTATTTCTACCGGGTAAGATGCCGCACTTTCTGTGTCCCAATACACATTTAAAAACCTGGCATCGTCTCTGTTCATCCCAACTATATTAACACAATCTTGGCGGTGAATAGAAACCCCTCTCCCCCGTGTAACAAACCCTACTATCTCGTCGCCTGGAAGCGGGTTGCAACAACGAGAGAAGCGTACCAGTAGGTTATCTATGCCTTCAACTCTGACACCCTGGGCCGCCTTTGCTGCACCGGTCCATGGTTTAAGTTCCACAGGGGCTCTTTGCTCCCTTTCTTCCCCAAAATGCTTATGATATTCTTCCCGGAGCTTGGAAATTATCTGCTGAGAAGAAACACCTCCGTAGCCTACAGCAGCATAAACATCTTCAGGAGAAAGAAGGTTGAACTTTCTTCCCACTTCTTCCAGCAGCTGGTTCTTAAGCAGTAAACGTGGTTCCAACTGCAGCCTGCGAATGTCTCTCTCCAGAGCATCTTTGCCCTTGGCAATATTTTCTTCTCTACGCTCCTTCTTAAACCAGCTTCTGATCTTGCTCTTGGCCTGTGAAGAAATAGCTATCTTAAGCCAATCCCTACTTGGAAATCCATTTTTACTGGTTATTACCTCTACTATATCCCCGGTCTTTAACTTATAATCCAGGGGAACAATACGTCCATTAACCTTGGCACCTACACAATGATTGCCAATATCCGTATGGATCTTGTAGGCAAAATCAATTGGCACAGCCCCGGAAGGAAGATCTATAACATCCCCCCTGGGTGTAAAGACAAATACTTCATCAGTAAAAAGATCGATCTTCAAATGTTCCATAAATTCGTGAGCGTCCTTCATATCCTGCTGCCATTCCAGTAACTGCCTCAGCCAAGATAATTTTTCTTCAAATTCCTTATCATCCCTTACTTTTTCTTTGTATCGCCAGTGGGCGGCAATTCCGTATTCCGAGGTACGATGCATTTCCCAAGTTCGAATTTGAACTTCCAATAGTTCGTTCTTCGCACATACCACAGTGGTATGCAAGGACTGATACATATTGGGCTTTGGCATGGCAATATAATCATTAAACTCTCCCGGGATCGGCCGCCAAAGGGAATGAACAACTCCCAGAGCTCCATAACAGTCTTTAACATTATCTACAAGAACACGAATAGCGGTTAAATCATAGATCTCCTCGAAATCCTTTTGCTGCTCTTTCATCTTATTGTAAATGCTATAAATATTTTTGGGGCGACCGCTTATCTCTGCATTAATCCCTGCCTCTTCTAACCCCCCTTGGAGATCATTGATCATTTCATTGATGAACTCTTCTCTTTCTTTTCGTTTCTTTGCCAATTTATCAACCAGGTTGTAATATTCTTTTTCGTTCAAATATCTAAAAGCCAGATCTTCAAGTTCCCATTTAATCTTATAGATCCCAAGCCTGTGAGCAAGGGGGGCATAAATATCCAGGGTTTCCCTGGATGTTTCTCTGCGCTTAGCACTATTAAGATGACGCAGTGTGCGCATATTATGGGTGCGATCTGCCAATTTTACCAGAATAACTCTTATATCACGTGCCATGGCTACAAACATTTTACGCCAAGTTTCTGCTTGATGTTCTTCCTTGGAGCGAAACTCCATACTACTTAACTTGGTAACTCCATTTACAAGAGATGCCACTTCGTCACCAAACTCCTGCTCTATTTCATCGTAGCTTACTGAAGTATCTTCCAGTACATCGTGAAGCAAACCGGTAATAATGGTTACCACATCCAGTTCCAGTTCAGCTAAAATATTCGCAACCCCTAATGGATGTGTAATATAAGAATCTCCGGAAACCCTCTTTTGACCGGCATGAGCATTTAGAGCAAAACTGTAAGCTTTGCGGATCAAAGCCCAATCTTCTTTATTATCATTATAATTTTGTAAGCTCTTCTTCAGTTGCTGAAGACTCATTCACTCAAGCCCCCTGGAAACAAATATACGCTCAGAACAGGTTTCACGTCATGCGCCTTGCCTTACAAATCTGTCAGGTATTTAAGTATTACTTCGCCCTTTGCCTCTAATAAAAATTTTTGCCAGCTGAGGGTTTCTATCCATAGTTCTTTTTCGTGTAGATAGCTCTGTATTTTCCCCAAATGCTGAAGAATAGCACAGAAATTCTCCTCTTTGTTAAGCTCGACATATATTTTTTCATCGATTATATCAAGGTACGCAGCATCTTTCAGAATCGCCATGCTTTTATCCAATAAAGGCCTGGTAGCCGGAAAGGGAAGCACTTGCAATAAATTTTCCTGGGCGCTTTTTCGAGTCAAAGTACAGGAAACAGTCATATTCCGCAAATAATTGAAAACCTGTTCTAGAGTGGCAGCAGAAGGAACTGTTGCCAGCAAAAGGGTAAAATTTTTCTCAAAATCTTTTCCACTGTATAATAAATGAACAATTATTTTGCCGGAGTCGCTGCGCTGTTGAAGGAAGGAAATAAGCTCTTTTAACCTATTATAACGAAGGGGAAGGTCATATAACAGTAAATGTGTTACTTTTTCTGAAGACTTCTCGGAAGAAATGCTTCCTTGATGGCTAAAAAAAAGATTTCTCCTGTGGGGAAAAACCTTCTCAATATTCTCCATACGTTTAAAAGTATTGACAAATACCAGCACTCCCTCATCCTTGCTCAAGAGTTCTCGGAGATATTTTTGTTTATGCTGCAAGCTCCTACGATCTACCAAAGTAAAATTTCCTTCTTTAAACTCATCGCCATACTGCAAACCTTGAACAACTAGCTGCAGCTTTTCTTCTCCTTTCCAACGATTAAAGGAAAGATTAAAACAAGGCGAAATATCCCTGTATTTATCCAATTGGGGGAAATTTTCTTTGCCATTAAAGCTAATGGCAGGTAACATTTTTTCTCCTTTTTTTAGTAACAGCTGAAGGTGCCTTCCTTTCTGTCCTACTTCCTTTTTATCCTCCAGAAACCATCCCTCTCCATAAAAAAGAGGACGAGGATTACCAAAGCCAAAGGGCTGCAGCTTTTCTAAAAAATATATAAGTTGGGGATCAATCTCTTCAGGGTTCAAATAAGCATCAACATACAACCCCACTACAGGTCCTCTGTGACTAAAATAAACCTTCGCAAGATTGTTTAACTCTTTGCGAAGTAAAGGAATATATTCTTCCATGAGAGTAAGGCCCGCTGCAGCAGTATGCCCCCCAAACCTTATTAAAAATGAACTGCAGACTTCTAAGGCCTCGACCAGGTTAAAGTCCCCAAAACTTCGACCGGAACCTTTCCCAATACCCTCCTCCAGGGAAAGTATAATAACCGGGCAACGGTACTTCTCCGCCATTTTGCTGGCAACCACTCCCAAAACTCCCTGGTGCCATCCATCTTTGCACAGCAACAAAAAACATGGCTCGTCCTTATCCTTATTATATCCTTCGTCCGCCATACTGCATGCTTCTTCAAATATTTTTGCTTCAACAGCCTGGCGTTGAGAATTTTCCCGGTGTAATTCTAAAGCCAACTCTTGGGCAGCATCAGCATTTTTCTCCAATAAGAGGTACAAGGAACGCGAAGCGCTACCCATCCGCCCGGCTGCATTAAGCCTAGGAGCAATAACATAAGCTATGTCCTCGGAGCTCAAGCTTTGAGAATCAAGACCCGTAGTTCCACAAAGTGCTTTTAATCCCGGCGGCAAGTTCAAATGCATCTGTTTAAGTCCATGAGCTACAAAAACCCTATTTTCACCACACAGCGGAACAACATCTGCAACAGCAGCCAGAGCAACAAGGTAAAGAAATTCCCATATAAAACTTTCCTTTCCCAGCAAATCCAAAAAGGCCTGGCCAAGTTTGAAAGCAACACCTGTGCCACAGAGTTCTTTGAAAGGATAGCTGCAATCATGCCTCCAGGGATTAACTACGGCCGTAGCAGGCGGCAGCCCTTCCGATGGGCGGTGGTGATCGGTGACAATGACACTCAACCCTATCTGCTGGGCATAACTTAACTCTTCCACTGCCTTGATGCCACAGTCTACCGTTAATATAATGGAAGCACCGTTTTCCTTTAAAGCCAAAAGGGCATCTCTATTAACCCCGTAACCATCATCCAAGCGATCCGGCACATAAAAAAGAACGTCCCCCCCTACCTGCCGCAGCAATAAATACATAAGAGCCGTTGCCGCAATACCATCCACATCATAATCTCCATAAATTGCAATTCTTTCGCCATTCTGCACGGCATTCACTAAAACTTTAGCAGCTCGCTCCATATCCTTCATCTCAAAGGGGGAGAAAAGGTGTTCCAGAGAAGGGTTCAAAAACCTCTCTCCTTCTTCAAATGAAGCAATCCCTCTGTTAAGTAAAACTTGAGCCATAGGTTTCGGAATATTAAGTTTTCTGGCCATCTCACTGCCTCGGAATGGATCTTGCTGATATATTTCCCATACCAGCCCAAGCTCTTTTCTGTTCTGGATTAGCTCCTTCAACTTATATCGTCTTCCTTTTTTTCGTGGTCTTCAGCAGTGGGTTCGTCTATCTTTTCAGATTTACTCTCGGTTAAAGGCTCATTCTCGTAGGAGGTTTCCATATACGGTTTTCCTTCTACAGGCAATTCTTCTGGTGAAGAGCTTACATCATCCACATCTCCTACGTCAAAAGGATCATCTTTGGATGTTTCTTCGCCTGCTTCTTCACCGGTTTTTTGCAGCTGACCAATCTGGACTAAAAGGCTGTCACGCTCAACTTCAATTTCCTGGATTTTTTCCTGCAAATTATTAATTTCCTGCCGAAGACCCCGCATCATGAGACCCGTCCTAACCTGCCTGAAAATGCTGAGCAAAAAAACAACCAATGCCCCCAGGATAGCTGAACCGATTATAACAATTACTGCAGAAACCTCTGTTCTTCCATAAAGATAATTGACCACTATCGGTTCATTATTAGCGATAGCAAACAGGGCAATAATCATACTAAAAAGAAGGGCTAATATAACTCCAAACTGATTCATCTCTTACCTCCCCAAAGGAATTTCTAAAAAATATGGAAAATATTAAGCACAAATTTTAGCCTGTTTTTCAATTCGTTATAAATAATTATTATTCCTGCATTTCTGTGTCAGTAAACAAAGCTTCAGGACTCTGCTTTTTCCCCTTCTTTTCTTTATTCGCCGTCAGAAAAAGCCACAATGGACTGGCAATAAAGATGGAAGAATAAGTGCCGCTGATTACACCAATAATCAAGGCAATGGCAAAAACCTTCAGGTCAATAGTTCCTACGAAATAATTAAAAGCCGCAAAAAGAGAAAGAAGCACTGCCAAAGTGGTTAGAGAAGTATTGATAGAGCGTACCAAATTTTCGTTAATGCTGTCGTTGACAATTTCTTCTCTTCCTTTTTTATGCCAGTATTTTCCAATATTTTCTCTAATACGATCAAAGACAACGATTGTATCATTGATAGAATACCCAATTATGGTTAATATGGCGGCAATAAAAGGACTGTTGATTTCCAACCTGAAAAGAGAAAACAGTGTCAGTATTATGAAAGCATCATGTAGAAGTGCTGCAATTCCCGCCAGTGCAAATCTAGATTCGAAGCGTAGAGTAATATATAAAACCATACCAGTAAAAGCAATTAAAAGTGCTGTAAAAGCCTCTCGAGTAAGTTCCCTGCCAATTACTGCCCCCACATTTTCCTCTCGCAAAATATCCTCTGTAGTCATCTGCGGCCAACGTTGCAGGAAAGAGTTGATTATCTCTTCGCGCACCTCGCCTTCCAGGGTTGGTGCTTTGATAATAACCTCGGTGCCCTCTCCTAAGTCATTGTGCCCTGCTCTCTGCAAGGGGGCTCCCTCAAGCTCAAAGGGTGAAAGAACGTCTCGCACCTCTTCCATGTGGTAGTCTTCACGAAGATCGAGATGCAAAACGGTGCCACCTGTAAAGTCAATACCCAGATTCAGGCCTTGCAAAAGAAGTGATATGATCCCTACCAGGATTAAAACACCAGAGAGTAAAAAAGCAGTTTTTCTAAACTTTAGAAAAGGAAATTGAGGGCGGTAGTACATCCTTAAGCCTCCTTAATGCCCAGGTACTTAGAGCTTTTTATCATTTTTGAGCGTGCTGCCAGGCGCAGCAAAAACCGGGTCAAAACCAGAGCCGCCAGTAAGCTGCAGATAACTCCAACAAGTAAAACAACTGCAAACCCTCGCACTGGCCCACTGGCGATGAATAAGAGAACCAAAGCTGCTATAATTGTAGTAATGTTGGCATCCAGAATAGCTCCAAAAGCTCTATCAAAACCGGAATTTATTGCTGTAAGCATCGTTTTTCCATCTCTAATTTCCTCTTTAATACGCTCAAATATAAGCACATTGGCGTCCACGGCCATGCCGATAGAGAGAATAAGACCAGCCAGACCAGGAAGAGTAATGGTGGCATTTAATCCCGAAAGCATTAAAAATACAAGACCCAGATAGACCACCAGGGATATATCAGCAACCAGGCCGGCAAAACGATAGACAACCACCATAAAAACCAATACAAGTAATAACCCGATCATACCGGCCGTAAAACTAAGCCCAAGGGCATTTTCTCCCAAAAGCGGCCCTATAGAACGGGTTTCCAGCTCTGACAGATCAACTGGAAGGGCGCCTGAGCGGAGAAGCATAGCAATGGTGTTAGCCTCTTCTGCTGAAGGAATACCTGTAATAATCGCATTGCCATCAGTAATGACACTCTGCACCATTGGCGCAGAAACCAGCTCGTCATCAAGATAGATAGAGAGTGGCTCGTTTAAATGCCTCTGGGTAGCCTCAGCAAACATTTGTGCACCTTCGCTATCAAATTCCAGGGTCACTATGGGTTCATTATACTGACCACGAGTAAAATGAGCCGTTTCCAAATTGGCACCGGTTAACAGCACTTCGCCGTCCGGGCTTTGAAAAGTTAACATTGCAGTTCTGCCAATGGCCTCCATAGCCTGAGCCTGGTCCTCAATTCCAGGAAGCTCAATCCGGATACGTCTTTCCCCTTCACGCTGCAAAACTGGTTCAGTAACCCCTAATTCATCTATCCTGCTGCGGATAATAGTCATGGCACGCTCTACAGCGTCACGGTCCTTCTCCTCATCACCTGTCGTTTCGGCTTCTAGGAGAACATAGACCCCACCTTCCAGGTCCAGACCTTTATTTAGAAACCTTTCCCAGTTCATAAGATAAAAAGAAGAAGCAGCTACCAGGATGACAGAAATAGTAATGAAAAATATAAACCCCCTGGTACGTTTTTTAAGAACCACCTGTATACCCTCCCGGCTCGCAAATACTTACATAGAACACATGTCTGTGTAAAAAAACGGTTCAAATATATTCCCTAACAAACAAATATTCACCTACCAGGACATGCTCCATTTGTTAAAGCAGCTGTGTTTCATTAATCACCAGGGAAAAGCGAGCTTCTAATAAATTTGCTGCACGCCGACACTGTACCATCCTGGTCAAGAAAATCTCGAAGTACTCCATAACATGGCTCAAGCCCGTGTCAATCTTTATCTTTAAAGTAATAACTCTTTTTTCCGGATCCAGTTTCAAAGTGGAATTCTCCACGGCATAGTTGACTCTGTCATGAATATCAAAACGGGTATGATCAAGATTTCTTACTCTGGTCCTGTGTACATCTGATTTATCCGCCAAGATAGTAGCTGCAGAAATTATACTTACAGGGTAACCGCTCTGCTCATCATGATTACCTATGGCGGAAGCTATTTCAGCTATCTCGCTCTCAAGCATCCCCAGTTCCCGCAAAATATTCATGGCAATAAGCGCACCGATGGAGTAATGATGCGTTCGTTCAATCACATTTCCAATATCATGTAAGTAGCCCGCAATGGCAGCAAGCTCAGCCTCCCGCACTGAATAACCCAACTGAGAAATAATCCTGAAAGAGGTATTGGCCACCATATCCGTATGGCGAAAACCATGCTCTGTATATCCCAGTGCACCTAAATTATCATCTGCCCTGCGGATATACGCTATCACCAGGGGATGATTTTCAACATCCTCCAAAACAACTTGTTTTGAACCACCAGGTTCTTTGTTTTGCAATTATACAACACCTTTTCCTGTTATAGTGTTAGATAACGATATAAAATATAACGACCTCAAGGAACGTGCTGCTCCAAGTCCAAAAGCCTCTGCTTCCATAACAGGCCGGAACTAAATCCTACTAAATGGCCCTTTTGCCCCACTACGCGGTGACAGGGAATAAGAATAGGAGTGCGGTTGCAGGAAACTGCCCGGCCGACAGCCCTGGCTGCAGAAGGCCTACCAAGTTGTTCAGCTATTTGTTTGTAACTTCTAGTTTCTCCAAAAGGGATACTTAAGGTAGCCTGCAGCACATTCTTTGTCCACTCTGAATAGCCTAGATTAAGAAGCGGATACGTGCCCCGAATTATTCGACCCTTGCCATAAAACTTTAATTCGCTCTCCAGGTCCGGCCAAGGGAATCCGTGGCTCGCTCCCTTGCTGAAAAGTGATTTATAACCAGGGATTATTGGGTTAGAAGGCAGGACAAGCCGGTATATTCCCTCATCATTATAATAAATAAGGAACAGGCCGAGGACGGTCTCCACCTCATAGCAATTATATTGCTTTCTTTCCTGCTGTACATTCATGAACCCGGTTCCTTTTGTTTTCGAAAACTACTTATCGCCTTTTTGGTGCAGGGAAAGAGAGCGATAAAAACAACTCCTCTCCCCGGTATGACAGGCAGGTCCTGTCTGTTTTACTTTTATCAATAAGGTGTCAGCATCGCAATCAAAAAAAATTTCCTGTACCTCCTGAATATTACCGGAAGATTCTCCTTTTTGCCAGAATTGTTCCCTGCTACGGCTCCAAAACCAGGTCAAACCGGTTTCTAACGTTTTTTGCAATGACTCCCGATTCATATAGGCCAACATAAGCACTTCTCCGCTGGCATAATCCTGAATAATAGACGGTAAAAGTCCATGCTTTTCAAAAGCAAGCTCTTCTAACATACTAACTCAAGCGCACCTCCACTCCCTGCTCTTGCAGGTATTTTTTAACTTCCTGTACTGAAAACTGCCGGTAGTGGAAAACAGAAGCAGCTAAAGCTGCATCCGCTTTTCCTTCAGTCAATACTTCAGCAAAATGCTCCAGACTTCCCGCCCCACCCGAAGCTATTACGGGAAGATTAGTCCTCTCTCCCACGGCCAGGGTCAATGAAATATCATACCCAATCTTCCCTCCATCGGCGTCCATGCTGGTCAATAGAATTTCTCCTGCGCCCAGTTTCTCTACCCGAGTAACCCATTCCAGGGCCGAAATACCCGTTGCTTTCCTGCCTCCGTGAGTATAAACCTCCCATTCCCCCATTTTCTCATTCCAGCAAGCGTCAATAGCTACAACCATACATTGGCTTCCAAATATTTTAGCGCCTTCTGTGATAAGTTCTGGATGCTCTACAGCAGGAGTATTAAGTGATATTTTGTCAGCACCCGCTTTGAGAACATCACGTATCTGGTCTATGGTGCCTATACCTCCACCCACGATAAACGGAATAAATATTTCTTGAGCTGTTCTTCTGGCCACATCGATCATGGTTTTTCTGCCTTCATAAGAAGCAGTGATATCTAAAAACACCAACTCATCTGCTCCCGCTTTGTCATAAAAACTTGCCAATTCTACAGGGTCACCGGTGTCTTTCAGATCAACAAATTTTACACCTTTTACCACCCTGCCATCTTTCACATCCAGGCATGGAATAATTCTCTTTGCCAGCAATTGTGCTCTCCCCCAGTCAATAATCAAGATTGTTGACCTTTGATCTCTATTATAGCATCTTTTAACGTAAACTTCCCTGAATATAGAGCCTGGCCCACGATAACCCCACTAATACCACTGTTTTCCAGCATTTTAAGTTGGCAAAGGTCCTCAAGCGAAGAAACACCTCCAGAAGCTATCACAGGAATAGAAAGAGCAGACAATATTTCCTGCAAAGCAACATAGTTAGGACCTTCAAGAGAGCCATCTCGAGCAATATCAGTATATATTATCTCACTCACACCACAATCCTGCATTTCCAGTGCAAATTCCACCGCTTTTCTTCCAGAACCTTCAACCCAACCTTTAACAGCTACAATTCCTTCCCTGGCGTCTATGCCGACAACAATACTTTCACCATAAGTTTCCACCATTTTTTGAACAAGGTCGGGGCTTTCCACTGCCACAGTCCCCAGGATAACTCTGGAAACACCTAAATCAAGAGCATTTTTCACGAGCAACTCACTGCGAATTCCCCCTCCAAGCTGCACCGGAATGCCAACACCGGAAACAATAGCAGAGATAACAGCAGAATTGATCGGCTCACCCTCAAAAGCGCCGTCTAAATCAACAAGGTGCAAACGTAAAGCACCCTCATTCTCCCATTTTTTGGCGACTTCAACAGGGTCATTGCTGTAAACCGTTTCCTTTTTTTTCTCTCCCCTTAAAAGCCGGACACACTTTCCTCCGAGAAGGTCAATAGCTGGTATTACCTGCATCTATAATCATCCTCCCAAAATTTTGCAACACTCTTAGACCCCATTCACCACTTTTTTCCGGATGAAATTGCAAACCATAAACATTTTTTTTCCTTAATGCAGCAGGGAATTCAACCCCATACCTGCAGCGAGCCAGGAATAGTTCTTCTCCGCCGGGAAAGCCGTAAAATGAATGAGCAAAATAAAAATGACAGCCGCAAGGAATTCCTTCAAAGAGGGGGTTATCATTATTATGATAAACCCGGTTCCAGCCCATGTGCGGAACTTTAACACTGGTTGGGAAGCGCACTACCTGTCCCGAAAAGAAACTCAATCCTCCCCACCCAGGATCCTCCTGGCTGCTGTCAAAAAAAAGCTGCAAACCCAGGCAAATACCCAAGATATAAGTTCCTTCCTGTTCTCTTTCACGTAAATGTTCCAAAAGCCCTTTCTCCCGCAGCTCTTTAATTGCACGACCAAAGGCACCGACCCCGGGTAAAACCAGGGTAGTGCAATTTTTTATAGTCTTCAAATCTCCAGTAAGTACAGTTTTAAACCCTAACCTGGCAAAAGCATTAGCTACACTCTGAACATTTCCCATACCGTAATCAATTATGGCTATCAATGAGAACACAGCTCCTAATTTATCTCCAGTTTAGCTCATATCTGGAAAATATGGAAGTATTGTAACATATTTCACTCCAGCAAGGAAGTATACAACCTTTCATAAGATGGAATTATGATACTGGAGAGAAACTTGGCAGCCTTTTCCCTGGAGTTGCTGGCAAAAACACGGTATAATGTTTCATCCTGCAAGATCCTTTTCATGGAAACATACAGTCTATTTATATCTCCCACTGGAGTCAAAAAACCTGTCCTTCCGTCCTCTACCAGTTCACTCAGACCACCGGTCCTTGTAGCTACAACAGGCTTACCACAGGACATGGCCTCCAAGGCAACCAGTCCAAAACTTTCTTTTTCTGAAGAAAGAGCTAGCAAATGGGAAACGGCAAGATAAGGCCCAGGGTGGGGCACGTTCCCCACAAAACAAACTTTTTCTTCTATTCCAAGAACCCGCGCCAATTCAATGGTCTTTAGCCTCTCAACGCCATCACCTACCAGCACCAGGACAACATCCTGCACGTCTTCAAGCAACATAGCAAATGCACGCATAAGATCGGGCACTCTTTTGACAGGCCGGAAATTCGAAATATGGAGGATGACTTTTTCACCGCCGGGAGCAAGCTGCAAGCGAAGCATTTCGTTGCCGTGGTATTGGAAAAGACTTTCATTAACAAAATTATAAATAACCTGTATATTATTAATCCCCGTATTTAAATGTGCCTCATCTTTCAAGGTGTGAGAAACTGCAGTAATTGCATCACTTTTCTCCAAGCCATAACGAATCAGGGGACGCAGTTGGTGGTCCTGTCCCCAAATAGAAATATCGGTTCCATGAATAGTTGTAACAAGTTTGGGAGCAACTCCTTGATAAAGCTCTTTCGCCAGGTATGCTGCTATGGTGTTAGGGATTACATAATGGGCATGAATAATCTGAGGAGCAAAACTTCGTAGAACATCTGCTATTTTAGCAGAAAGATCAAGAGTATAAAGAGGATAAGGAAAAAGAGGATAATCGTTCATCTGTACCTTATGAAAAAAAATCTCTTCATTCTGTTCAAGACGAAAAGGCCTTTCGTAAGAAATCATATGAATCTCGTGCCCTTTTCGGGAAAGCTCCCTTCCCAGCTCAGTAGCAATAACACCGCTACCCCCCTGGCCTGGGAAGCAAACCATAGCAATTTTCATTTGAACCCCACCTCACCACAAAGATCCGCAACAGCTAATTTACCATAAGGCACCACTCCTTCTCCGCAAGAAGCACCAATTAAAGATCCAAAATACCGGTCCCGGCTGCTAATAAAACGTAGAAAAAAAGAATCATTAACCAGGCTAAGGGGCCCCTCTCCTCCATAACAGTGTTGCTGAAACTGTGTCTGATGTGCCCTGATTGCTGCTTCCTTAATTTGGTAATAATCCGAAACATCTACAATTAGATCTGGATCGCGATTTACATAAAGCAAAAAAAAGAACAATTTTTGCGGACGGAATGCGTCTCCCTCCAGGGGCAAACTTTTCAAACCGGCAAGGTACACAGCCCTTCTAACCAACTCACCAGCAACTCCGTGGTCAGGGTGACGATCGTCCCTGTAGAAAGGAGCAAGAACAATGCGGGGCTTAAATTCCCTTAAAACCTTAATAACACTATAAACGCCCTCTTGTTCTACCGAAAGGTGTGCGTCAGGAAGGTTCAAACATTTTCTTATCGGACAGTTTAAGATCTCTGCTGCTTTTGAAGCCTCTGCTTTTCTTTCTTCGACAGTCCCATTGGTAGACATTTCACCCGCTGTCAGATCCACAATCCCGCACCTGTAACCTTCGGCTGCATGTCTGGCTAAAATGCCCCCCGCACCACATTCCACATCATCTGGATGCGCACCAAAAGCTAAAATATCAACCTCCACGATTCTCGCCCTCTCCCCATGAATAAAAGTAATGTCCTGCCGGCAGGGCAGCAAACTGATAGCAAAAATTTTCCCAGAAGGAAAATCCCTCCCTTACCAGAAAAGGAAAAAGATTAAAAACTCTTTCCTGCGGCCTGCTCCGCGGCCACAGGTTCTCTCGTAACACTTCAAAACGGGGGTCTTCTTTGCCTCTTCTCTTTCGTCTTGGTTTATTTTGAGCCTGCAAAATAGCCTCTTCAGCGCTTATATTATAATATTCCAGGTGTCTTCTCAGCTTGGGTTCGACTAATGTCACCCCTTTACGTGGATACAACAGCGGCATTTTTAGCCCGAAATGTTCATAAACTTCCTTGATCTGAGCCATATAACCTAGCTCTCCTGGACCGCAAACGTAAGCCAGGTTAGCAAATATGCTGTCCTGGAAAATGGGTCGCATTAAAACGTTAGGACTGAAAAGCTCAGGTCTTTCCCTGATTAAAGTTTTTAAATTTCTTTTCGTAATAAAGAAATCCTTGTTAGAAGTAAAAAAGCTTTCTCCCTCCCTCCACAACACCTGCCTTCTTCCTTTCCAAACTATCATGAGCAAAGACTCTTTTCCACTTCTCCGCACCTGTGGTATGAACCCTTCAGCAGCTATCTTTCTTTCAGCAATCGCGATGAGCGAGTGAAGAATCGGGCCTTCTTCAACTACCTGCAATAATAATTCTGTATAAAACTTTTTACGGTTGGCTAGGAGAGGATCTACAAAATAAAGTCCATGTCCCTCGAAAAGGTAGGACATAACAGCTATAAACCAACTACCTAGGGTATGTTCTGTGACAGATAATCTGCGAAGTGTGTTTAGGACAGAGAAATCATAGTTTTCATTTTTTTCCTTGACTTCTGTAAGCTTTTCCAGTTTATTAATTAATTTTATCATTTTTTCAGGCGGAACCTTGATCTCTCCCGCTGGAAGGCCAAAATGCTCCATCTCCAACCGAAGTCTTAGAGCTCCACCCCTATCCGGCGGTGGAATAAAAGTTCTGGTAATACCAAAAAGGTTATGATCCTCGCCTGCCACCCAAAATAGAGGGCGGACAGTCATGCCCAAGCACTCCTGCATTTCGTTGGCCAGGTTTATAGCCGTTAGCACCTTGTAAGGAACATAGAGAGCCCCTCCCAGTATACCCGGCTGCTGGCCGGTAATAACATAACATGGTTTATCATCTTTCTGCTCTTTTTCTCTGTTAATATTTTGCAAGGCAATGCTACCGGACTCTGCCAGGAGTCGGTCAGTTCCCCGGGGAAATCTTTTTTTCTTCAAAAAAAGAGCCCTTTTTTTGAAAGAGTCTATGCTTCGAAAGTCACCATTGTATAACTGAAAAACCCTTTCCTCACCCTTCACATATTGATAGAAAAGAGGGGAGTAAAGGGCTTTTAATAAACCAGAAGCTACTTCAAAAGGCATATAAAAATCCTTTCCACAGCGCATTTCAGTGCTACTAATTATCTGTTGTTAAAGCTGGCAGGTAGAAAAACCTTTCTCCTCAAATTAGTTGTTCTGAAAATAATTAGATGAGCAACTCTGCAATCTGAACAGAATTTGTGGCTGCTCCCTTGCGTATATTGTCAGCCACAACCCACAAGTTCAAACCGTAGGGAACAGAGCCGTCCGCTCTAATACGACCAACAAACACTTCGTCCTTTCCCTCTGTCATGGCCGGCATAGGATATACAAAATTCGCTGGATCGTCCATCACGACCACCCCCGCTGCTTCGTAAAACAACTGGCGGGCCTCTATTGGGGAAAGGGGTGCCTTAAGCTCTACATTTAGCGCCTCTGAATGTCCGTTAAATACAGGAACTCTAACCGTAGTTACCGTAATGGGAAGATTTTCCAAGCCCATTATTTTACGAGTTTCTTTGATCATTTTCATTTCTTCCTTGGTATAATCACTGTCCTCCACGACATCAATATGAGGAACCATGTTGAAAGCAATCTGATGATGAGTTGTTGCTCCTTTATAAGGAATGACCGCTTTTTCAGGTTCTTGTCCATCAAGAACCGCCCTGCTTTGATCCTTCAACTCATCTACCGCCTCCTTTCCCGCACCTGAGACAGCTTGATAGGTGGCCGCCACCACTCTTTTTAATCCCACAGCAGCATGTAGCGGTTGTAGTGCTACTACCATCTGGATAGTGGAACAATTGGGATTGGAGATAAGCCCTTTGTGCCTAAGGACAGCATCAGGATTTACTTCGGGTACGACTAGGGGCACTTCTGGATCCATACGAAAAGCACTGCTATTATCTATTACCACTGCTCCTTTTTTCACGGCTTCGGGAGCCAAGTCTTTGCTTATTTCCCCACCAGCACTAAAAAAGGCAAAATCGATCCCCCGGAAAGCATCTGGTCCGGCTTCCTCAATAGTATAGGCTTCGCCACCGATATTTATTGTCTTATCAACAGAACGAGCCGAAGCCAGCAGCTTCCATTTTTTAACAGGGAACCGCCTTTCTTTGAGCACCTGCACGAAAGCCTGACCAACCATTCCGGTCGCACCCACTATTGCGACATTATAACCCTCATTCATACAATCCTTTCCTCCCACCTATTTTAAATAATATCTCAAAAAAAGCGTATAATCCGCCTTGCATAAAATAATTATTAGGCATACCTAACAGTATTTTTGATACGTTCCATGGCTTCCTGCATTCTTTCCTTGTTAACAGTCAACGCAATCCGGAAAAACCCTTCGCCGTGTTTGCCAAAACCCCTGCCTGGGGTCACCACTACACCTGTTTCCTCCAGGAGGTAAGAGACAAATTCTTGGGAAGTAAAGCCTGCTGGAACAGGAGCCCAGACATAAAATGTAGCCTTGGGTGCTTCCAAGGGCCAGCCGGCTTCCTGCAGCGCTTTAACCACTACATCTCGTCTGCCCTGGTAGATAGTCCGCAATTCCTCGATAAAAGATTCAGTGTGTGGGCTGGTTAAAGCCTCCACTCCGGCAAACTGTATCGCCTTAAAAAGTCCTGAATCAATATTAGTTTTAAAGCGGTAGAGAGCCTCTACTGCCAAAGGATTGCCCACGGCATAGCCGATACGCCAACCGGTCATATTAAAAGTTTTAGAAAGAGAACCGAACTCAATAGCCAGTTCTTTAGCACCTTTAACCTCCAAAATACTCATAGGTTTATAGTCCTCAAACGCAAGCTCATTGTAAGCGGCATCATGACAAATGATCAGATTATTATCATCTGCATAGGAAACGGCCTCTTCCATAAACTCTTTTGTCGCAACAGCCCCTGTGGGATTATTGGGATAGTTCAAAAACATCAGCTTGGCGCGGCGTGCAGCTTCTGCAGGAATATTATGGAATTCAGGCAAGAAATCATTATCTCTTTTCAGGGGCATTAACTGGGGAGCACCGCCTGCAAAAAGGGTGCCAATGCTGTAAACGGGATAACCGGGGTCAGGAACCAGGTTAACATCCCCGGGATTCACAAAACAGGCTGAAATATGAGCGATTCCTTCTTTAGAACCCAACAACGGCAGAACTTCTTTTTGAGGATCAAGTTTTACTCCAAAACGTTGCCGGTAGTAATCAGCAATAGCTTCTCTGAATTCCTTTACTCCCTCATCTGGAGGATAGCATTGATTTTCAGGTCTGGCCACTTCTTCCTGCATCTTCTTTACTATATAATCAGGGGTGGGCATATCTGGATCACCAATACCCAATTTAATAACATCTACCCCTTTCGCCTGTGCTTCTCTGATTTTTTTGTCGATCTCTGCAAAAAGGTATTTGGGTAAAAGACGAATTCGCTCTGCTGTACGGTCCATTTAATTTTCCCCCTTCAAAATATTAACGGTCCCTTGAAAAACCTCCTCAGCAGGTCCTTCCATATAGACACTGCTGCCTTCTTCCCACTCTATCTTCAAGTTTCCACCAGGGAGGTGGACCTCCACTGGAGATCCCAACCGGCCTGTTAAAATCCCTGCCACTACAGCTGCACATGCACCGGTACCACAGGCTAACGTAGCTCCTGCCCCTCGTTCCCATACATTCACACGGATTTCTCGGGGAGAAAGCACTTCCACAAACTCCACGTTTGTTCGTGCAGGAAAGGTGGGACTACTTTCCAGAAAAGCACCCCATTTCTGCCAGGGAATATGCTCCAAAGAAGAGACGAAAATAACACAGTGTGGATTGCCCATACTAATAGCAGAAAAAGAAAGCTGTTCCCCATCTACAACAATTTCTTCATCCAAAACCTTGCGGGCTGTTCCTTTTACAGGTATTTCCACGCTGTCAAGTATAGGCTCGCTCATTCCAACTCTAACCGCCCTAACTGAGGTTCCAGCTAACAGAACCTCCACCTCTTTCAGGCCTGCCAGTGTTTCAATAACAAAATTAGGGGCTCCCACTAATCCTCTATCCCATAAATATTTGGCTATGCATCGGATAGCATTCCCGCACATCTCAGCTTCGCTTCCATCGGGATTAAAAATGCGCATACCCAAAAATGCCAATGATGAAGAAGTAATTAGAACCAATCCATCGGCCCCGATACCAAAACCTCTTCTGCATAATTCCTTGGAAAGGTATGACATACGTTCTTTCTGTAACTGCAGGTTCTCTTCCATATTATTAACGACAATAAAATCATTTCCCAACCCATGCATCTTTACAAAATCCATAAGTTACCCCCCCAACCATCTTTATCTATTGATCCAGGGCTACAAGATCCTCATACGTTTCCCGGCGTACCACAGTTCTGGCATTTCCGTGTTTTACGAAAATTACTGCAGGGCGAGGATTGCGATTGTAATTACTGGCCATGGAATAGCCATAAGCTCCGCTACTAAAAACAGCCAACAGATCATTTTTTTCTACTGGGGGGAGCAATACTTCTTCTATCAATATGTCGCCGGACTCACAAGCTTTCCCAGCAATAGTAACTTTTGAAGAAGGTTCTTCAGCGGCCTTATTAGCCAGAGAAGCCTCATATTGTGCGTTATACAAGGCCGGGCGTATATTGTCCATCATACCTCCATCCACAGAAACATAACGCCTGATACCGGGAACATCTTTAATTATCCCGACCCTGTAAAGAACAATACCTGCTTCACCAGCAATAGAACGGCCTGGCTCTAAAAGCAGCTCCGGTAACGGAATTCCTTTTTCCTCGGAGGAGCTCTTTAGTGTCGAAGCAATGTTCTCCACATATGCCTCGATCGAGGGAGGATTGTCCTTTTTCGTGTAACGAATGCCCAGGCCTCCTCCAAGATCAAGCTGCTCAGCAATAAACCCCGTTTCTTCTTTCACGCGGGAAATAAACTCTACCATTGTTCTTACAGCCAGCCTGTAGGGCTCCAAATCAAAAATTTGGGACCCGATATGACAGTGAAAACCTTTAAGCTCAATAGATTTTTCTGAACGAAGGGCCAGTTGAATAGCCCTCATGGTCTCTACATCCTCCAGGCCAAAGCCAAACTTGGAATCTTCCTGGCCGGTTTGAATATAATCATGCGTATGAGCTTCTATCCCCGGCTTTATACGTATCAAAACTCCGGCCATCCTGCCCATTTTACCGGCCATCTTGACTAAAATTTCCATCTCTGTAAAACTATCCACCACAAAAACACCGGTTCCAGCCTCCAAGGCTTCTTGTATCTCCTCCTCGGACTTGTTGTTTCCGTGAAAATATAACCGTTCTGGAGGAAAGCCGGCTTGCAGAGCCGTATATAGCTCTCCCCCTGAGACAACATCCAGAGAAAGCCCCTCTTCCTCCACCAATTTTGCCATGGCTTTGACAAGAAAAGCCTTGCCGGCAAAAAGAATTTTGCCCTTGGGATAATATTTCTGCAAAGCATGAACATAACGGCGACAGTTATCTCTTAGTAGCGTTTCATCCAGAACGTAAAGGGGAGTGCCAAACTCCTCTGCCAGCCTAAGGGTGTCGCAACCACCTATCTCCAGGTTTCCCTCTTCATTAACACGCATCGTTCCGGCCATAATCATTTCCTAATCACCACCCAGGCAGTCTGTCATTACTGAATTAAAATAGTTCTTTTACTCCGTTCATCAGCCAATTATCTTAAAGAGGCTTGGAGCCACCCTTTATGGTGGCTCCACTTACCGGTCATCGGCTGCTCACTTAATGAGCAGCCTGCTGTTCGGTTTTTCTGCTGCCTATCTCCAGGTTATTATTTATTAAACTCAGGAGTCCTTTTCTCTACAAATGCAGAGATTCCTTCCCGGGCACTCTCTGTGCAGGCAACTTCGCCAGAAGCCTTATAATTGACCTCCAGTGCCTCCTCAAAGGAAGGTTGGGATGCAGCTTCTTGAATGGTTTTGTCAATTATGTCGACGACTTCTTTGCTTAGCTGCAGCTTACCTGCCTTGGGGGTCTCCAAAGGCTCAAGAGGGGCTATGTCGACCGGTTTGTCTGGAATTCTGGGAATGGGCTTACCCGCCATCTCTTGTACTTCCTGTACCGCTTTCTGGATAAGGCTGAGGTAATCATCTTCAAGAGCAGAAACGACACCCAGTTCAAAAGCTTCTTTTGCAGGCAGTCTGGCAGCCTGGCGGATCATGTTGTGGAAGGTTTTGGAGCCCTCGGGCCATCTGCGGTAAGGGACAACTATCCCCCCGATTCCAGGGAGAATGCCAAGGGTTACTTCCGGAAGCTGGAACCATGCTTTTTCTGCCGCAACCAGCTTGTGACAGCGCACAGCCAATTCAAATCCGCCGCCAAGTGCGATTCCATTGATAGCAGCCACTACAGGCTTGGGAGACGAATCAAGATAGCGAAGCAGTTGCGAGCAATCCCTGGAGTACTGCACTGAAGCTTCAAAATCTCCCAGTACTTCTGTAAATTTGCCTATTTCCGCACCTGCGCAGAACGCTTGGTCTCCATAACCGGTAATGACAAAACCCTTAATTGAAGGATTTGACTCGTTTTCCTTTAAAACCTCCAGGATCTCAGCATTTACTTCATCGTTTAAAGCGTTCATCATATGAGGACGCCTGATAGTTATAATCTTAACTCCATCTATTTCATCAACCAGTATGCTTCTTTTAAAGTTCTGGTAATGGATGTAATCCTCCTCAATCCCGGGCATTCCGGGGCGCTTTTTCTGGAAACCGGAAATAACCTCTTTTGTTTTTTCTTCTCCTAAATCTCTCATTATATCAAAAGGACCTTTGCGGAAGCCAAGACCTATTACACACCCCAGGTTTAGATCTTCCAGGGTCCCGATGCCTTTGTTGATTATATCAAAAGACTGTGAAAAGAGGACACCCAGGAGATTATTACGCACCACATCAGCTGTTTGCGGTTCCACCTCTTCTTTTTCGCCCGGGTTCAAGGCTAACCAGGTGTTAACTGAACGCAAAAGATATGAAGGCTTATAATGCTCGCCTTCTTCAAGCATTTTTTGGGTGTTAGTCTCCGCGATTATCAAATTGCCACTGGTCATATTTAAGACGAAGAAGGGCCCGGCGGCAACAAATTCCTGGGATACCTGGTCCACCTTGCGGGCAGTAATATTTTCATCAAGTAAAAGTACGGCGTCATTGCACCAGTTTTCAAAGATACGGTTCAAAATAAAACACAGCTTATCCCGGGAGACAAAAGGAACCTTGCCGGTTATACAAAACATCCACCTCAGGTAGTCGACAATACTTTGGTCAACCCCATTCCAGGTAATAACCTCTACCGCCGGATTACGCCAGGCAGGAGCGAAAAAGTGGGTAATAGTAGTTCTGGAGGGCAATCTGGCCTCGGCAAAAATTCTCTCCGCCGGGATGGAACTGGTATTGGAGGTTATGATTGTATCTTCCCGGACAATACCCTCAATCATGTCAACAATCTTTCTTTTAATATCAAGATTCTCCGTTGCCGCTTCAATCACCAGGTCTGCATTTTTCAAGTCTTCATAGTCAGTTGTATAGACAATATTCTCAGCCACAGCTGTGGCATTTTCTGGCTTCATCTTCTTTTTATCAAGAGCTTTCTGTATATATCCGTTAATCCTCTCCTCGGCCTTTTTTAACTGTTTTTCCACGATATCAACCAGTATAAGGCGACACTCGGGCCTGGAGCTCTTCAGGTAATATGCAATATCAGGACCAATAGTGCCTGCCCCAATAACAGCGACCTCCTTCGGCAGCGGCCTCTCAGATTCATACAATAGCGGGTTAACATGATTAGGATATAAATTTACAGAGTCCATAATTATTTACCTCCGTTTCCATTAATTTTTTATACGCTTAGTGTTACCCTGCTGTTACAAAAAATAACAAAACGACTTGCAGGCTTAACTGCCAGTCGTTTTTTAGGCAGCCTCGGCACTATTTCCCTGCCCACAATCAGGTAACACTCCGCCTGGCAAATGAGACCTTTTCCCGATGACAGCCCGGCAGTTGCTCAATAACATTTTTTTCAAGGACGAAGTTCTTCTGGAATTACTTCTTCATTAACAACTTCCGCAATTTCAGCCTTAAAACGCTTGCCACGGTTCATATTTTTTTCCTGCGATCTTAAAATTAAAAAAACCAATACCATTACTATGAGGCCCACACCAAAACCCCATAAATCTGGACTGCCTTCCAGGCCCAAATTTGGAGCCAGAGCCCGACCGGCAAAAAGCCCACCTAACAGTCCTAGCAGCGGCAATATATAAAGCAGAAAGGCTGCCAGAAGCACCTCCGAATCCTTGGTTATCAATTTCACCAGTTGCCCTTTCTTGGCTCCGATGGGGTCTATGACTTCCACCAAAGAGGTGTTTTCTTTCTCAGGATTGCCGAAAACCCCACCACAGCGTCCACAGGTACTGCAGGAAACTTGGTGCCGGATTTTAACACGGGCTCTATGGCCCTCTACCTGCTCAACAACTTCACCAAAATGCTCCATGGCATTAACCCTTCTTCCTCGCACAACCTACTCAACAAAACAATTCTATTTACTTGAATAAGAGAGCAAAAAATATATAGTCAGGGGGCCAAATAACTCAGCCCCCCTGATATACTCGCCCCTAATTAACATACCAGCGGATAGGTATACCTCCCACAGAGCTTAAACCTTTCTTCCAGCAATAGTATAAGTAAAAGGTTTAGTTAGGCAAAGGCTTCAGGGATAGCTTTCAGAGTCGCATAGTTAAATACGGGACCATCTTTACAAACATAAAGGTTACCCACATTACAGCGTCCACACTTTCCAAACCCGCACTTCATTCTGTTTTCCAGGGTGGTATAGATCTGGTCATCCTCAAAATTTAGTTTCTTCAAATTTTGGAGAACGAAGTTAATCATAACTGGAGGCCCACAGGTAATAGCAATAGTATTCTCGGGCGAAGGATTAACTTCCATCAACAAGGATGGGACAAATCCAACGAAGTGAGGCCATCCCTCCTCTTCTATATCGACCGAGAGGTGACATTCAGCTATTTTATCAGCACTCATTTCCTCAAACTCACCCTTAAAACAGAGGTCGCCAGAGGTCCTGGCTCCGTAAATTACGGTCAAATCCTGATAGTTATCTGCATTAGCGCGAACATATTCGATAATCGGCCTCAAGGGGGCCTGCCCAATACCTCCGCCAATGGTAATGATTTTCTTACCTTTCCACTCGTCCACAGGAAAACTGTTTCCATATGGACCCCGCACAGTCATCTTATCGCCGGGTTCAAGCTCATGAAGAGCACTGGTTACTGCGCCCATGCGCATGACGGAAAACCTTAAAAATTTGCCCTCGGTAGGTGAACAAGAAATAGAAATCATGCTTTCACCCACTCCCAGCAAGCCAATCATGGCACATTGGCCAGGACGGTGCTCCCAGCTTTCCCTAATTTTTTCGTCATCAAATACGACCTTCAAAGTTTTTATGCTGCGATCACCGTAAGTTTCATACCAGGTGTCTTCAACAGTTGCGATATAAGGCTTATAGGGATTACCGTTCTCTTTCATAATGCCTCCTTAACCTGGGTTAAAATGTTTAGAATATCAATATTAACCGGGCAGAAATCTATACATCTGCCGCAGCCTACACATGCAATAGTTCCAAACTTATCAACGTAATAAGAATACTTGTGGTTAATCCTGTTTCTGGTTCTCTCACGGCGAGAAGGTCGGGGGTTATGGCCTGACGCATGCAGAGTATATTCACCAAACATGCAAGAATCCCACATTCGACACCGACGTCCTTCAAAACCTTCTACCTCATCTTGAATGTCAAAACAGTGGCAAGTGGGGCACAGGTAAGTGCATATTCCGCATCCCAGGCAGGAATTGGAAACATCCTTCCAGAGATCGGCCTCCCAGAGCTCGGGCAACTTTTCTGGAATACCCTGCGTATCGACATTCCTGGCAACTTTTGCGGCAGCTTCCTCGTGCAGCTTTTCAGCAGAAGCTACATCTTCTTCTGTCGCTTTTTCCAGGACATCAGCAGCCTTTTGGAAAAGCTTTTCACCCTTTTCTGTGAGAGGCTTGACCAGGTATTTATCTTCCAAGTCCGTCATTAAAGCATCGAGGCCTTCTGTAGAGGCGGGAGCTCCACCCAGTGAAGTACAAAAACAGTTAACACAAGGCTCCAAACAGGCAAGTCCAATAAATGTATTACCCGAACGCCGTTCCAGGTAGTAAGGATCGTCTACATCCCAGGAAAACAAACTGTCTACAATTGACATGGCACGTGCATCACAGGGCCTGATGCCCATAACGGCTCCTTCTTCCCCACCTTCAGGCTCTTTCATATCTGTACCACCAAGTTCATACTGGTACAAGGTCTCCGTCTGAGGAAATACGACATCTTTGGGAGGAACAGTAGTGTTAGAAAAATCCAGCTCGGGAACATCCTCTTCTCCCAGCAGTGAAAACCTGAGGGTTTCTCCTTCTTTTTGCGGAGCATAAAGCTTTTGTTGCCCCAATGCTGCGACAAAGTCTTTCATCTTTTCTTTACTTAATATCATACTATCCATAGTATCCACCTCTAGAGAATGAAGTCTTCTTTATCGTCAGGTCGGTAACTGGCCTGCAGTGGTTTGGACTCGGGATCCAGCCCGGGTTCAAATTGAAAGTCCTCTTGAACCTCTTTATACAACTTCCTGTTAAGCTTCATAAGGGGAATATCCACTGGGCACACCCGCTCACATTCACCACATTCAATACAGCGCCCCGCCAAATGAAAGGCTCTGGCCAGTTGATAAGCTGTATTCTCTGCAACGTTGACCGAGCGAAACATCCAGGTGGGATTTAAACGCTCCAACACACAGTCCTCACAATAACACATGGGGCACACATTACGGCAAGAATAGCATCTAATACAATTCGAGATCTTGTCCTGCCAGTAAGCCCACCTCTCCTTAGAATCCATGCCTTCTAGTTCTTTAACGTCCTCGTATTCCTCAACACCCAGTACTTCTACTTCGTCCCAGAGCACAGTATCAGCCAGCACAGGATTGGGATAGCGACAGGTAAGACATTTTTGGGCTAATACCTCTTCACGTGGAAAAGATTGCTCACCTCCCGGCAGTTTCAAGACGATTTGTCCATTTTCCCAACGAGCCTCCACTGACTCCAAAACATCAGGGAACTTTTTCTCAATTTTCTTAATATCTACCACGCCCTCACAGGGACAACCGATAATATATACCTCTTCCCTATTTGTCCCTTGTTCTACCAGCTGCTGAACAACAGCACGGCTGTCACAGCCTTTAACCATCACAGCTACCTTGCGTCTGTCTGGCTCTTCTCCCCTTGGAATCGGAAGTTTCTCGGCCATGGTAAGATAGGTCGCCAGATTATTTGTGCACAACGGGGAAAAGATAAGCTTGTCGGCCTCTTCAGGGCTCTCCATAAAATGAGGAGATATACGAAAACCAAAAGTTCCATCTCTCCAGCCGATTAGATACTTAACATCGTCCTGTGAGACGATCTCTTTTGCTGCATTTCTAAGTTTTTCCAGGTCTACCAAGCGATCCTCCTCCTCTACCAGTTTATCTTATTTCTACGGAACTGGTCAAAGGGTCCAACTTTCCTTGCTTTTTCGACCACTTCCTCTACCACATCTTTCCATTTGGCACCCTCAGAAGCGGAAACCCAGCTCATATTGAAGCGCTCGGGCTCCACCCCAATAAATTCCAATAACTCACGCATCAGGGCAAACCTGCGACGCGCATAGTAATTTCCTTCCATGTAATGACAATCTCCGGGATGGCAGCCAGAAACCAGAACGCCATCAGCTCCCTGCTGCAAAGCATTTACAGCAAAAAGAGGATTTACACGGCCTGAACACATTACCCTTATCACATTAAGATTCGAGGTATAGTGCACCCTACTGGTACCGGCCAGGTCTGCTCCTGCATAAGAGCACCAATTGCACAAAAAGGCTACTATGTTGGGTTCATATTGCTCGCTCATTTTACAACCCCCAGTACAGCAATTTGCGGCAGAATCTGTCTGTCTTTAAAAGACTTTTGCTGAATAGAACCGGAGAAGCAACCGGCCACACAGGCACCGCAACCCTTGCAGAGAGCTTCATTAACTTTGGCCACCGAAACAATATGGCCAAAACGGTTAACTTCCCCCATTTCAATGGCTCCGTACGGACATATTTCGACACAATAACCACAGCCACGGCATGTAGCCTCGTTCACTACAGAAATCTGGGCCTGTATATTAACTTTGCCGCTGGCAAGAAGAATCAAGGCCGATGATGCGGCACCTTTTGCCTGGGCCACAGTATCAGGGATATCTTTGGGTCCCTGAGCGCAACCAGCCAGATAAACCCCATCAGTGGCAGTATCTACAGGGGCCAGCTTGGGATGGGCTTCCAGATAAAAACGGTCGGATGACTGGGAAAGCCTAAGCAAATCGATTATCTCCCTGGTATCTTTGCGTGGTTCCAACCCCACGGAAAGAACCACCATATCAACTTCGTCCTCCAGGGGTTTAGCGGTTAAAGTGTCCTCTGCCTTGACCACCAACTTACCATCTCGTTTAAAAACCTCGGAAGGATTGCCACGGATATAACGCACCCCTTCCCGGCGAACCCGGTCATAAAACTCTTCAAAACCCTTGCCAAAAGCCCTGACATCCATATAGTAAACCCTCACGTTAGAATCAGGCACTTTCTCTTTTATAAGGTGGGCAAGCTTGGCCGTATACATGCAGCACACTCGGGAACAGTATTCATTTCCGCAGCTCGCGTCCCGTGAGCCAACACACTGTATAAAAGCGACTTCCTTGGGGACAAAGGCCTCTTCTCCTTTCCCCAAAACAATTTCTCCTCCCGTTGGACCGGAAGCAGACACAAGCCTTTCCAACTCCAATGAAGTTAGAACATTATCATAGTCCTGGTAGCCATACTCCGGCTTCCGCGAAGCATCAAAAACGTCGTAACCGGTAGCTACAATAATGGCTCCCACTTTAAATTCTACAAATTCATCCTGCTGCTCAAAATCTATAGCTCCCAAAGAACAATGCTCTACGCATTTGGGCTCTTTCCCGCATTTTCCTCTGGTCAAATAGAGACAGCTCTCGGGGTCAATAGTAAACTTGGCAGGAACAGCCTGTGGAAAAGGAAGGTAGATGGCACCCCTTTTACCTATCCCTGCTTCGTACTCGCTTGGTATCCTTCCTGCCAGACGACACTCCTGTGCACAAATACCACAACCAGTACATTTGTCAATATCTACATAGCGTGCTTTTTTGCGCACTTTTACTTCAAAATTACCCACATAACCCTGAACATCCTCCACCTGGGAATAGGTTAAAAGCTCGATGTTAGGATGGCTGGCCACATCTACCATTTTGGGAGTAAGAATGCAAGCAGAGCAGTCAAGGGTGGGGAATGTTTTGTCAAGCTGGGACATTTTTCCGCCAACAGAGGGTGTTTTTTCTACCACATAGACCTTGAAGCCTGCCCCGGCGATATCCAAGGCAGCCTGTATCCCGGCAATTCCCCCGCCAATTATGAGTGTAGCGGGCTCTACCTCCACCTCTTTTTCTTCCAGCGGTTCCAGTAATCTGGCCTTGGCTACTGCCGCTGCAACCAATTTTCTTGCCTTGGAAGTGGCCTCTTCAGAATCCTCATGAACCCAGGAGCATTGTTCCCTTATATTGGCCATCTCCAGGTAATACGGGTTCAAACCACCTTCAGCCAGGGTTTTACGAAAAGTGAGTTCGTGCATACGGGGCGAACAGGAAGCTACTACAATGCGATTCAATCCTTCCTCGGCAATATCTTCTTTAATAAGAAGCTGCCCCGGATCTGAACACATATAAGAATAGTTGCGAGCTACCTTGACATACGGTAAACTTTCGGCATAACTCCGTACAGCCTCAATATCAACTGTCTTGGCGATATTAACGCCACAGTGACAAACATACACACCAATCTTAGGTTTATTATTGTTCATAGGCTTCTTTCATCCTCCAACATGGTTTAACTGCAAAATCAGTTGTATATACTCTGTCAGTTTTTCCCCTATAACAATCAAAATATAAGGCGACTGCTAATTCTTAACCCCGCAGCTCTTGCAGTTTTTCCGTCAATTTGGGAACCACTTTAAACAGGTCGTCAATAATTGCGTAATCAGCTTCGGCAAAAATGGGGGCTTCCGGGTCTTTATTAATAGCAATAATAGTCTTGGCACCTTTCATGCCAGCGAGGTGCTGGAAAGCCCCTGAAATACCGATCGCAATATATAGCTTGGGCTTTACCGTCTTGCCGGAAGTACCCACCTGGCGGTCATGGGGAAGCCAGCCCGCATCAGTGGCGGCGCGTGAAGCGCAGATATCAGCTTTAATGGCGCTGGCCAATTCTTCGATCATGGCCATATTTTTTTCTTCCTTAACACCACGTCCAACAGCTACCAGAATTTCTGACTGGGTTATATCAACATCGCCAACTTCTGCCTCAATGTATTCCAGGAATTTACGGTAATCAATATCCTCTTTAAGGGGCGAGTCGATTTTTTCCACTTTTCCTGATTTGAAAGGCTCAGGAACTTCCAGGGTGGCTTCGCGAAAAGTAACCAGATACGGAGGCTCACCTTTGAAGCTAAACTCAGCATTTACCTTGCCCCCGTAGTATTGGCGCAAAGGTTGCAGCTTATCGTCAACATATTCCAAATCAATAACATCCGTTACAAAAGGCATTTTCAGTTCAACCGCAAGGGCAGGGGCCAGGTCAACACCCTGGGCTGTATGCCCCATCATAACCAGGTAAGGCTTCTGCTCTTTAAAGAACGCCACCAAAGCTTTTTGGTACTTTTCGGAATTATAATCCTCAAAAAGAGGGTCATCCATATAGAGAACCTTATCACTATATCCTGTCAGTTTTTCCGCATGAGAATCCACACCGTTACCCAGAAGAAGCGCTACCGTTTCTCCACCTGTCTTTTCGGCAAGCTGGGAAGCTTTCGTGAGCATTTCCAGGGTAATATCACGTAATTCTCCTTGACGATGTTCAACCAAAACAAAGATATTGCTCATTAGATGAGACCCCCTTTCACCATCTTCTCAGCCAATTTTTCAGCTTTTTCTTCCGGTTCACCTTCGATAATTTCCGCTTTGGACTCTACTTCAGGAATGTAAAATCGTTTCAGTTCTATCAAAGAACTATCCTCACTTACTTCTTCTTCAGAAATTCCCAGATCATCCAACTTCAAGACTTTGAGTTCTTTCTTTTGGGCCTGCCTGATCCCTCTTATTGGTGCATAACGAGGTTCATTTATACCGGTTTGGATTGTAAGCACGGCAGGCAGTGTAATCTCTACCACCTCTGAAATGCCACCCTCAAGTTCCCGGTGCGCCTTAACTTTTCCGTCCTCTACTTCAACCTTCTTGACCATAGCAGCATGCGGTATGCCAAGTTCCTCAGCAAGCGCCACGCCAACAGCCATAAAACCATCATCATCAGCCCAACAGCCGGTCAACACCAGATCATACTCTTGTTCTTTAATGGCTGCAGCTAGAACCTTTGCGACCTGAAGAGGATCAGAAAAATTGATCCGCGGGTCATCAATGCGCATAGCACTATCGCCACCCTTAGCCAGGGCCATGCGAATCATCATATCGGCATCCTGTGGCCCACAGCACAGAACCTGCACAGTGCCCCCCTGGGCCTCTTTGATCTGGACTGCTTCTTCCACGGCGTAGTTATCAGCATCATTAATATCAAAAGAAAACTTACTGCTATCAACATCTTTCTCCGTGGCATCAACCTTTACCTCTGCTTCAGAGGTATCTGGAACTCTTTTAACACAAACAAAAGTATTCATAAACTTTCCACCTCCTACAACGATTTGGCATTACTTTTTCTAAAAAAACCTGGAACTTTCTGTTCCGCTACAGCAGTTTCTAAAACCGCTACTCTTCCAACAGATCTCCGATAATTTCCAGTATCTCTGACACTTTCATTTCTTCCTCGAACCCCTTCGCTTTAAGAGCATCATCCAAGGTGAGTATACAGAAAGGACAAGCTGCGGCAAGCACATCGGCACCAAGTGCATGGGCATCTTTGACACGTGTTTCTGCAAGACGCTCCAGCTTTGAATCTGATTCCACCCACATTTTTCCTCCTCCGCCTTCACAGCAGAGACTGCGCTCCTTGTTGCGCTCGAACTCTACAAGTTCGGCACCTGGAATCTGGCTTAAAACAAAGCGCGGTTCGTCGTAAACATCATTTTGTTTGCCCAGGAAACAGGGATCGTGAAAGACGATCTTCTGCGGTAATTCCTTGGTAAACTCCAGCTTTTTATCCTCCAAAAGTTCACCTATAAGTTGAGTATAATGTAGTACTTCTGCCTTAAGATCGGGATACTGCTTTTTAAAAGCATTAAAGCAGTGAGGAGAAATAGTAACTATTCTTTTTGCTTTGAAGCTGTTAAGAAGCTCCGTATTATCTTCCACCATCATCTCAAAAAGCTCTTCTTCGCCAAGGTTAAAAGCCTCACTGGCACAGCAGGACTCATCATCCCCCACAAAGGCATAATCAACGTCTGCCTTGTTCAGTATTTTAACAAGATTCTTTACAGTAACCTGTACCCTGGGATCATAAACCACAGTACAGCAAACAAAAATGAGGTTTTCTACCTCTGTCTCGGGGTCAGCTACTTTTACATCGAGCCCTTCCATCCAGTCGGAGCGCGTAGCTCTCGCCTTGCTCCACGGATTCCCTTCGCGAAAGATACTCTCCAGGGCATCCCTGACGGTGGGCTCAACCTGTCCTTCCAAGACCAATATGCCACGCAGGCCAATCAATACCTCTAAAGGCTTCAATCCCTTGGGGCACCTTACAGCACAGGTGCTGCAGGCAGTACAATCCCATATTTCAGGTAATTTGGCAAGTTCTTCCAAGGCATCCTCATCAATAGAATCATAAACGAAACGACGCACATTCAAATTTGTGCGAACGGTTACGGGACAGCCCCCCGTACATCTTCCGCATTGAATGCAACCGTACAAATCATACTTTTCGATAAAGTTCTGCAGTTCTGTGTTCATCTTCATACCTCACTTAAGGAATTGGCATCATCCCGGGATTAAAATATCCTGTCGTACAGCAAAAACTCGAGGTTTACTTTTACCCCGTTTCTAACAAACAAACGTTTAAAGGACATATACACCTCCCTTTCTGTTGGTAGTAAATATTCCTGTCATTTTTTAAAATTAATACAGTGTAAAACACTGCAAACGCCACATATAGAGCAACAAGAAGAACACTACGGGGTTAAACCCATAATTTTGTCTTCGACACTTCCCAAAAAAAATCCTTCTTTTAAAAATAAATTTATTGCAAGCCTTCTTCAATAAGAAACTCTTTCCTCACAAAACTTCTATTCCCCGCGGGGCAACCTCAAAGGCACCCTCTCATCACCCTGCCGCCGAGTGTATTTACAACCATCAAAATGTTCCAACAGTGCCTGAGCTCGCCTGCGAGAAGTCTGCAGCAGATCGCGGTACTGGCCCAGTGTTATGCTTTCGTGGTTTTGAAAGAAGTCTATTAATGCCTGCAAACATCTGCTGTAAGTGTCTTTATGCAGATAGAATTCTTCTGTAATTTTCATCAGGTGCCCTTCTTCAACCATGTAGTATACCAGGTTTTCAACCTCCTCTTTTTTAAAACCAAATTTTTCCCAGATTTCTTTCAGTGACGGTGGGTTCAAATCTCCCTGCGCAAAAATTTCTAGGATTTCTACTATCTTTTTTTCCTGCGCCGCTGAAGGGCGCGGTGTAAAGTCGCTCTTAAGGACGAGATCTCCTTTAAGTACCAACAGTCCCTTTTCTTCAATATGTTTCAGTAATTCGTCATAAGCTTTTCCTGTCAATTTATATGGAAGAGCTCCAGCTAAACTTGCTTTTTGCAGACCAGGTTGCAGAGGTCTTTCCCTGTGGAAACGTTCCAGCTCTTCTATAACCGCAGATTCCCACTCCCGGACGATTTCAGGAGTGCTAAAAAAGCCCCCTATTAAGACAACATCGCCTCTTTGGACAGCTTCATTTAGCATTTTCTGCAGTTGTCCCGGACCAATTTTCGTTCTTTGGGAAAGAGCTTCCAGGGTAGCAACACCTTTTTCCTTTAACCTCTGCAAAACAAAGGAAAGATCTTCTTTTTCCAGCTGCTCCAGGTTACCTAAAACATCACCCCGAAACCTCTTATGGCGCCGAGGGTTTTCATCAAGAATAATGCCTCCGCCAATAGTTATCATTGGAGAATAAGAACGTATAATAAAACGATCTCCCCTATGAGCTACCAGAGGCCTATCCAGACGACACTGAACAAACCCCTCTTGACCAGGCTTTAATTCCTCACTGCCCAGGAGAAGCGTACGTGCTACCACCCTGGCAGTGCCGAGGTAAAAGTGGACCGGTGACATGTTGGTCAGTGGTCTTGCAGCAGTGGAAAGCATTTTCAGTTTTGTGTCGCAGAAACGAGTCAAACAGAAAAAGCCGGGGTCAGCTATTACACTGCCTCTTATTACCTCTGCCTTCTCCAGGCCTACCAGATTTAAGGCCACCCTCTGTCCGGCCTCTGCTTTCTCTACCATTTCTCCGTGCACCTGTACTCCCCTTACTCTAAACTCTTTCCCCGGAGGGAGCAGCTCCACTGTCTGGCCGGTCCTAACTTTTCCACTTAATAAGGTCCCAGTAATAACTGTACCAAACCCGGAAACTGAAAAAACCCTGTCCAAAGGGATACGCAGGGGAGCTTCGCTATCTTTTCCTGGGACTGCAGCGGCAATTTCCTCAATGGCTTGCCTGAGCTCTTCAATACCCTCCTTAGTAACGGAAGAAACAAAGTAAATCGGTGCATCTGCCAGAAAACTTCCTTCCATAACTTCCCGGACCTCTTCTTCCACCATCTCCAGCCATTCTTTTTCTACCAGGTCCATTTTTGTGATAACGACCAGTCCCCTTTTAACCTGCAACAACTCCAGGATATCAAGGTGCTCCCTGGTCTGAGGCATTACTCCTTCTGCAGCATCTATCACCAGAAGGACTAGGTCCAGACCGCCCACACCGGCCAGCATATTATGGATAAATTTTTCATGGCCAGGGACATCCACAACTCCCACTACGCGACCGTCTGTTAAGTTGAAAGGAGCAAAGCCGAGATCAATAGAAATGCCCCTTTCTTTTTCTTCCCGAAGGCGGTCCGTGTCTATGCCCGTCAATGCTCGTATCAGCTCTGTCTTGCCATGATCTACATGTCCAGCGGTACCGATAATCATTGTTCTTTCTCTTTCTCCTTTTCTGGTGGTACAACAGTTTCCAAAACTTCTACCACTGTTTCCGCAAGCAGTTCATCTTCATCTTCCTGTATAGAGCGCAGATCAAGCAAAACTTGTCCCTTACGTATACGACAAAGCACAGGTGACTTGGCCGTGCGCAGCCTTTCCGCCACAGCTTCTCCGCTCAGACTGACAGGTTTTAGGCTGACCTGGCAACTGGGCAGGGAAACCAGTGGCATAGAACCTCCACCAACTCTGGCCTTTTCCCTGGAAATCTCTACCCCAAAATAACCCTGCAAAT
>SLJK01000082.1 GCA_007135125.1 Syntrophomonadaceae bacterium | reverse complement strand
TCCCTGGGTATCGTCGGTATGCCTCTCTTCAACGGGTACCCCAGCAAAACCCTGCTGCATCACGCCCTTATAGAAGCCTACGAACACCATGGTGTGGCTGCCCTGCTGGAAGCGGAACGGATATTCATGATTACCGCGGCAGGGACAGTGCTCTATTATTTAAAATTTATCTACCTGGTTTTTCTACGCAGGCCGCCCGAGGAAAGCGTGAAAAAAATAGAAAGCCTGAGCTCAGAACCGCGCTCCATGAAAATAGGCATGGCCATGCTGGCGCTGCCCATTGTGTTTATCGGTTTAAATCCCAGCTACATTCTGAATACGCTTATTATGCCTACCCTCAGCGCCTTCACCTTTACACCGACTTTGGTGGAATACGTGGCAAAGATTAATCTTTTTGCCCTGGAGGATATCATGGGCTCCTTCATGGTGCTGGCCCTGGGTGGACTGGCTTTTGCTATCGGGGTCAAGTCGGGGCTCTTTAAAACGAGTATTCCCTACTGGTTGGGGCATGAGTTTATGGCCACCCAGCTGGGTAGATTCGTAAATGCTGTCGGAAACAAAATTGCCGGAGCTTTCACAGTAGTTGGGGGAACAGCGTCTAAATCGGTAGAAGGAGCCATGAAGTCCGGTTTCGGCCTTTTGCAGCACCTGGATTACAGTCCCGGAAAATCAGATGCTTCCCGCCTTTTTAACGTAGCTAACATCGACTTTGATATCCTGCTGATGATGATCGTGCTGGGTGGTATTCTGGTCTTTCTCTTCTACCTGCAGTTTGGCGTCTTTGGTATCGGAATATAAAATAAAGCTTCATGGTCATCCAATTAAAAACCCGGAGAACCTTTTGCATAGTTCTCCGGGTTTTTTAAATAAGCTTCCATTAATGACTTTCCGCTATTCTTCTTTGTTTCTTCTTCGGACAAGTATACGGTACCCTCTCCAGGCCAAAAAGCCCAGCACAAGCAGGGGTATAACAATAGGCAGCGAACCGATGGTGACAATTAACAGATTTGTGGCTCCCTGCAGCACACGGTTGGTATTAAGAGTCAGCAGGTTCATGATCTTCTCGCCGCTGCTGCCAATCTCACTTGTAGCCACCTGTGTGCGGGGATCCCTCTCCTGCATCGAAAGGTTGATAGTGGCATAACTAACCCGCTCGCTGAGATGCTTAAAGTCTGCTTGCATGGCTTCCAGATCACCACGCAACCTTCCCAGTTCTTTTTCAATCTCCAAAATCTCCTCGATAGTATCGGCCCGGTCAAGCAGCTCCCTCATTCTTTCTTCCTGCACTTCCAGGTTCGCTATGCGAGCCTCCAGGTCAATATATCTCCTGGTTACATCATCCGTGTCCAGCCGTTCGTTTTTAACATGGGCTTCTTCTTTCAGATATGAAAGGACCATGGCAAAGTCTTTTTCGGGAACGCGGAGGGTCATCTGACCGGCCTTCCGGTCCTCCCGCAATTGGTATACCGCCAGGGAAGAAACGTAACCCCCAAGCTCTTCCACTCTCGATCTTATCTCTTCCGTGGCCTGTTCAATATCTTCAACTTCCAGCTCCAGATGAGCGTTATAAATAACGTAACGCCTGTCTTCCTGAAATTCCGCCACCGTTCCCGCCTCTTCGTCCACCTCCCGGGGAGCCTCTATTCCTCTTTCTTCCGCTATCATTTCTGCGGGAGCCTCGTCAGGTGCCACACTATCCACTTCTTCCATGGCATCGGGGCCAGAATATGAGGCACATCCCCCCACCAGCACAAATAGTACCAGAACAGCCAGCACCGTTATTAGACCCTGTTTACGCTTCGAAAAGAATTGCGGTTTGATCTTGTCTTTTTTAGTATTAGACATGGCATCGTTCCTGCTTTTTGGAAACAAGAACTCCCTCCCCCTCAGTAAGATTTGGCTTATCTCTCTTACTGATTATACGTTTCAAATTGAAAATGGTTCCTAAAAAAAAGAAAAAAAGGCTTTCTATTAAAAAGCCCTTGAAAAAACTTCATCCTCCCGGCAAGCCAGAAGGCATATGGCAGCACAGCTTAATAACTTTTTTTTAGCCGAAACCCGTCGGCCGCAAAAATTATCAAACAGGGCCTCTTTGCTCCGCAGCAGCGCCCCGGAGTATCTCATCCAACTCCCCTACGTCCAAAGGACCGATATGGATGGAAGCTATCTCTCCCTGCGCGTTAAGCACAAAAGTGCTGGGAAAACCTCTCAGGCGGTATTGCCGAAATACCTCTCCCTCACTGTCCAGAACCACGGGAAAAGTATATTCCCGCTGCCGGATAAAATTTTGCACTTCACTTTCACTCTCTTCCACGTTTACGGCCAAAACAGCCGCTTCATCCCTTTCATGGATAGCCTGCAAAAGCTCCAGCTCCTCCTGGCAATAAGAACACCAGGTAGTCCAAAAGCTAAGCAATGTCGTTTCGCCGCGAAAATCAGCAGGGCCTTTCTCGTTTCCCTGCAGGTCCGTCAGGGTAAAATGAGGAGCAGGGGAACCTACTGCAGGAGCAGTCGCGGCGGGGGCTTCTTCTACCCCGCCTTCGGCGTTTATTTCTTCCTTTTCCTCGTCTGCCGCACCCGGAGCGGTATACTCGCAGCCCACATTAATTAAACTCACCGAAAACAAAAAAGTCGCGGCCGTAATTAACAATAAAAGAGTAAAACCCTTCCGAAATCCGTTTTCCCACTTCTTAAACACGCTACCTCCTCCTTATCTTGCTGACTTAACTAATAAGCAGTCGTTGAAACAAGCCACTCACGAGAAGAATTCCAAACAGTAGCAGTAAAACGCCGCTAATCTTGGTTATAAGGGGCAAATAACTATTAATCCCACTCCACCTGGCTGAAATCTTTTCCAGGAACAAAGCCAGGAGCAAAAAAGGTACTGCCAACCCTGCGGAATACATAAACAAATATACAGCGGCTATTGAAGGATCCCCCGTACCCATGGCTAACAACAATATGCTACCCAAAATGGGGCCCACGCAGGGGCTCCAGCCCAGGGAAAAAATTGTCCCCATCAGAAAAGCACCCCCCACCCCGGAAGAAAGGGGTGTCTTAAGTCGCAAATTCCACCCGCGTTCCAGGAAAGGAAGTTTGAATAAGCCCAACTGCTTTAATCCAAATAAAATTACTACCACACCGCCCAGGCGGTACAGGCTCTCTCTATATTCTAACAGCAACAAGCCCAGAGTCCCGGCAGAAAGGCCCAGCATAATAAAGACAGTAGAAAATCCCAGGATAAAGGCCAGTGCCACAGGCATGGCCTTTTCCTTGCGAGACCACTGGCGCCCACTTTCATCACCGGGAAAACCCAGGGCGCCGATAGTCCCCAGGTAAACAGGAATAAGAGGCAGAACACAGGGAGACAAAAAAGATAAAATGCCTGCTCCAAAAGCCAGGGGATAATTAAGATCCATCATAGTTCCTCCCAGTTAAGTCCTCTTTACAGACCTTCAAAAACAACCCCTCAAAAAAAACAAAGGCAGGTAGTCCCTGCATTTATGCTTAAAATGAACTTCTCCGGATATGACGTCTGCTAAAAAACAAATATGAAACTTACCTTTTCTACATTATATTCCTTTTGAGTATAATTATCAAGTATTGTTTTTTATTATATTATATGTGAAACATTTAACATACAATCTCTTTAAATAGTGGCTCGCTCTATGAACAGAAAGATATGGGGATTGGCATAAGGGGCAGTAGGCCGGATAACTATAGTAGAAGGTATATGACAACACTCCTTGTCTCCATAAGAAAAACCCTCATAAACAAAAATTAGCAGGAAAAACCTGCTTTATCCTGCGCCCCATTCTCATTTTCGTTGTTTTCCGGGGATTTTAAAAAATATTCGACCGGGGGGCGGCCCGGGCCAGGATCCTGGCGGAAGAGACCGGTTCCTGGCCGCGCGCCTTGGCCCAAAAAACTTATTTCTAGCATAACTCTACTCATCATCCTCCAGATCGACCAGATCGGAGATGT
>SLJK01000070.1 GCA_007135125.1 Syntrophomonadaceae bacterium | reverse complement strand
TCGACTTATTTCGTATACATTAAGTAGACAGGAGGCTCAGCCTTGCAGGATATTACTTCTGTCATTCACGAGATACAACAGGGCAACGAACGGCTGCGGGAAGAGTTCATCGCCTCCAGCAGGGAAACGATACGCCGCTATGCCTCCTTTCTCTGCAAAAGGCAGCTGGAATGGCAAAACGACGATGAACTGAGCATTTCCCTTATTGCCTTTAACAGGGGAATCGATAGCTATGATCCCCGCAAGGGCAAGGGGTTTTACCCCTACGCCCGGCTCATAATTAAAAACAGCCTCATCGACCATTTTAAAACGCAGAGCAAAAAGGGGAACCCTCAGACAGTGCCCCTGCCGCTGTCCCTGACCGAATCTCCGGCTCACAGCGTTGAGGAAGGGACAAAAACCGCAGGCACGGGGCCTGCCGCGGCATCTTCCGAAGGCGCAGCCGGCGCGGCGGCAGCCTCCCTGCAAATATACAATGAAGAACAGGCGCGGCAGGAGCGGGCTTACGAGATAACCCTTTTCAAAGAAGTGCTGGCGGAATTCTCCCTTTCTCTGCAGGAACTTGCCCTCTCCTCGCCAAAACATGAAGACACCCGCCGCATATTAAAAGAAGCCGCCCGCCTGGTGGGCAAGGAAAAAAAACTGGTAGAACGCATTTTCAGGGAGAAAAAACTCCCCCTGAAAGAAATAGAACTGCTAACGGGAATAAAGCGCAAGACTTTGGAAAGGTGGCGCCGCTACCTGCTATCGTTGGTCATAGTCTGGAGCCACGAAGAATTAGAAGAAATGACAGAATATCTGTGGGGAAAGGAGAGCTTGCAGCGCAAATGAATAAAATAAAAGGGCTGGTCCTGGAAAGCACCAAAAAATATACCTACCTGCTCACCCCCGAGGGGGAATATTTCAAGTTCCCTGCCAGGGGACAGCTTTACGAAGTGGGAAGCGAAATAGAACTGGAGGATATCCGGGGCGCGCACGCTTCCGGGCATCCGCGCAAAAAGTGGCTGCGCCTGGGAGCCCTGGCCGCCGGCCTCCTGCTGGTCGTGGGACTATTTATGTCCCAGCAGTTTTCACCTGCCCCCGGCAGCCCTGTGGCAGCAGCCTACCTGGACCTGGATATCAACCCCAGCCTCTCCCTGGCCCTGGACGAAGAAGGCCGCGTCCTGGAGCTTACCCCGCTAAACGCCGACGGCGAAATAGTCCTGGAAAGCATGCAGAACCCGGAACATGCCCGGGAAACCGGGGACAGCGCACAGACCCGGCCCCCGGAGGCATCGCAAAATGGGCAGGCACAGGCCCCGGCGCCGGAAGAGCAACAAGCACAAGGACTGCAGGGTCAAACAGCACAGGAAGCGCTTGAAAAGATCCTGGATAAGAGCCTGGAGTTGGAGTATCTCTCCCCGGAAAAGGAAAACGCCATTTTCATCTCCTTGGCCGCCCCCGAAAACTATCCCTTAAACAACGAACAGCTCCAGGAAGCCGTGCGGGAGCACGTCTTACAAATAAACCTGGATGCCTACCTCAAAGTATCGGCCCTCGGGCTACGGGAAGCTGAAGAAGCCCGGGGAAACAATGTTTCCATGAACGCCATCCGCCTCCAGGAGGAAATGACCCGGAGAAATTTACCTGAACCGGGAGATGAAAACGAAGATGCAAAAGGAGACGCCGCGCCGGAAACAACAGGCCCTCCCCCGCCCGTGCAGGAGCTGCTGCAAAATGTCCCGGCCTCCGAAGTCTTATTTGAGGACGGAGAATTTATCGGCGGGCGCGGAAGGAGCGAAGAGAAAGCACCTCCGGGCCAAAGCGAAAACGCACATGAAAAAGAAAGTGGAAGTGTAAAAGAAAAAGAAACCGGACGCGAAAATGAAGACAAAGACAAAGGCGCAAACGAGGAAAAAGATACAGGAAAACCGGAGGAGAGCGGCGGGCCTCCACCCCACGTGCCACCCGTAGAGGAAAATGAAAGACCGGAAATACCGCCAATAAGAAATAAAGAAGGAGAAAGTTGACAAGTACCCCGTCCCCCTGTCAACTTACTTGTTCTTAAGAACCGTCACATTCTTAAGTAGCTGCGGGAAATGTTTTTTATCAAAAGTAATAACGCCTTGATCCCCATGTGCCCCGGCCACGGCAGCCAGGTAGGCATCGATATAATCGACATTCTTCTCTTTATAATTTAAGAGAGCGCTCAGCACGGCATCCCTATCATGCAGGACCAAGCCCTCCAAAGTGAAAAATCCGCAAAGCGTTGTCGCGATTTCCTCTTTAGTGTAACCATAAAATGAATCCAGGGTCCACACCAATTCAGCGACTATGACAGGGTGAATATGCAGCACCAAGCTGCCGGCCTCCGCCTTTTCGAAAACATCACAGGCCGCCCAAAACATAGGTTCATTATCACGAATAAGAAAACGCAGAATTACATTGGTATCAAGCCAGGTATCATTGACTTCCCGCTCCTCTTGTTTTTGATTATCACCCATGTTTTTGCTCTCCCCGGCATCATTTTTAGGTTATCTTCTTATGCTGCTCCCCGGCGCGCAAGTTAAATTAGCTTATCCCAGCCATTTTTCTCTAATGGCAACTTGACCCGGCTGCTCTAAGCTAATCTTCTGCGGACCTGTACTGTCCTCTTTTTTCTGCAACCTTTTGCCTAACGCTTTCCTCTTCGGTATTAATTCCGGGAAAATCCCGCTTGACCGGCAAAACACCGGCGAAATCGCTATATTTTTGCTTCTTGACCAGTTCGATACTAACACCCCCATCATCATGCATTTTGAACAAAATTTCATCACCGACAGCAGCACCCATGTTTTTGCGGATTTCCACCGGCAGCTGGAGCTGTCCCCTACCTGTAATGCGTGCCCTTTTCAAAATCATCTCATGCACCTCTTAAATAATCATTAATCTTTTATAATTCATTACAATTATTTTATCATTGAATTTTGGAGGCGTCAAGGCAATTATTTTGACGAAAAAACATGAATAAAGTTTTCCATGACCCCCCTAAAAAACCTACAAAATGCGTAGTATAATAGTAGCAGGAAATATTAAGATAATATTAAGCAAAGGTAAGCGACAAATGCTTGCCGAAAAGGCAAACCTGTCGCAAGGCAGGGACGCAAAGCCATGGGTCCGGCCCCTCTCCCCCTGCGGTGAGCACTGGATCGCCAGGCTGCCGAAGTGGAGCATTTTCTGTTCCACAGGCTGACAAAGTTTATGGAGGTGATACTTCAACAGCTGAGGAACTGGTAATAGAGCATTATAGTTTAAGAAGATAGCGCATTTTAGTTTAAGAAGGAGGAATTCAGTTGCAAATAAAAGTCAAAAAAATTGGCGTAGTCCTGTTAACACTGGTATTCATGTTGAGCATTACCGCCCTGGCCACCGCAGCCCCACCCGAACACGCCAGGGGAAACGGGCCCCCGGCCCACGCCAATAGCATACAACACACCTATACTCATCAACATAACCACGAAAACGGGCTGCCCCCGGGACTGCAGGGCAAGGGAATACCACCGGGACTCCAGGACAAAGGCGGGCTGCCGCCCGGATTGCATGGCAGAGATGTGCTGCCCCCGGGAATCCAGATGAGATTCGTTGACGCTGTACAGGAAGATGAAGAAGAAAGAGCCTTCGGACTGCATGTAGAGGGCAGCGAGTATATTATTATTCCAGGGGACGGCGAAGAACCGGCAGAAGAAACCTACACGGCTGTTTTTGTAGATGAAGAAGGCGCTGAAAATACAGTTGAAGCAAGCTGGGAAGTGGAAAACGGCCAGGATGAAAGAATAAGCATTGACGAAGAAGGAGTCCTCGAGGTGGAATCCGGTGTCGACCCCGCCACCATAACCGTGAAAGCTACCTATACCAGGGGCGAAGATGAAGAAGCAGAAGATTTTACTGCAAGCCTCGATGTGGACCTCTATTACCAGGAAATTGCCTCGGTGGAGATAGAGGGTCAAAAATATGTAGATTTATTAGCAGAAGAATTTGAAG
>SLJK01000143.1 GCA_007135125.1 Syntrophomonadaceae bacterium | reverse complement strand
GTACAGAGAGCTTTGTAAGGCAGTACCTTACCCCGTTACAAAAGCTGGAAATTATAAATACGGAAGAGGGGGGAACCCCCTTTTTTTATGACCAGCAGGAAGACTGGATAGAAAAAGAGGAGCGTTTTTATCAACTATACCTTCAAATAGAAGAAGAATTAAAGAACGATAGAAATGTAAAGAGTTATAGAGAGGCAGAAGATCCCCTTTCTTTTTTTGCATTTCCGAGAGATTCGGCTAGCGGTTTTTACCGTTTTTTGGATGAAGATTGGGCAGATTACCCCGAAAGTCCCCGCTTTTTAAAAGGACATATTAGTGGCCCTTTATCAGTGGGTCTGGGAGTAAATGCTGCAGATGGGACAAATGCGTTTTATAAACCTAATATAAGGGATATTTTGACAAAAACCCTCTGCATGGTGGCGCGTTTTCAGGTAAGAGCTCTGTCCCGTTTTTCTGTGCCAGTAGTCCTTTTTATCGATGAGCCAGCCTTACTTGCTTATGGCCAGTCTTCATATGTATCGCTCTCAAAAGATGACATTGCAGAGAGTCTGGGACAGGTGGTCTCTGCTGTGAAAAACGAAGGAGCATATTGCGGTGTACATAGCTGCTCTGGCGTGGATTGGTCCATTTTTTTCGATTTGCCTGTAGATATTGTTAATTTTGATGCATATTCTTATTTTGATTCTCTTGTAGTTTATACCGAACAAGTGGAAGCATTTTTGCAACAAGGAGGATGCTTGGCCTGGGGCCTTGTTCCCACTTCTGAAGCAATTGAAAAAGAAGATGTTGCTTCTTTGAAAGCCAGGTATTATGAAGGAGTGGAACGATTGACAAAAAGAGGAGTCACTAAAGAGCTTTTGATGAAACAGTTTCTACTTACTCCCAGTTGCGGGGCGGGAACACTAACTATCCCCCAGACGGAAAAGGTATATAGCATAACCTCCGTGCTGCAGAAAGAATTATCTCAACATTTAAACGGCAGTGATAACAGGGGATAAAAAAGAAAGCACCCTACCTTCTATAGAAATTTATATTTAGGAGGAGAGCAGGTAGCAATGGATTTACATGCATTTTTACAAGAGACGACCCAAAGAGATGGCATATCCGGTTTTGAAAAAAACATTTTTTCGTTATTGTTGGATTCTTTTTCTCCGTATATTGATGAAAGTAAAGAAGACCACCTCGGCAACCTTGTTTTGTACAAAAGAGGAAGAGACAAAGAAGCTCCTTCCATACTCTTATGTGCACACATGGATGAAATAGGGTTGATAGTAACCAAAATAGAAGATAATGGATTTTTGCGTTTTACATCTTTAGGAGGTTTTGATACCAGGACGCTTCCCGGGCAGGCTGTTACAGTATATGGCCGTAAATCCCTTCGAGGAATCATTGGTTGTAAACCTCCTCACTTGCGTAAGACGGGGGAGAAAGGGTCTGGAACTAATCTGGACGATCTTTTTGTTGACACTGGCCTTCCTTCTGAAGAGATAAAAGAAATGGTTAGAGTGGGCTCGTTAGTTGCCATGGAAAGAAGCTTTCTTTCCCTACTACATAGTAGAAGGGCCGGCAAGGCGTTGGATGATCGTGCTGGTATAGCTTTGCTCTGGCAATGTGTCCGCGAACTAAAGGACATTAACCACAGGGCCAATCTTTATATTGTAGCTACCGTTCAAGAAGAGGTAGGAACAAGGGGGGGCGTTGTTTCTGCTTATGGCCTTTCTCCAGATATCGGTATTGCCGTGGATGTTTGTCACGGAAGTTTTCCTGGGGCGGCTGAACACGAAGTTTCTTCCCTGGGCAAAGGCCCGGTGATTACCAGGGGGCCAAATATTCACCCTCTTGTGGCCCAAAAATTGACTGAAGTTGCGGAAGAACAGCATTTGCCTTATCAGAAAGATGTTTCTCCAGGGGTTACCGGAACTGATGCCAGAGCCCTTCAAGTTAGCCGGGAGGGTATCCCCACCGGACTTCTCTCTGTGCCTTTGCGTTACATGCATACTTCAGTAGAACTGGTAGATATGGAGGATATAAAAATCGGAGGCAAATTGCTGGCGGCTTTTGTGTCAGAGGTGGATAGTGCTTTTGCGGAGGAATTGTCATGCTTATAAAAGAACTTTCTGAAATTCCCGGTGTTTCAGGAGATGAATCTCGAGTAAGAGCATTTATACGTCAAGAGCTAGACAAGATGGGTGTTTTATCTGCAACAGATTCTATAGGTAATTTATACGCTTTTAAAGGAGACAGTAAATGGCAAGAAGGAAGTGTTATGCTGACTGCACATATGGACGAGGTTGGCATGATGATAGCTTCCATAGAAAAAAGTGGCCATCTGAAAGTATACCCGGTTGGAGGATTGGATGAACTTCTTCTACTTTCCAAGTCAGTACGGATAGGGCCTGATAACATCCCAGGAGTTATAGGTGCCAAAGCTGTGCACTTACAAAAAAAAGAGGAACGCGAAAAAGCGGTAGAGATAGATAAATTATATATTGATATCGGGGCAAGAGATAAAGAAGATGCGGAAAAGTCGGTGAAAGTAGGAGATTATATATCATTTCTATCTGAAGGGAGATTGCAGCAGGGTGATCTCTTTTCCGGAAAAGCTTTGGATAACAGAGCAGGCTGTGCAGCGCTCCTGGAAATTTTAAAAAAAGATTATCCTTTTTCAATTACAGGTGTTTTTTCTGTGCAAGAGGAAGTAGGTTTGCGGGGTGCCAAGGTGGCAGCATACAGGATAAACCCTCGTATTGCCCTGGTGATTGAGACTACTACCGCTGCCGATCTGCCCGATATTAAAGAACACGAACATGCGACTTCTCTGGGAAAGGGACCTGCTATTACCATCAGGGATAATTCTGTTATAACCCATCCTCTTATATTGGAGCGTTTGCTATCCGTTGCTGAAAAGGAAGGAATTCCTTTCCAATTTCGCCGTTTTACCGGTAGTTTTACAGATGCTGGTGCTATCTCTCTTTCGAGAAGCGGTGTTATGAGCGGTGTTATATCCACTCCCTGTCGATATTTACACTCTCCTGCCTCTCTTATAAACTTGCATGACTGGAGAAACCTGGTTCAAGTTGTGGATGGGTTTTTGAATTCCATAGGAGAAAAGGGGTTTTAGACATGAAAGAACTGCTTGCCAGGCTTGCCGGTGCTTTCGGTCCTTCCGGATCGGAAGATACAGTTCGTTCTTTAATTAAAAAAGAGATCGAAGGTCTGAGTGAAGAGGTTTTTGAAGATAATTTGGGGAATCTGGTCGCATTTAAAGGTTCCCATGAAGCTGCGAAAATTATGGTTGCAGCGCATATGGATGAGATTGGTTTTATGGTAATATTTATTGATGATAACGGTTTTTTGCGTTTTACTAATATTGGTGGAGTGCTAAAAAATTCTTTGGTGGGCAGTAGTGTTGTTTTCCAAAATGGAACTGTTGGTGTAATAGCCCAGGAAAAAATTAAGGATCGGAAGGAACTTGACTATAACAAAATGTTCATTGATATAGGTGCCCGAAATAAAGAGGAAGCCCAGGAAAAGATAAAAATAGGAGATACAGCGGTTTTTTCCAGCGCTATTAACCAGGAGGGCACACGTTTAATGGGTAAGTCTATGGATAATCGTGTTGGATGCGCTCTTCTTATTGAGGCTATGCGTAGATTGCCTGCTTCTTTACCGCAAGGTGTGAATTTTGTTTTTACTGTTCAAGAAGAGGTGGGTTTAAGGGGTGCCCGCCCAGCTTCTTATAGTCTTAAGCCGCATTACGGCTTGGCGGTAGATGTTACCAGGGTTGGCGATACACCGGAACCGGAGTACAAGATGGATGTTTCTCTGGGTAAAGGCCCAGCGGTAAAGGTGAAGGACTCTTCGATAATCTGTCATCCAAAGGTTATTGAACTGATGGTTAAGACTGCGGAAAAAAATAATATTCCCTTTCAGATGGAAGTTCTGGAAAGAGGTGGAACCGTTGCTGGTGCCATACACCTATCTAGAGAGGGCATTCCTTCAGGG
>SLJK01000011.1 GCA_007135125.1 Syntrophomonadaceae bacterium | reverse complement strand
ATTGCTAAAATATGGGAGATGATCAGCTGCATATGTGGCCTGGGAATCTGCAGGTAATTGAACGGGTTAAATACCCCGGGGGCGAAATACAGCTCCAGAAGCGGGAACAGCATTATGAGATTATTTATAACGGGGTTTTCCTGATGGCTACTTATAACGGGGCCTCGGAGCGAGCTGCTGTCCGCAGTGCGCTGGAAATAGTCACCCGCCGCTACAAGGAAGGTATTCGCATGCTTATGGGCGGCCTGGGGGTGGGCTTCAGCTTGCAGGAGGCTTTGCAGTGGCCACAGGTGGTCAGGGTATTAACTGCAGAGATCGAAGAAGCGGTTATCCGCTGGAACAGGACTTTTCTGGGAGATTTTAATGGCGGTGTTCTTCATGACGGCCGGGTGGAACTGCTAAAGGAAGATTTTGTAAAAGTGGTGCAGAGGGAAGCGCACCGCAGGGTGCCGGAGGCTTGTTACCACGTGGTCCTGGTGGATACCGATAATGGCAGCACATGGCTCAGCCGCCCCGCAAACGAGCTGCTGTACAGGAAAAGCGGCTTGGAACAGATCCGGGACTGTTTGTTGCCCGGAGGGGTGGCCTGTTTCTGGTGTTCTTCTCCGGAAAAGGAGTTCGAGGGCAGGCTCCAGCAGCTCTACCGGAACGTGGAGTACACCTCGGTATTAGAACAAACCGGGCAAGAAGGCGGTTTTTACCTCTGCCTTAACCGGGAAGGGCTGTAGTGTCATGCGCCTAACGGCCCGGTAAATATTGCTGCAAAGCAGCTACGTAAAAATAGGCGCGTCTTTCCCGAAGATTAGAAGATAAAAACAGAATGACCCCGGCAGATACCGGGGCCATTTGTATATATATTAAGAGGGGGTCAACTCACCTTCATTATAATGGCAAAATGTTACAGGGATATTTCAAACAGATTAAAATTAAATTACAAGGAGTCTTAATAGCGGAAAAGAGCCGCCAACGGTTCCGAATCGGGCATATGTTCTGGCGCCACGGCATAAACGGTCCCGTTGTTCAGAAAGGTCTGGGCCGCGGCCAGATCCAGGAGGTCTTCATATCCCGCTTGAAATTGGTCGTGCAGGGTAATGGAGTTCGTTTCAGGATCATAGCTGCCCCACTGCTGTATGCCCACCGCCACAAACAGGGTGTCCACCCTGCCGTGGAAGGAAGCTGACAATATTTCTTCTACAGTATTGGAAGTTTTTCCAGTCCCTACCTGTTCATGATAGCGAGCTATGGCGCCGGATTGCTTCTGTTGGAAAAAGGGCTGCACAATTTCCCAGGCTTTGCGGTGCAGCTCTTCGGCACTTATTTTCTCGGGATTGCCGGTGATCCTTTCTTCCAGAAGGAGGGGGTATTTATTGGCTTCCCTGTAGAGGGGAAACAGATAATCCACACAGGCCAGAAGCAGCGGGGCCCTCTCTTCATAAAGCATGCCCCTTACCTCCTTGTCTAAGAAGCGAAAATATTTTAGCAGTCTTTCTTTCAAGGCGCTGTCTATCTCTCCGCCATGCCCGAAATAAACTGCCGGGCGAACGTCACCTTTACGAGGTGTAGCGGTGTGAAACTGAAGATATTGTTCCGGCAGCTCTTCGCCGAATTCCAGTTCAAATTTTTCGATTATGGGACTTAAATCCATCTCTTCCACTACACTGCGGGTGCCCTGCAGCAGGCGTGCATCTTTCTGGCTCAAGGCCAAAAGATAGAACTGCCCGTCACCCGAGAGCATGGAGAGGAGTGGTTTCAGGTGAAAAGAATCGGTGACTATTGCCAGCTCCGGAAAGGAGAGCGGCAGCCGGTAAAAGCGTGAAACTTCGGACGAAAGAAAAAAAGCCAGCCCTTCGCCTTGGGTTCTCCAGAAAACACTGTCATTTATAAGTTGCATGGCGGGTTCCAACAGCTCCTTCCGTTCTTGGGGGCGCATTTCCAGCGCAGCAAGCTGTTCCTCCGCTTTGGTTAGCAAGTTCTTGAACCTGATAGGGTTCTGCTTGGCGTCCTCTCCAGACCGGAAAGTTGGCAGATAAATAGAGATGCAGGGCCCTTTTTTTCTCTGCTTCATTAAAACCTCGACTTCTTCTTTATTAATAAGATCCAATTTAACACTTCCCTTCTTTCATAATGTTATAGAATAATGAAGTAGGCCGGACAAAAGAACTGATCCGGGTTGTAGAAAATTATAATTAGACAACTGCGACAATTTGTGTTATTATCGATGCATGATGTGCTAGTAAAGGATAATCTTAAGTCATAAACATTTCCGGTATCCAGCACGGCCTTGCCTAATAGCTTCGCCAAAAAACTCGATTATCCTTCTCTTTTCTGACCGGTTTTGCATAGCAGTGTTAAGCATTGGTGTGAGGTGATGAAACAAGACCTTTTATAAAGCTTGCCACGTATCTTTTCCGCTTGTTAATCGTTTTATGGAATAGGTAAGCAAGTATTTTGATTAAAAATGGGGCGGGGGTAGATATGCAAAAAAGGATGTTACAATTTTTCACCTGTGGTGCGGTTTTTTTGCTTGCTAGTTTACTTTTTGTTCCGCAGGTCCAGGGTACCCGGGAAGTAAGTATCGTGCTGGACGGAAATCCAGTGGTGAGCGATGTATCTCCTTACATAGATGAAAATTCGCGGACACTTGTGCCGGTGCGTTTTGTGGCCGAAGCACTGGGTGGAGACGTCAGCTGGGACGGAAAAAACAGGAGAGTGGAGATTACCCGCAGTACGTCTGTGGTTGAACTCTTTATCGGTCAGAAAACCGCCCTGGTTGATGGCGGTGAAGTGGAAATGGATACCACAGCCGTGATAGAAAACGAGCGCACCATGGTTCCCCTTCGTTTTGTAGCAGAGTCCTTTGCCGTTGAGGTCGGTTGGTGCGGAGAAACAAGGACGGTATCTCTCAGTTCCGAAATCCTCAAGGCCGATTCGGAAACCGAAGCTTTGCCGGCCGTGATCAGCGCAAGCCAGTTAAATGTCAGGACTGGGCCTGCGGTGGAGTACCCCCGCCTGGCTCAGCTGTCACAGGGGACCGAAGTTACTCTTACGGGACAGACCGGCGATTGGTGGCGGATTCTTTTCAACCGTGAGGGAGGGGAAGCAGCCGGTTGGGTTGACGGCCGTTACGTGAAGGAGAAAGCTTCACCTCCCGTAGAACCGGAAGAAGATAAAAAGGATCCGGTGGAAGAGCCGGAAGAGAAAGGGGAAAAAGAAGAAAAGCAGCCTTCCGAACCTCCACCACCGGAGCCGGAGCAGCTCCCTCAGGCGTCCACTCCCCCCGCGCCACCTGTGGATGGTGGGTCTTTTGCCCTTTCTTCTGCCAGCAAATCGGTCATGGTCATGAAAGATATGGTAAATGTGCGTTCATCGCCGGGCACCTCTTTCCCCATTATTGACCGCGTTTATTTCGGCGAAAGGCTGGAGGTAGCATCAGCAAAAGACGGCTGGTACCAGGTACATCTTGCCAGCGGTCAACAGGGCTGGCTTGCCGGGTGGTTGGTAGCGACCTACTATGAAAACCCCCGGGAAAAAGGTTCTTTTGTCAGCGCCCAAAATTTTTCCGGCCCGGTCATCGCCAGCTGGAGCGGGAAAAAGGCTCCTGACAGCTCTGCAGCCAAAGGATTGCCCGTGATAACGGGGCTGGAGGTCATATTGTCGGAAGAAGGCGCAGGTTTACGTGTAAAAGGGGACGGAGGGTTGGAGGTTCCAAATATTTTCAAATTAAAAACCCCTTCCCGGATGGTATTTGATTTTAAAGGACGGCTGGGAGATGTGGACGAGATGCCTCCCCTGGAAGTTCATCAGGGTTCGGTAATCAGGATACGGGCATCACAGTATACAGATGATACGGTACGGATTGTGACGGACCTGCAAGACGGAAATGTTCGCGCTGTTACGCGAAAGCGCGGGGGAGATCTGCTGGAGTTTTCTTTTCAGTCTGTTTTCCCACCCCCTAACACTGTTATTATCGATCCGGGGCACGCCACTATCAGCACGTGGGGTTCAGATACAGGCGCTGTAGGCCGTTCAGGCCTGACGGAACGTGAGGTAGTCACCGATATTTCCCGCATGTTAGGAGAGATCCTCCTGGAAGAAGGCTTTTCGGTGCTCTATACCCGGGAAGGGGAAACGAGTTTAGCCCTGCAGGAGAGGGCTTTAGCGGCAAATCAAAGCGGGGGTATTTTTGTAAGCATGCATGCCAATGCTCATCCCGATTCTGCCGTATCGGGGACAGAGACTTTTTACCCCGGTGAAAGGGGCGGGGCTTCAGATGAACTGCTAGCGGCTTCCAAGAGACTGGCCGACCATGTTCAGTCGGAACTGCTTTCCCAGTTGCAGCGCAAAGATAGAGGTGTGAAACGGGCTAATTTTGCTGTTTTACGAAATAACCAGCTGCCGTCTATTTTGGTAGAAGTTGCCTTTCTCTCCAACGCGCAAGAAGAGAAGCTGCTGGCCGATCCTTCCTTTCAAAAACGGGCAGCCCAGGCTGTTGCGCGGGGCATCAAGAATTACGCCGAAGAACAGCAAGACCGGCAAAGAATAATAGCAGCTCCTTAACCCAACCTGGGCAGGAACATTTAGTTGGATCTGAAGGTGCCCCCTGTTATGCTTTAATAAAGGTCTGTGCTCCCACGGGCTTCGGAATGATTGCGGCCAAAATCACAAAGCTCAAGAAGTTATGCCTGAAGCGCGGTTTACGCTTTTTCATCCTGTTGCTGGGGTAAGTACACATAAAAGGTGCTGCCTTTTCCGGGTGCACTTTCTACGGAAACCTCCCCCCCATGAAGATGGACCAATTCCTTGGTGATGGCCAGACCCAGCCCTTTTCCTTTATGGGCCCTGTTTCTTGCTTTATCCACTTTGTAAAACCGTTCCCAGATATGGGGAAGGTCTTCTGCAGGAATACCTGCACCGCTATCCCTGACCATAAAGACTATATTATCTTCCTCTTCTCGTGCTTCAACTTTTATCTGTCCCCCCGGAGGGGTATAGGTTAGGGCGTTTTCCAGCAGGTTGATTAAGACCTGGAAAAGCCTATCCTCGTCAGCCTCTACATAGGAGGGCAAATGTTTCTGCTCGTATTCCAGGGAAATATTTTTCCCCTTTGCTTTTGGTTGAGCGCTGTGGATGACCCTGTCCATCAGACGGCTGGTGGATATTTTTTCCCACTGCAGCTGAATATGTCCGCTTTCTATGCTGGAAAGCTCGAGAAGATCGCTAACCAGTCGTTTGACATAAAAGGTGTTATCCAAAATGAGCCGCAGGCATTTTTCCTTTTCTTCTTCTTCCACGAGGCCGTCCAGCATGGCTTCGGCAAAGCCCTGTATGGATGTTAAAGGGACTCTGAATTCGTGGGAAACATTGGCTACCAGGTTTTGCCTCAGCTCCTGGAGCCGTTTTTGTTCCTCCACCGTTTTTTCCATTTCATCTACGGCCTGGTTGAAGGTAGCGGCCAGTTCCCCCATTTCACCGGTAGCTGTAACATTGATGCGGCTGCGGAAATTGCCCCCGACCAGCTCGCGGGCTGCCCGGGTCATTACCCGCAGGGGATTAGAAATGGTTTTAGAGAGAGAAAGAGCAAGCACGCCGGCCACCGCGGCGGCTATTAAGCCGGAATAGGTGGTAAGGCGACTGAGATGGGCAACGGTGGCCTGGACCCCGGTCAGGGGAGCGCTGACGGTGATGACGCCGATCACATCTGCTGGGTTGCCGGAATCACCCTCGCCATCTTCTTCCTGGAAGACCGGGAGGGCTACCAGCAGGCGCTGCATTTCGGGACCGAAAACTTTTTTGGAGTAGGAATTGCCCTGTAGCACATACTCGACCTCTCTTTGTTCCAGCCCCAGTTGGGTCTCCTCTTCCTCTTCGATGGGGGCGACGGAAATGATTTGCTCTCCCCGGCGTCCTTCCATGGCGTCTATAACCCGTATCTTCAAATTCATGGAGACGGCCAGGGCACTGGCCATTTTTTCCACCTGTTCATGATTTTCCAGACGCAGCTCCTCTTCCAGCACTTCGGCCACTTTTTCAGCTTGGGAGGCCAGCTCCCATTCCCTGGTGCTGAAAAAGTACTCTTCTGCCAGGTAGGAGAAAACGAGGCTCACTGCCAACAGGGTGATGACCACAACCAGCAGGTGCGCGCCCAGTAACTTAAAGAAAAGGTTTCCCGGTTTTAGTTTATTCCACATGTTTTTTCACCTCGAACTTATATCCCACACCCCATGCGGTTTGGATATAGCTGTACTGACGGTCCGCAGCTGCAATTTTTTGCCTGATCCTTTTTATGTGCTCGTCTACCGTTCTGGCAGCACCGAAGTAGTCATAGCCCCAGACCTGTTCCAGGAGCTGTTCACGATCAATTATGGTCCCGGATTTATGGGCCAAGTAAAGCAGGAGCTCAAACTCTTTGGGTGTAAGATTGATGTTTTCTCCATGGGCGGTTACTTCATAGCGGGAGGGATTAATGGTCAGATTACCCCTGTGGAGGTTTTCAAGGGGGCGGTTATAGTTGGTACTGCGCCGCAGCAGAGCTTTGACCCGTGCCAGCAATTCCCGCGGGCTGAAGGGCTTGGCCACGTAATCATCGGCGCCAATTTCCAGCCCCAATACTTTGTCTTTCTCTTCCCCTTTAGCGGTCAGCATGATGATGGGAATACCGCGGGTAGAAGCATTTTCCCGCAGCTGTTTGCAGATCTCCCAACCGTCGATTTCCGGCAGCATCAAGTCCAGGATAATCAGATCGTAATTATTGTCCAGGGCTGTGCGCAGGCCCGTGCTTCCATCATGGGCAAAATCGACAGCATAATTTTCCGAGCGCAGCACGATGCGGACCAGCTCACAAACATCGTGATCGTCTTCTACCAGAAGTGCCCGCTGTTTTTCCGGTTCCATGTTTTCCACCTCCGAAGGGTTGCAAACTTATATTCGGCACATTGCGCCCCGATTCCTCGTTGTCATTCGCTAATCAAGCCAGTTTAACAGATCATCAGCGTTGGAAAAACGATTTTCCAAAAGCCCCAGGATCAAGTCATGGCTGATGATGGTATTAAAAGGGGCGGAATAGGATAGAGAATGCTGCTGGCCGGAAAAACGGAGTAAAAAGGGAACACGGGAATCTCTGCGGCCATCAAAGGTTGGGAAAAGTTCCATTCTCCAGGGATGGTCGGATGAGATCAGCAGATGTGTATCTTCCCAGGTTGCGGAATCTTCCATGGCCAGGCGCAGTTGGCGCAGTGTATGGTCTACCAGCGCCAGGTTGTCAAAATAGCCGTATTGCATATCGTAGTTAAAAACGGTGAGGCTATCGCGGTGGCGATGATAGATCCAGGGATAATGGGGGATGGAAAAGTGCACCAGGACAAGCCCCAGATCCGGGTTGGCGGCAGCAATTTTTGCTTCTTCCAGCAGGCTCAAGTGAACATTAATGGCATGTCTTCTTTGATTAAAGGGGGAGATGGAAAAGTTGCTTAAAAATTGGTTAAGCATGGTTTTTCTCAGCCCTTCGCGGGTATTTGTTTCCACGCTGCCGAAAGGTTGCCAGTAGCATGTTGTCAGGGAGTCTCCTATGACACGGCAGTAGGGCAGGTAGCATCCTACCAGGCCGGTATTGTAGCCCAGTTCCTCAGCCCTGGTAAAAATATTTTCTCTTTTGCTCCACGGCAAAGTTTCGCCGGTTTTTTCCAGGGTAAGTTGCAGCTCTCCTGCTCCTGCCGGCTCGGCCCTGGCAAGCGGGTCCCCGGTAATAAGGGCCGGCATGGAATGCAGGGTATCGTCCGCAGGGGGGTGGGCATTGGTAGCATAGATAGCTTTGCTGCGTAAGCGGTCCAATTCAGGTGTTTCTACGGAGGCAGGTTTTTCCTCAAAAGTCAGGCGCTGGTCGAGCTCGTCGAAAACAAGCCATAGGACCCTGGTAGTGTGCTTTTCTCCGGAGGCAGAAAAATTAACTGCTGCTTGCGAGGGGGGTGGAACTGTTGCCTGTGGCGGTTCGGAGCGCCATGCCCCCCACAGGGCCTGTGAAAAGGTAAAAAATACAAAGGGGAAGAGTATGAAGAGAATGATCGTTACGCTTCCGGTAAGAAAATGGTGCCAGCGTATTGCCGCAGTCAGGGCCAGGGCAAGCAGCGAAATACTGAACATCACCAGGCCATAATTACCAAAGGTGGCTGCCAGGTCGGTAATAGTGAGTGAAGTAAACATAAGACGCAAGGAGTTAAGAGGGATAAGAAGTAGCAGCAGCAGCATTCCGGCACCCAGTTTAGGTGTGAAGCGGGCCGGGTATTGCCTGTAGAGAAAGAGCACCAAGTAAAAAAAGGCGGCCAGCAAGATGACGTTCAGTATGGCGGCTAGATAATTTACCGGCAGGGGGGTGCTAAGATAGAAACGATTTGCAGGTTCGGCAAAAATCAGTTCCTGCCAGACCCGTATGAAAAAAAGGTTGGAAAGGGAGAGGGCCAGGAAAGATTCTTTTGGATTCAACATGAATCGTCAAACTCCCGGTTGCCAGTGTCCCCGGGATAGGTCTCTTTCTTTGCCATCAAATAGAGCATTCTTTCCGAATTCTCCAGCTTCTTTCTTTCCAGCGTATGGAAATATGGGGCAAACTCTGCTTCAAAATGCTCCCGGGTATAGTTTTCAAAAACATCTTCCCTGTTCAGGAGCAGCTGTTTGGCGCGCGGGTCGCTTTTGGGGATAAACTCGATGATCAGGGAAGTGCATATTCGCCTAAAAAAAGCCGCAATTTTGGAGAAAGGCAGGTTGTTGGAGATTGCCAGGTGGTGCAGCAGGGCCAGGGCCATCACCATATCTGCAGGACCGCGTTCCACAAAAGCGTCTCTTTCATTATTCTCCCAACCCAGGGAAGGGCTGGGATTGGTTAAATCCAGCAGGAGCGGGAGCAGTGAAGATTCCTTATCACGGGTCACCTGCTTGTAATTTTTTTCGACACAGTCCGGATCAATTTCCAGGGAAAGGGTTAAAATCCCTTTATTAGAAGCGATACGGCTGAAAAGTCCGGTGTTGGCGCCCAAATCCCAGACAAGGGAAGGGTTGATCTTCTCCAGGAAAGTGCTTACCAGTGCTTTTTTTTCTTCCAAATATTCTGCGGAGAACACCTTTTCCTCGTAATAATCGGCCCATTCTGCGGTGGCTGTTCGTAACTTGAGGCTGGTTACGGCGGATTCCAGGTTGTCTATCAAGCCCAGCATGGGGAAATGGCTTCTTTTTTTAACTTCAGCAGTCGTTTTTTTTGCAGCATAATGTTTCTGGCTTCGGGCATGTAGGTGGATATGAGAAAGGAGAGAAAACCTGAGACGGGTAGCAAAAGGCAGCAGGGAACTGGCCAGATCCAAAGGAATCCCGTCCAGGAAAACGCGAAGCATTTGATGGAGACGGTGTCCCCTGTAGCTCATCAAGGCCAGGGGAGCCAGAAAATGCTGGCAAAATTGGCGGTAAGCCACCCAGGGTGTTCCTTCCCGGTAATGCTCGAAAGAAAGTGTATCGATGAAAACGGGTTTTCCCCCGGCAAACTGGATATTATAGGCGCTGGCGTCTTTTAAGGTCATTTTTAAGTCCAGGGCCTTTTTTTGTACAGCCAAAGTTAGCAGTGCCGCATCCTGCAGCTGGCTGAAACTCCATTCATAAGGGTAGGAAATAAAGGGGATGAACCGGGGCTTTATAGTTTTATAGGCCCCGGCGGGTTCCGGGCAGGGCACATCGCTGACTTCTTGATGGGGGATCAGCAGCTCTGCATCCACCAGTTCCCTGTATAGCCCGGAATCCATCAACTGTTCATATTGTTCCCGGTAGGTAGAATTTATCTGGCGATAAAGGATGCCCTCATACCAAAAGAGCTGCCCACTTGGATCTCGAAAGGAGGAAGGTAAGATGGTTAGTTCTTTATTCATGTTTTTCACTCTTCAAAGAACGGAAAAATTTTTTTATCCTGTGCCAGAAAAGTTTAAGTGTGAACAAACCTCCTACGAAAGCGGCAATAATTAGTTGGAAAATAAGACTTCCGGTCCCCGGGTCGATATAAGCATAGGCCTGCGAAGGTAAAATCAACCAAAATGTAAGTACAATTAACAGGGCTAAAGCACCTTTGCCTTTCATCTGACTCATTCCTTTTTTGTACTGATATGCCGGGCTTGCCCGGTCCACAGCGGATATGTTTTATCTCTCCATGTAAAAAAAGGAGGCAGACGGACCTGGCTCCGGTTCAGATTACTGTAAAGCAGTTTTGTTTCGTATGCTTACACATATTCAACGCAATGAACTGCCCTTCCTGTGCAGGCCGGAATAGTTTACAAAATGTTTACAATTGTTCGGTGGCAGACCGGGAAGTGCGCAGGGGAATGCCCTGGCGTTTTAGTTCGCGGGTGATTATGATTAAAGTGACGAAGAAGGCCAGCAGGTCGCTTAAGGGCCGGGCCATCCAGACACCCTCCAGCCCGTAAATATTGGGCAGGAAAAGGATAAAAGGAACGAATAGGAACACTTCACGCAGAAGCGATAATATTAAGGAAGGAAGCCCCTTTCCTATGGCTTGAAAGAAAACGGTGGAGACAATCTGGATCGCAACAAGAGGAAACATGAGCACTATGATGCGCAAGGCGTGGGTCCCGAGGGCAAGCAGTTCTTTATCGGAGCTGAAAATGCTTAAAAAGAAGGTGGGCCACAGGAATAAGATCAGGCTGCTCAAGAAAATAAAAAGGGTGCTGACCCCGACGCCTTTTAAAAGTGCTTCCCGGATACGGTTCAGCTTACCGGCACCAAAGTTGAAGCCGATAATGGGTAATAAGCCCTGGGAGATGCCCAGGATGGGCATAATGGCAAACATCTGCAGGCGGAATATGACTCCCATTACCGCAATCGGTATATGGCCGAAGCCTGCCAGGACGTAGTTGGCAAGTATGAGGGAAACATTCAGTGAAAGCTGCATGATCATGGCCGGGAAGCCCGTGCGGTACACATTAACAATGGTGTCCCGGCGGGGTGCAAGACTGGACAGATTAAGCCGCAGGGGGCTTTTCCCTGAAAAAAAGTAATGGAGCATGATGGCAACTCCGGCGATCTTGGAGATGACGGTGGCTACAGCGGCGCCCTGAACTCCCATGTCCAGCAGAAAAATAAAGATGGGGTCCAGGCCGATATTGACCAGAGATGAGATAATCATTATTTTCATGGAGAGCAGGGGGTTCCCTACCGCCCGGACCAGGTTGTTCATGATCATGATCAGAAAAAACATGACCGAACCACTGGTGATGACGATCATGTACTCTTCGGTAAGTGCCATGAGCTCGGGAGTGGTTCCCAAAAAGGTCAGCAGGGGGGAGAGGTATAAAAAGCCCAGGATGGCGGTAATGGCACCGAAAAGCAGGGACAAGGCGATTACCTGCCCCGCTGCGCTTTCTGCTTCTTCCTGGTCTCCTGCACCGAGAGAACGGGAGATAAGTGAAGCTGCTCCAACGCCGGTTCCGATTCCCACTGCTCCCAGGAGCATTTGCAGTGGAAAAGCTATGGAAAGGGCGGCGATGGCTTCACTTCCCAGCATCCCCACGAAGATGGTATCTACTATATTGTAGGTGGCCATGACCAGCATGCCGACGGTGGCAGGAAAAGAAAAATTGAAAAGCAACTTGCTTATTTTTTCTTCTCCCATGCGTGCGGTATCGTTCTGCAAATGTTGCTTCCTCCTCTGTTTCTTCTCCGCAGAGTGGTAAGCCTTATTATCCTTCTACTACTAGACCTTTCTACCACTATACCTTTAACTGTTTTCTGAGTCAAAGGTTTTGACCGCACGCAATAAGAACCCCGGTTAGTATGCACCGGGGTTCTTATTGCGCAGAGTTGATACAAAAGTCTTGCCGCCACGTTAGATTCTGGCCGATTAACAGAACTCTTCCCACATGCGGTCCAGATCAGCATCTGCAATATCAAAGACCTGGTTGTGGGGCGGAAGCTTTTCATAGCGCATGAATTCGGGGGGACGGTCATCCTCCTTGGTGAATCCCGCTTTCTTGTTGAACTCCCATTCCAACCTTAGGGTTTCCATGCCCTGCTTGGGTATGTCATCCACAGTCCAGTTCGTGCCCAGAACAGCATTTACTGTTTCTGCCAGGCCTTCCATGCCCGATGGAAAATCCAGCACGGCAAAAGCAATGAAAAGGCAGTAGCCGCTGGAATCGATGAAGGCAGTGGTAGCCTGAAAAGCCCTGGAAAGGTCGATTTTGCCTTCCGGGGAAAGCGGGTCTACTTTTCCGCCTACGGAGAGTATTTCCGGGGCGATAGTATAACCTGCGGTATGGTCGGCACCCTGGGGTGTGGTAATGTAGGTGACCCCGATTCCTTTTACGGCTCGCGGCTCATAGGCCGGCATACCCTGTCTCTTTACAACAGGGATACGCGTATGGCCGTAAGCTTTGCCGGTAAACCAGGCACCGTTGCCCAGAATGCGTCCCAGGGGGGTATTGTTGAAGATTTCATCCATAAGTTTAATGGCCCCGGAGCCGTCCCCAAAGGGGACGATACCTATGTCCATGGCTACTCCCAGGGTAACCCCGGCCTCGATGGTATCCACCCCGTACTCGTTGCACTGGTCCACCAGCTTGGCGATGTGGTCCAGGTTGCCGATGCCGCAGTTAGCACCCAGGGACCAGACGGATTCATATTCCATACAGGAGGTGAATTCGCTGCCGTCTTCATTGGGATAAACATTGGAGCAGCGGATTATGCAGCCCGGGCTGCAGCCGTGGCCCATTGTGCCGCCGCCGCGCTTCTCCACAGCTTCGGCCAGAGCTTCTCCGCCGGTTTTGCTGGCGTCATCGAATTGTCCTGTTCTGAAATTATTGGTGGGGTAGCCGCCCGCCTCGTTAAGGATATTGACCAGCACAGCGGTACCAAAGCTGTTCAGCGCCCCTCCGGGCTTGGTGACATCGTGACTTCTGAGCGCTTCGACCATTTTCTTTTGCCCCTGCTTGAAGAGGTCTTTATCTTTCATTTCTACACCTGGAGCACCTGTATCATCGACGACCATGGCTTTTAAGCCTTTGCTGCCCAGTACCGCGCCCAGGCCGCCGCGGCCTGAATAACGGCTGGCTCTTCCTTCCGGGTCGTTAAAGCAAATGCCGGCCATGGACATCTTATAGTCACCGGCGACTCCGGTTGTCATAATACCGACCTTTTCGCCGTACTTGCCGAAGAGTTCTTTGTTGATCTCCCTTGTTACTTTGCCTTTCAGGTCGTCTGCCGGCAGGAACTCGGCCCCGTCTTTGTTGAGTTTGAGCAGGTAAGATCCGTCTTTTGCTTGTCCTTCCACGATGATCGCTTTAATTTGTAAACGACCCAGTTTTTGGGAGACGGGTGTGCCGGCGTTGGCCTCCTTGATGCCCCCGGTAAGGGGTGACTTACCCCCTACGGAGACCCGCCCTGAGCTTGGAGCATTGGTTCCTGCCAAAACACCGGGGGCAATTACAATTTTGTTGTAAGGGCCCAGCGGTTCACAGGCAGGGGGAACTTCATCGTAGACGATTTGTGAAGTAAGAGCTCGTCCACCCAATGTTTTGTACTTTTCGGGAACGTCTTCAACCTTGACCGTTCTTTCTGACATATCCACCCTTAAAATTTTCCCCATAATAATCCTCCTTTTGTAATACAAAGTGTGCGTTACAGCGCCCGGGGGTATAAGAAGCTCTTCCGCATCCGCATACCCCTCGCCAAATATTGCTATTGTTTTTCTGGTACTTACCAATATTGTATAAGATTTTTGAAGATTCTACAAGAGGTATTTTAGGCTCGGGCCAGCGAAAGCTATACTCTATATGCCGGTCGCTGCCGGTGTGCAGTGAAAATAATAACACCTTTAAAAAAGGCAGCAAGCAGGAGACAGGCTAACTTTGTCGAAATACCTAACCCGGGCTTAAGAAACTGCAGGAAAAGGGAGAATGAATTTCCCCACTACCTTGATAATCGCCGCAAGAAAGTGCAGGTTGCATCAATATTTTGAAGGCAGGGGACATTATGAAAATATTAGTTTGTGTGGATGGATCTGAACATAGTTTTGCAGCGGTTGAAATGGCGGGAAGTATCGCCAGTAATTTACAGGTTGTAGAAATTGCTGTTTTACATGTTTCATTGTGGAGACCGCGGCCGAGGGGGAATTTGATTTGATAGTGATGGGCAGTAATGGAATAGGAGCGAGAATGTATATGCAGAAAACATTTTTATGGCTGTTTAGCTTTTTACTGGCAGTTCTGCTGCTGACCGGGTGCGGAGGAACGGGGCCAACCGGCAATGAGCAGGAGGAGGCCGGTGCAGAATTTGAATTGATCCTGGAAGACGGAATGGGCCGCCGGGTGCAGCTGACCGGAATGCCCGAACGAATTATATCCCTGGCTCCCAGCAATACGGAAATGCTGTTTGCCCTGGGATTGCAAGAGAAGGTTGTGGGAGTGAGTGAATACTGCAACTATCCGCCGGAAGCCCTGGAGATACCCCGTGCCGGCAGTTTTTCGGAGCCTAATATCGAACAGATTCTTTCCCTGGAACCGGACCTGGTCATTGCAGTTCCACTGCAGGACAAGGAGTTTTCCAGGCTGGAAGAACTGGGGATACCCCTGTTGGCAGTTGATCCCACCAGTGTGGAAGAAATATATTCCTCGCTGGAGTTGATAGGGGAAGCAACGGGAGCAGAAGAAGAAGCGTCCCTGTTAGTGGAGGATTTGAGGGAGAAAATTGGCGCTGTAAAGGAGAAAGTCGGCCATTTATCACCGGAAGAGAGGGTAAGGGTGTATTACGAGGTCTACTCTGATCCACTGATGAGCGTGGGGGGAGATACCGTCATACATGAGCTGTTGGAGGCGGCGGGCGGGATCAATATTTTTGCAGATATGGAGGCAGCTTATCCCCAGGTAAGCTCGGAGATTATCGTCGATCGTGACCCCGAAGTAATCGTGTTCCCCGATTACCATGGAACCGAAGAGTTTCCCGT
>SLJK01000170.1 GCA_007135125.1 Syntrophomonadaceae bacterium | reverse complement strand
GGGTGCAGGCTGTCATCGCCTGCAGTCATACCCGGGAACAAATACGCGAGGAGCTGTGCGCTATCGTGGACTTCGGCGGCAAGGTGCTGGATGTGATAGTGGAGCACCCTGTCTACGGGGAGCTGTGTGCCAACTTGATGGTGGCCAGCCGGTATGACGTTAATTTATTTTTGGAGGCTTTGGATGAAGCGGAGGCAAGCCCCCTGCTGGCCTTAACGGGCGGCATTCATCTCCATACTTTGGAAGCACCCGATCAAGCAGTACTCCAGGAAATTATTAAGAAACTGGACGAGCTCGGTTATCTTGTCAAGTAATAGGCGAGGCCGGGTCTCGGATTGTGTAGTGTTAAATACAGGATATTGTATATAATATTGCGGGGGGGGTGAACTACCGGATAAAGCTGGCCCACAATCCTGTCTGCAATCTGTCTTTACAGTTGACAAGACACCTTTGCGGTGGCATAATGAAGCTAACTAAATGCCATTGCGGAGAGGATTCGATGTTAAATGCCAAACTTTAAAAGCAAGTTGCTATATGAAGTGGAAGCTTTAAAGTCCCGGAAGAAGGCGGTTATCCTGGCCCATAACTACCAGCCCCCTGAAATACAGGATGCGGCCGATTATGTGGGCGATTCCTTTGAATTGAGCCGTGTAGCGGCAGAGTCGAAGGCAGAGGTAATAGTTTTCTGCGGGGTTTTTTTTATGGCCGAAGTAGCCGCAATTCTAGACCCCCACAAGGTGGTGCTGCTGCCGGAGATGGCCGCCGGCTGTCCCCTCGCCGACACGATCACCGCAGCAGCGCTGCGGGAAAGGAAAAAGCAGCACCCGGAAGCAGCCGTGGTCACCTATATCAACTCCCCAGCCGCAGTTAAGGCGGAAAGTGATGTATGCGTGACCTCCTCTAACGCCGTTCATATTGTGGATACCCTGGAGGCGGATGAAATTCTTTTCGTCCCGGATATGAATCTGGGCAGCTATGTCGCCAGGCATACTGCCAACAACAAAAAAGTTCATACCTGGAATGGCTGCTGCGAGTCCCACCACATTGTTACCGGGGCAGACGTGCAAGCAGCCCGTGCCGCACATCCGAAAGCTGTCCTGCTGGCGCATCCTGAATGTCAACCTGAGGTTGTGGAAGCCGCCGACCATGTTTTCTCCACCGGGGGGATGCTGAAATATGCCGACCAAACGGACGACAGGGAGATGCTCATCGGCACGGAACAAGGCCTGCTCTATCGCCTGCAAAAGGAAAATCCCCATAAAAGATTTTATTCCCTTTCCCCCAAAATGTACTGTCCCACCATGAAAATGATTACTCCGGAAAAGATCATAAGTTCCCTAAAAACACTCCGGCCGCGCGTTGCCGTCCCCGAGGATATACGAGAGCCCGCGCGAAAGGCGCTGGAGCGCATGCTGCAACTGGCGGCGAGTTAAAGGGGGGGCTGGCTTATGGCTTACGAAGATAGCAGCCCGTCTTTTCGCGGGTGTGAACGACAGGTGGATGGTGGAGCGGGAAACCAGGAGCAGTGGAAGGCGCGAAAAGAACAGGAGGAGCGGAAAAACCAGAAGAAACGTGCGAAGCGTGAGGAGTACGATGTACTTATTATCGGCAGCGGTATCGGGGGGATGGTTGCGGCCCTTAAAATTGCACCCTGGGCCCGGGTCTGCCTGCTAACCAAGGATGCCCTTTACAATACCAACACCTGGCTGGCCCAGGGTGGGATCGCAGCCGCCCTGGGCTGTGACGACGATCCCCGTCTTCACCTGGAAGATACGCTGCAGGCCGGGGCCGGCCTCTGCCACAGGGAGGCGGCGCAGATCATGTTGGATGAAGCACCGCAGCGTATCCGCGAGCTCCTTGAGCTGGGCGTTCCCTTCGACCGGCAGGAGGAAGGGGTGGCCCTGACCAGGGAGGGCGCCCACAGCCGCAACCGGGTCCTGCATGCCGGCGGCGACGCCACGGGACGCCTGCTCCACAAAACCCTGCAGGAGAACCTGCTGGGCAATACATCTGTTACCGTCCGGGAGCATACTTTTGTCACCGATCTCCTTACCGGGGACGGCCGTGTCCTCGGCGTGCAAACACTGGAAAATAAGACCATTTGGGCGGGAACGGTGATCATCGCTACCGGCGGGTTGGGCAGGATATTTCTGCCGACTACCAACCCCCGGGTAGCTACCGGTGACGGTGTCGCTATGGCTTACCGAGCGGGAGCCACCCTGACCGATATGGAATTTATCCAGTTTCACCCCACCGCCCTGCAGCAGCCTGGCAAAGCTGCCGGCGATGATGGCGATGACGGGGACCGCGGTACTTTTCTCATCTCCGAAGCCGTGCGGGGTGAAGGGGCTGTGCTGCGCAACAAGCAGGGGGAAAGGTTTATGGAGCGATACCACCACCTGGCTGAGATGGGTCCCCGCGACGTAGTTTCCCGGGCTATACTGGAGCAGATGCAAAAACACGGGAGCGGTCATGTCTACCTGGATATAACGCACCGTCCCGCTGACTTCTTAAAGCAACGCTTTCCCACCATTTGCCGGGTGGCAGGGGAATACGACCTTGACCCCTCACGGGACTGGCTCCCGGTAGCGCCTGCGGCTCATTACGCCATGGGCGGAATAAAAATCAACCGCAACGGGGAAACGAACCTGGAAGGGCTTTATGCCTGTGGTGAAGCTGCATGCAGCGGGGCGCACGGCGCTAACCGCCTGGCAAGCAACTCCCTGCTGGAAGGTCTGGTATTCGCCTGCCGTATCGCCGAGCACATCGAAAAGAGTGGAAGAGAGCTCCAGCCCCTGATAAGGCCGGAGCACCCTGCAGTCCATGGAAAAGACGGCGTCGGCGCGTCGGAGGAAAGGATAAAAGATATGCCGGAGCTGGAACACAGGCTGCGGGAGATGATGTTCCGCCGGGCGGGAATAATTCGCCGGGAAGCAGGGCTGCGCGAAGCAAAACAATTTCTGGAGGCCGGGGGCGCTCTTCTTAACAGGGTTGGTGGGGCTCGGGACCGTCATATCCGGGAGCTGCAGAACATGTTCCTGGTGGCCCGGTTCATCGTGGAAGGCGCCCTGATGAGAGAGGAGAGCAGGGGGAGCCATTACCGTGAGGATTTCCCTGGGCCCGACTCTTCCTGGTTGCAGCACATTTGCCAGTCCATAGCGGTCAAAAAGGAGGAGAAACAGCTTGCAGCGCTCACTTATTAAAGAAATTGTCGCCTGGGCGATAGCTGAAGATCTGGGCTGGAGAGATATAACCACGGATAGCATCTTCAGCACCGAAGAAGGAAAAGCGGCCCTTGTGGCCCGGGAAGACGGAATAATTGCCGGGCTGGAGGTGGCCAGGGAAGTTTTCCGGCAGGTGGACCCCCACCTGAGTTACACCACCGACCTGCAGGACGGAAATGTTATTAGCGCCGGGGCCGAACTGGTCAAGCTGGAAGGACCGGTAGCCGGAATATTGAAAGGAGAACGGGTAGCCCTCAATTTTCTGCAGCGGATGTCCGGCACAGCAACCGCCACCGGGGAAGCTGTGGAAGCTGTTCGAGGCACCGGTGCCCGGATCACCGATACCAGGAAAACCACCCCGGGGCTGAGGATACTGGAGAAGCATGCCGTGCGTATGGGCGGCGGAGAAAATCACCGTTTCAACCTTTCCGACATGGCCCTCATCAAGGACAACCACATCCGCAGAGCCGGTTCTATCCGCAAGGCGGTGGAGAAGGTAAAAGAACGCGCTGGTTTTACCGTCAAGATCGAGGTCGAGGTGGAAAACCTGGAGGAATTACAAGAGGCCCTTGCCAGCGGGGTTGATATCATCATGCTGGACAACATGCCCGTCCCGCAAATGGCCGAGGCTGTGCGGCTTATTAACCGCCGTGCGCTCTGCGAAGCTTCGGGCGGCATCACCAGGGACAAGCTGCTTGAAGTGGCGCAAACAGGAGTCGACCTGATATCACTGGGCTACCTTACCGGCGGCAGCCAAAGACTGGACCTCGCCCTGGAGGTCACCCCTTAACCGGCCGGCGCGGAGAAGAGTTGCCAAGGACCTCTATGTCAATAGTATTTTTGGATGGGAGAGGTAAATAGTATTAAGCAGCTCT
>SLJK01000040.1 GCA_007135125.1 Syntrophomonadaceae bacterium | reverse complement strand
GAATATTTTTTCATACCCTGTTTGCATATTAAATGTACCTCCATTAGATTAAAAGCAGCCCCAAAAAAAACACTTCCTCTCCTGGCGGCCACTTAAGTGGGATTCCTTTCCGTCTTGCCAGCAAAGTAAGGTCCATGCCCAGCCCTTCCGGACTGGGTCTTGCCCTGTAGGGATGCCTGCAGGGCTCCCCCAGGGAGGCGCATTGCTCACAAAGCTTGCATCCTCCAACCACCAGCCCCATGGAGCGGTAGTATCCCAGGGACCAGGAAAGCTTCTCCAATTGCTCCACTGCCTCCAGCAGCTTTATTTCCACTTCAGAGGCCTCCTCGTAGGAAATCGGCGCAGAGCGGAACACCACCAGGAAACCATGGCTGAAATATTGTAACGCCGCACGTATTTCCGAAACAGGAGGCAGGTTAGGGGGGCAGATCCTGCAGGCACCATAAAATTCGCATTGCGGTACCAGGCATTTCAAGCGAACCCCTTCATGAACGGGAATCTCTTTTATTTTCACCGGGACAAGTTCGACATCATTCTCCTTTGCCTTCCCTTTTAACGTAAAGTAAAGCTGTTTCCTTTCCTTTTTCGTGCGCCAGATTTGCATCAATTTTTTTATACCTCTCATCGTTTAGCTCGTGGTCTGGTAAATTTTACGTGAATATCTTAGCATCTCGATAGTCTTAAGATTATTTGACCTGATCTTGCTGTGTTGCAATAATTGCCATACGATGGCACGGTTGCTCGTTAGGAGGAGCTAACCGACTACCTCCCCTTTATAAATAGTCTTAAAACAGATGTTCATAACCTTATAATAGGTTGGTATGATTAAGTATCTCTGCCACTAAATGGGCCCTGCCATCTGCAGCAGATAAACTTATCATACCAGTTATTCTTCTACGCTGCGAACAATATCTTTTAGCTCGGCCTGGACAGACGGATTCAGCGGAGCTGGTTTATGCTTTTGCAAAATAGCCCGCGCTTCTTCTTCTGCTGCCTGTGCCCAGTCTTTACCGCCTCGGTTTTGCCAGGCACCGCGCATACGGCGGTCGATAAGCCAGGGTTTGGACTGCTCCTTATCCATAAACTGGCGGGTATGCTTTTGGGCGAGGAAATCTTTGCCGGCACCTACCGTCTTGATCACCTCGACCGCCAGTGTTTCATCACTGACATCAATACCCGCAACAGTCCTTTTCACCATGCGGACGATCTCTGCATCGATAAGAAGCTGGGCAAAGGAAAAGGTTACTCCCAGTTCCAGCATGCCCATGCCATAGATAAGGTTCGCACCTGCCAAAGCCGGCAATAGACTGGTGATGGTTTTTTCGTGTCCTGCCTGGGCATCAAGTACTTTGCTGTCTGCCTAACCACCGGCAACATAGCAGGGTAATGAATAGTAATGGGCAAGTTCAGCAACACCAGCGCTAATCATACCCAGTTCGGGTGCTCCCACAGGAGCGGTGGCATAAGTCAGGTCAAAGGTAGTCGTTGAGCTGCCGTAAATCATCGGTGCCCCCCTGGAAGTAAGCTGATGCAGCACTATTCCTGCCAGAACTTCGGCGTTATGGGTAACCAGCGTGCCGGCCAGGGAAACAGGGGCCGAAGCGCCTGCCATGGCCATGGAAAGTATATTTACCGGTATACCGGCCTTTGCACACTCAATGATAATTTCAGCATTGCCAGTGTGAAGTTGTAAGGGACTTGTTGGACAAACCAGGGCTGAAATAATAGGCCGCTCCCTGAGTTTCTCCATACCGCCACAGATGGCTGCACCCATCTCAAAATATTTCTTTGCGCCGGCCCCACCTGTCAGGTCGATATGCTGACAGTGTTTGGCTGTGTTGGAGAGAAAAGCTTCCGCTTCATGCAAGTCGATAGATACCTCCGGCACGTCACGTGCCACCACCGCGCTGGAATAAATATCGACCTCATCCAGGGCGTCACAGGCCAACGCCGTTGCCGCTACATCCTCCTTGGTGGACTCTCTCAGCTCTCCGGTGGAGGGGTCAATCACCATCACTCCAGCACCAAAGTTAGTAAAGCCTACCCGCCGTCCTTCCAGAACCATGTCAAACTGGGAATCCCGCCCAGCCAGGAGGATGGTTGAAGGAGCACTTCTAATAGCATCCTCCACAATAGCGGGCGGAATTATGACCTGGTTTTTTTCCTTGTCAACTGTACATCCTCCGTCAGCTAAAATCTCCAGTCCTTCATCGCTGAAAACCTGGACCCCTGTCCGTTCCAGGACCTCCAGAGTAGCTAGGTGAATAGCATCCAATTCTTCCCGGGAAAAAATATTTAAACCCATTCCCTGAAAGCGGTTATAGCCGGCTCTTAAGGGTCTTTTCACAGTAATCACCTCCTGTTTGGTTAAAGTAGCTCTTTGGCCTTTTGCACCGCTTCTGAGGTGTTTTCCCCATAAGCGTCAGCACCGATCTTATCCGCCCATCTCTGGTTTACGGGAGCGCCACCAATCATGGTTTTTACCTTTTCTTTTAAACCTTCCCTTGCCAACAGCTCTTCGATCGCCTTTTGAGATACCATGGTAGTGGTCATCAGGGTTGAAGAAGCAATGATGTGGGCATTAAGCTCACGAGCTTTTTCCACGAATAACTGGGGAGGCACATCCCGGCCAAGGTCGTGCACCTCAAAACCATTGATGCGCAGCATGGTAGCCACTATCCCCTTGCCGATGTCGTGAATGTCTCCCTCGCAAGTCCCGATGACTACTGTGCCTGCTTTTTCAGCCGCGCTGTCGACAGGGATATGGGGCTCCAACAGTTCCACAGCGCTCTGCATCCCATCCGCAGCAACAATAACATATGGAAGCGATATCTCTTCCTGCTCGAACATACGCCCCACTTCCACCATGGCCGGGGTAAAACCTTTTTGAATAACCTCTACAGGATTTACACCGGCGGCAATAACCTTCTCCGCCACTTTTACGGGCTCATCCTCTTCAAAACTCATGATGGCCTCTTTTGCCAGAGCGCACAACTGGTCAACGCTTATTTCTGTCATGTATCCACACCTCCTTGTTCAGGCTCAGATACTTGTAATGATAGGCTTTTACTCTTTTAAATTACAGCTATCTTTTTCAGTTACCACCGCCTTTCTCTTGACACTTCCTCAGGAGACTGCCCAAGTCCACGTTTTTTAACACCAGAGGCTCTGTGTAAAGCAGTTGATACCATAATCCTTCCGATGATAATGAAAAGCATCTAAGGCTGAAAAAGCAGTGTGCACTATCTTTATTCCTCCTCTGGAATAGCTGCGGTCCAGAATGAGCATAAAAGCTCTATGCTCGGGCAATCTCGCAGAGGTAAAGAATTCATGAAAAAAAGTTATAGGGATACTTTGCCCTTAAAGCGGTTCACCGAATTTATCTCGATATCCAGCAACCGGGCAATTCTGAACTTCGCTTCCATCCCTTTAGCACTTCCGGGAACAGAGGTGATAATCCCGATGTCAAGCTCCTCCCTGACTTCGCGCATCACATGCTCGTTGGATAAATCTTGTACAGAAACACCCAGCTTCCCCGCTACATAACTCTTGGCCTCAGGCAATCTCATGCGTCGGGCCATCTGCATTCTCGCTACCAGATCTCCGGCAGTCCGAATGCCGCCCATACCTGAAGCCATTATATGCGATATCGACATCCCCAAGGGATCTCCGACCCCTATCTACAAACCATCCACTTTTGCAACCTGCACCATGGCTTTAGAGGTGCGGGTTACACAGTCAATTGGCGGGGTTTCGAAAACGGGAACCCCCCCCACGCCCATACCAACGTTTACATGGATTGGTATACTTGATACTTCTACAGTATGCTTTACAAAAGTGACTGCTCTGGCAAGATTCCAGGGCATGGATTTACTGGTATTGGTATTTACCACAGGTCCGAAGATATCTGCCCCGGCGGCTTCCACCATTTTTACTTGCCGGTGAGGATACATTCCAGCCAATCTCTGCTCCTTAAAAAAAAGCTCTCCGTGAATCCCCAGAATAAACTCTCCAGCCATTCCTACCTCAACAGTCAGTGAGGGTATCTCCTTCTTGAGCGCTTCTATTGCCTGTAAAGTAGCATAAAATTCAGCGTCACCAGCTGCGGCGGTGGTATCAAAAT
>SLJK01000018.1 GCA_007135125.1 Syntrophomonadaceae bacterium | reverse complement strand
TCAGGAAAATGGCAGCGACTTGCTTCTTGCTTTTAGTAGTCGCAGCAGGGGCAGCCCCACTCCCAATACGGCTATGCTCTGTCCCAGCCCGATGGTCAATACGGTAGGCCAGTAGGGAATGCGGAAAAAGACGTAGAGGTAGAGGCTGACAATAAAGGCATTCAGCACAATGGGGCTGAGATAGGCGATATAGCTGTGCCGGAAGCGGTAAGTTACTACGGCCGCCAGGAGGGTGGTAAGACTGCCGAAAACGATGTCAACTGCCCCCCATGGCCCCAGAATGTTTGCCAGGAGGCAGCCCAGGAAAAGGCCCATGATTGCCTCCGGAAAGATAATCGGCAACAGGGTAAGGCCCTCGGCTACCCGGACCTGGACCGGCCCGAAACTGATGGCGGAAAGCAGAAAGGTGATGGCCACATATAAAGCAGCGATGATTCCCGACAAAGTTATGCTACGAATATTAATAGTTTCCACCTCCCGGGATGCTTTTTTGCTCTACAATGCATCCCATTTTATTTTTAACAGGTCTTTTAACAGTGAGAATCAGCCCCGGCAATTTGCTGTTCCTGCCCCAACCTCTCTTGACACTACCTTCCAGGAAAGGTATGATTTCTATTAGCCAGTTACGATAACGTTTTCCTTATTATAACGTATAATCCTTTAGGAGGTGCCCTTTATTGGTAAAAAAAACATACGCTGAAATAAATGCCAGAATCAAAGCCGGCGAAGCGGTTGTGGTAACGGCCGAAGAAGTTACTCCCATGGTCCGGGAGCGGGGTCTGGAGGAGACCGCGGCTACCGTGGACGTTGTTACCACAGGCACCTTTGGGCCCATGTGTTCTTCGGGTGCCTTCTTTAACCTGGGCCATTCCAAGCCGCGCATGAAAATGAGCCATGTGTATATGAATAATGTGGAAGCCTACACCGGTATAGCAGCGGTGGATGCTTATCTGGGAGCCACCCAGATTCCCGATACTGATGCTGCCAACAAGACTTTTCCCGGTGAATTCAACTACGGCGGCGGGCATGTTATCGAGGAGCTGGTGGCCGGAAAAGAAGTAGTCCTGGAGGCAACAGCACATGGAACTGATTGCTACCCGCGACGGAAATTGGATAAAGTAGTGCGTTTGGAGGATTTGCCCCAGGCTTTTCTTTTCAACCCTCGCAACGCGTACCAGAATTATAACGTGGGCGTGAACCTATCCGATCGCACTCTTTATACTTATATGGGGATTCTCAAGCCTAATCTGGGTAACGCAAATTACAGTTCCGCTGGTCAGCTTTCACCCCTTTTCAACGATCCTTATTACCGCACTATCGGGATGGGCACCCGTATCTTTCTGGGAGGTGGCGAAGGTTACGTAACCTGGCATGGCACTCAGCATGCTCCTGGGGCTCCCCGTGCCCATAACGGCACCCCGATTATGCCGGCCGGGACCCTGGCTGTTATCGGAGATCTGAAAGGAATGTCTTCCAAGTGGCTCAGGGGAGTGAGCTTTCTGGGCTACGGGGTCTCCATGATGGTGGGGATCGGCATTCCCATTCCTATACTAGATGAAGAGATGCTGAAATATACCTCCGTCAGCGATGAAGAGCTGTTTGCACCGGTCATGGATTACAGCGAGTCCTACCCCCAGGGCCTGGGTGAAGTGTTGGGACAGGTTAGCTATGCCCAGTTGAAAAGCGGTGAGATAAGCGTAAACGGCAAACTTGTTACTGCCGCGCCTCTTTCCAGCTATTTCAAGGCGCGACAGATTGCCGAGATCCTGAAAGATAAGATTAAAAAAGGCGCCTTCCTGCTTACCGAACCGGTCTTCACGCTACAGAGTTTTATGAATAACGATGCATGAGATGAAGAGCGGCAGATGGAAAAGCGCCGCTGCAGAAACTGCTGCTGGCGACGGGAGAAAGGCTTTATATCGTAGGGGGTGTAGATGTTGAAACAAAAATTTGTGCTTTATTTCCCGGCTGCGGTAACGGAAGAGCCCTTTACTTATTACCTGATCAAGGATTACAACCTTATGGTCAATATAATAAGGGCCGATATCAACCCCCGCAAGGAAGGGCGTGCTGTGGTAGAGCTGAGCGGGGAGAAAGAAGATTTCCAGGAAGGGTTGGAGTTTTTGCAGTCCCGGGGGGTAAAGGTGTTTCCCCTGGAACAGGAAATTGTCTGGGTGGAGGAACGCTGCACCCAGTGCGGTGCTTGCACCGCTATCTGTCCTTCTGGTGCCTTGGTGATGGAGCGCCCGCAGATGACCGTAAAATTTCTGAACGATAGATGCGTGGCCTGCGAATATTGTATCAAGGCCTGTCCTTCCAGGGCCATGGAGGTCCGCTTTTGACCATGGTTTACTCTAAAAGATTCTACCGTAGTGGCCTGTGCCCTGCAGGTATGACTTCTTTCCGGGTAAGTGTAAAAGAGACAGACCTTTGGATCGCCGTGGAAGAACATGCTTATCATACTGAACTGCCGCAGCAGGTAGAACAGTTGGTGTGGAGTTTGAGGCGCCAGCTGGAAAAATATATTTTGCAGGAGCCTTACTTTGCGAAGACCATGCATCCTGTCCTGGTGGATGCGGGTGCACCTATGCTGGTGCAGGAGATGGTCAGGGCGGGGAACAGGGCAGGTGTAGGACCCATGGCCGCAGTTGCGGGAGCATTTGCCCAGAGGACGGGGGAGTGGCTGCGCCAGCACTCCGGGCAGGTGATTGTAGAAAACGGGGGAGATATTTTCTGCTGCACCCAAGATTGCTTGCGGGTGGGTGTCTTTGCCGGAGCATCGCCCTTCAGCGGGCGACTTTCTATCAGGGTCGAACCTCAAGCTGAGCCGCGGGGAATTTGTACTTCTTCAGGCACAGTAGGTCCTTCGTACAGCGAAGGGCGTGCCGATGCAGCAATTATAGTGGCTTCCTGTACGCTGCTGGCCGATGCCGTGGCTACGGCTACTGCCAACAGCATTCAGTGGGCGGGAGACCTGGAAAATTCTCTGCAGCTGGCTAAAACGTTACCTGAAGTAAGCGGTGTACTTGCTATTTTAGGGGATAAAATGGCTGCCTGGGGTGATATACAGCTGGAACAGGTTTAGCCGCAGATAGTAGCCCCTTTAATCGTCTCCGACCAGGGGGACAAAACGGCAACCGCCCAGGTTTATTTTGCGCAAGCCTTCTTTCTCCCTGGTGACCAGGAGCAATTCCTGCATCCAGGAGTCCCCTACGGGAATGACCAATCTTCCCTCGGGGGAGAGCTGTTCCAGCAGCGCGGTAGGGATTTCCGGGGTGCCGGCAGTAACCAGGATGCCCTGGTAAGGACCCTTTTCGGGCCAGCCCATGATGCCGTCGCTTATTTTGAAGTAGATATTTGTATAGCCTATCTTGCGCAGGATATCTGCAGCCTGTTCCGACAGCCTTTCGTGGCGTTCCACAGTGTAGACCTGGTCAGCCAATTCAGCCAGGATAGCTGCCTGGTAACCTGAGCCCGTTCCTATCTCCAGCACCTTTTCAGTCCCTGTAAGTCTAAGTGCCTCGGTCATGAGGGCAACAATGTAAGGCTGGGAGATGGTCTGTTCTAAACCGATAGGTAGGGGATGATCCTGGTAAGCCTGATGCTGCTGTGCAGAAGCTACGAACATATGCCGCGGCACCCGGCGGAACGCGTCCAGTACGCGCTGGTCCTTTATACCTCGCGGTATTAACTGTTCTTCGACCATGCGCTGCCGCTGCAGATCAAAACGATGCTCCTGTTCTTGCATTGGTTATCGGCTCCTTTCAGATTTAAACTGATTATAGCACGGAACCATTTCCCGCCGCAACTATGCGGTGTAGAGAGTGTGCCATAAAACGCAAGCATATACGGAGGTGTTTATCAAATGAATTATGAAACTGGACCAATACGTCCTCCCAGCGAAGCGGAGAGCCTCTTTGTAAGGGTTAACCGCAACTGTCCCTGGAACAAATGCCTTTTTTGCCCGGTCTATAAGAAACGGAAATTTTCCAGGAGGACCCTGGACGAGATAAAGGAAGATATACTTTCCCTGAAAGAGGCAGCCGATAAGGTGCAGTCCTATGCCGTCAAGATGGGCTACAGCGAGGTCAACCGCCAGGTGCTGGAAAACGTCTACCGCAATGAACCGGATCTGCTGCAGATTGCCTTTTGGATGCATCGCGGCGGTAGAAACGTTTTTCTGCAGGATGCTGATAGTATGATCATGGATCCCGGCCAGCTGTCCGAGGCTCTTTCCTTTCTAAAAGAGCAGTTTCCCCGGGTAGAGCGAATTACTACCTATGCCCGTTCCAAAACCATCAGCAAGCGCAGTGTATCCGAGTTGGAAATGTTGAAGGATGCAGGCCTGACGCGGGTACATGTGGGGATGGAGACTGGTCATGATCCCCTCCTGGAGTATATGAAAAAAGGTGTTACCAGCGAGGAGCAAGTACAGGCCGGCCTGCTGGTGAAAGAAGCGGGCCTCAGCCTAAGCGAATATATTCTCTTGGGACTGGGTGGTCAGGAATGGTGGAAAGAGCATGCCCTGGATACGGCCCGGATGCTGAGCAGGATTGACCCGCATTTTATCCGCCTGCGCACTCTGGCGGTTAGAAAAGGTATACCTCTGCAGGAAAAAATAGATGCGGGTGAGTTCAAGATGCAGGACGATGACGGGTTGGCCCGGGAACTGAAGCTGTTCCTGGAAAATTTGGAATGTAACAGCTACATGATCAGCGACCATATTCTGAACCTCCTGGAAGAGGTAGAGGGCCAGCTGCCCGATGATAAGCCTTATTTGCTGGGAGTGGTAGACCGTTACCTGGATATGCCGGACGAAAAAAGAGCCAATTACCAGCTGGGCAGGAGGTTGGGTTATTACCGTTATATGGCGGATATGGAGGACCAGGGGCGTTTTCAACAGATGGAGGAACTGCGTAAGCAGTTACTGGAAAAGGGCCAAAACCAGGCTGATTTTCTACGGGAATATATCAAACAGTATGTTTAATGCAGGCAGTATATTCAAATTGCAGGGTAGTCACAGAATCGGGGGAAAGCTCTAAACATCTGGCAGGTTTTTAAAAAAAAGAAATGGGGTGCAATAATGTTTTCTTCGCCACAAAAAGGGCAGGGAGAATCAGCTAGTAAAGCAGGGTTTTTGCGGAAAAGAAAAGCTTTTCTTGCTTTTCTGGGCGTAGGTCTTCTGCTGTCAGGATTTCTGCTGGGGCAGGTAGCGGGGGCAGGGTCCTCTGATGCTCCAGGGTCGGAGGGAGACCCCCTCGTGACCGCCAGTTGGGTAGAGAGCAAACTGGATTCTCTGGCCCGGGAGCTGCAGAGAGAACTACCTGTAGAAGACACCGGAGAGGAGCGACCGGTGCCCCCTGCCGATGGTGCTGTCGTGACTCCGGCTTCATTTGAGGTTGTAACGGTTCCGGAAGGTCATTATATTTTTCCCACGAACCCCGAAGCCAGCACCGAATTCATCTTGCGAGCGGGAAGGGGCCGGGCAGTAGAGTGCCCGCTAGGGAACGGGCTCTCGGACCTGACCGCAGGCTCAAATCTTTCGCAGGATACGGCGGTGCAGAGGGATCACCTTATCGCGGCGCCTTTAGGTGACGGCCGCGGTATCTACTGCCAGTCTGAATCAATCTTCATGGTCCGGGGAGACTATAAAATGGGCAGCTCTATTACCACTGCCCCGTCCAGAGAAATGCCCCGGGAAAGGCCTGAGGAAGAGCCAGATGAAGTGACCAGGGAGATGCCTGAAGTTGAGGAAGAACTGCAAGCCAGGGTTACCATAGGAGAGGGAAGTACCCTTGCCATCCGCAAAAGCCCGGGAACCAGTGACAAGCCTGCTGACGATGTTTTGGAAAGCGTTCGCAGGGGACAGGTATTGATTGTGACCGACACCCATGATGATGCCCGGCAAAAGGACGGCTTCACCTGGTGGGAAGTCCGTAACCCGGGAAGCGGAGTCAGGGGCTGGACTGCTTCAGAGTTTCTGCAGGTTGACTAGAAAAAGTTGGCACAGCTTGCAGAGAAAAGGTGTTTATTGAGGCAAGACTGGTGCGTAATTAAAGGAGAGCGCCTGTTTTTTGCGACAAATTGTCATCTTAAGGTTTCAAAAAAGCAACTTGTATGATAAAATAAATAAAGATTGTGAAATATTGCGTCAATAATATTTTGCCAGGAGGCACAGTTAAAGCCCCCGGTTGAGACCCAGGAGAGGCTGGCCATGGAAAATATTACATAACAGGGAAATTGCGGGAGCCGGGTCTATCCCTGTAGTGGACACCCGTTTTCAAATAGCCCGGCCTCGGCCTGCAGAGAACAGCATTAAAGTTTATTTTGCAGAATTTTGCGAGATTGTTTTCGTGGGCACGAGTCGATAAGGATCTGCCTTGCAGGAAAAAATGCAGCGCCTCATGGTATTCTTTTTCTTGAGTGTTTTTATAATTTTTTGCATCCCGGGGAGTGGGGATGCAGTGCAGGGTGGAAACTCTGAAAACCCCCGAGATATTCATATTATAGAGCTGGACGGGGTGGTTACTGCAGGTCAGTCCACTTATATCCAGCGGGAGCTTATGGCCCTTGACCCAGGGCAGGTACAGGCGGCGGTGATAGTGATAGATACCCCCGGTGGGCTGTTGGATGCCACACTGGATCTGGCCCGGGCCTTTGGCAGCTCACCGGTTCCGGTGATAGTACATGTTGCGCCTTCCGGAGCTATCGCGGCTTCTGCAGGGGCTTTCATCCTGGTCAGTTCGGATATCGCTGCCATGGCGCCTGGTACTACCGTGGGTGCGGCCATGCCCGTAGCCATGTCACCGGGCGGTGCCGCAGAGGCTGACGAGAAAACCATCAACTTCTTTGCCGGACATATCAGGAGCATTGCCGGGGAACAGGGGCGCCCGCCCGAGGTGGTGGAGCGTTTTGTAACCGAAAACCTCACCCTGGATGCCAGAGAAGCCCTGGAAAAAGAAGTGATCGAGGTGCTGGCTGAGAATATGCCAGCTCTGTTGGCGGAGCTGGATGGTTGGGAAGGGGAAAAACACGGTGAGCCCTACCGGCTTTCTACCGCCGAAGCCACACTGGTGGAAAGTGAAATGACCCTCCAGGAAAGGTTTCAGGACCAGATTAGCAACCCGGAGATTGCCTTTTTGCTGCTGATGGTCGGGGGGATGGGTATTTACCTCGGACTGGGCATGCCCGGTACTTTTGTAGCCGAGACCCTGGGAGCTATTGCCTTGTTACTGGGTATATATGGCCTGGGTCTTTTTGATACCAGCCTGGCCGGCATTATTTTTATGGTTTTGGGCTTTGCTCTGCTGGTTACCGAAATTTTTACGGGAGGTTTTGGAATCTTTGGCATAGGGGGGGCCGTAAGTCTTTTGATAGGTGCTATCTTGCTTCCACAGGAACCTCTCATGGAAGCGGATTGGTACGGTTCCTTTATGGCTATCGCTATCGGGGTATCGTTGTCAGTAGGCGTGATCAGCTTTTTCATCATTACCGTCCTCATCCGTTCCCGGCGCCGCTGGAAGGAAAGTGGGGAATTTTTCCGCGCTGCTCCCCGGGTGGAGGTAATAGAGGAGCTGTCTCCTTACGGAACGGTGAAGATGCGTGGAGAAATTTGGAAGGCATACAGCGTGGAGGGCAATACCATTCCCAGTGGAGAACAGGTAGAGGTGGTGGGCCAGGAAGGGCTAACCCTGAAAGTCAGGGAGGCAGCCACAGCAGAAAAAGGACAAGACTTGACAGGTGCGGAAGGTTGAACAGGACAGCGGGAAAGCTAAAAAATGGTCCGGGGCAGGATGTGCTGCAGGGCTGCACCGGACCACGGAGCAGGAGGTGCTTTTGAGTTTAGAGGAAGAGGCATTTATGCTGCCTCTTAAACTGACCTCAGCAGGAGGCAGAATTATTTTATAAGGAGGTGTCTATTCCGTGCCGGAAGGAGAAATTCCGCAGGTTATTGAATCTCTCCTGCAGGCCGGAAGGAATATGGAAGCAACATTTGCCATTGTCGTCATAATTATTTTGTTCCTTTATGCAGCTTTGAAAGTGGTGAAGGAATATGAACGTCTGGTAGTGTTCCGGCTCGGCCACCTGGTGGGGGGCAGGGGCCCGGGGTTGATTATTCTTATTCCGATTATTGACCGATATGTGCGGGTTTCTCTGCGGGTGATTACTCTGGATGTTCCCACCCAGGAAGTTATTACCAAAGATAATGTTACCACCAGTGTGAACGCGGTTATCTACTACCGGGTAGTGGATCCCAATAATGCCATTGTTAACGTGGAGAACTTCACCATGGCTACCGGGCAGCTGGCCCAGACCACGCTGCGCAGCGTGGCCGGTCAGGCCGAACTTGATGAACTTCTCTCCGAAAGGGAGAAGCTTAACCAGCGCATTCAGAAGATCCTGGACGAAGCCACCGACCCCTGGGGAGTTAAGGTAACTGCGGTAGAGATCAAGGATGTCGTCATACCGGAAGCCCTGCAGCGGGCCATATCACGCCAGGCTGCCGCGGAAAGGGAGAGAAGGGCTATCGTTATCCAGGCAGAAGGTGAAAAGCAGGCCGCCCAGAAGCTGGCCGATTCCGCTAAAATTCTTGCCGCCCAGGACGGAGGTCTCTTTGTGAGGCTGCTGCGTACTCTGCCGGAGATCGCCGGACAACCTGGCAATATCATTGCTTTCCCGCTACCCATGGAGCTGCGCCACCTGGCTGAATCCCTGAATATACCAAAGGTTATTGGTGGGGGTTCGCAGGGCGGCGACAGTACGGGAGAGGAAGAGCTCTCCCCTGGCACAGCTGAAAAAGAAGATGAAGAAGCAGGAGAGCAAGGGGAGTAGCAGTAGCTCTACTTTTTAAATGCAGTCCACGCAAATATATTTTTTGTTTGTCAAAATGCAGCAGCGCATTTTTCGGCTCTTATGTTGTTTGGCAGTATTTGCACACGAAGCCGGCCCCCTTTAAGCTTAAAGGGAGCCGGCTTCGGCTGGTTCAAGTTTTTTCCCGGAGGCCCTGCTTCCCGGTGAGCAGGTTGGTATTCCCAGGCGCAGGCAGGAGAATAATAGTTCAGTCGATGTAATGCACAACTTCTTCCAGTTTGCGTTTTGGAGGTTTGAAAGGTGTTTCGTCCGCGTAACCAAGAACCACCAGGGCTACGGGCCGCACTTTTTCAGGGTTAATATGTAAGAGCTCTGCCACTATTTCCTCGCGAAAGGCTCCTATCCAACAGGAGGACAGACCTTCTTCCACTGCCACCAGCAGCATATTTTCTATGGCAGCCGCCGTGTCCTGCAGGGCGTAGAGAGTGGTTCCCCTTTGCCCATAGGAGATAGCCGAGCGCGCCAGGTCGGCGCAGACCACCACAATGACCGGTGCCTTGATCATCCAGCTTTGCCCCAGGGCGGCGTCGGCCAGCCTGGAATGCGCTTTTTTGTTGCGCACTACAAAAAACTGCCAGGGCTGGACATTGCCGGCGCTGGGAGCCATACTGCCCGCTTGCAGGAGTTGTTGAAGCACTTCGTCCGGAAAGGGGTCCTCTTTAAACCTTCGTACACTGCGCCGTGTTTCAATTGCTTTTATAACTTCCATAGTATTAGCTGGAAAAGCTTCCAGTTTTTCACCTCCTGGCTCTATTTTAACATTAATAAGGGTTTTCCGATAGAGAAAGAACTGGGAATCGTTACCTCCACGTGTTATGATAAGGGAAAGAGGAAAACTTATATGGCAGAGAGGGAGGTCCAGCAGCGATGCTAGGAGAAGAGATGCAGTTGAAAGTCGACGGCATAGAGCTCAAGGGATGGGTATATGACGCTCCGTCAGAGCCTTTGTCCACCGCAAAGGAGGATAAACCTATGCTTATCCTCTGTCACGGCATCCCCCGGGGAGAAAACCATCCCGCGGAGGAAGCTTGCCTGGAGGAGGACGAAGGCTATTCCGGGCTGGCCCGGCGCTGCGCGGAGGAAGGTTTTACCACCTTCCATTTCAATTTTCGCGGCACGGGGGAAAGCCAGGGGAACTTTGATCTCAAGGGCTGGACCAGGGATCTGGCCGCCTTTCTGGAGTGTTGGAAGGAAACAAACGAGGCAGTCCAAAACGGCTTTTACCTGTGGGGTTTCAGTGCCGGAGCGGCGGTTGCCACCTGTGTTGCCGTCGAAGAAGAGATGGTAAAAGGGGTGGCCCTGGCTGCCTCTCCGGCAGAATTTCATTCACTTTTCCAACGGGAGGAGCTGCCGCAGATTGTGGACCGCTTCCGGCGTATCGGCTTGATCAGGGATCCGCAATTTCCACCGCTGCCGGAAAAATGGCTTGCAGAGCTGCTCTCGGTCAATCCCCTGCAGATAATTGATCGCATCGCACCCCGCCCACTGCTTATCGTTCACGGCGCGGAAGATGAGCTTATCCCCACCTCCCACGCCCACAGGCTATACGAGCAGGCCGGGCATCCTAAAACGCTGCAGATGATGAGCGGTGCAGGACATCAGCTGCGTAAGCACGGGGAAACAGTAGAGTACTGCCTGGAATGGTTTAAAAACCTATAACGCTGGCAGTAAAACCAAGAGCTGCGTTTTCAGGGGAGCAGAGCTTGGCATGTAAGTTTGCTCCGCTTTTTTATAGTATGTTTTCCAGCCCGTAGATGAGCCCTGTGGTCTGGACCACTTCTTTCACTGCCAGGACCACCCCGGGCATAAAGGATCGGCGGTCAAAGGAATCATGGCGGATGGTAAGGGTCTGTCCCGTGCCGCCAAATATGACTTCCTGGTGGGCGATAAGCCCATTTAAGCGCACACTGTGAATATGTATGCCTTCTCGGACACCGCCCCTGACTCCCGTCAGCTTAACGATCTCTTCTTTCTCGGCAGGCAACGTATCCCGCCCGCTTTCCCGGCCACCGGCGATCATCTCCGCTGTCTTGAGGGCTGTTCCGGAAGGGGCGTCCATCTTGTTGTCGTGGTGCAGCTCAATTATCTCGGCCTGGGGCAGGTAGTGTGCTGCCAGGGCAGAAAACTTCATCATCAGCACTGCACCCAGGGCAAAATTGGGAGCCACAATTCCTCCCAGCCCCGCTTTGTTCAATAACACGCCCAAGTTCTCAAGGTCTGCGGCACTCAGCCCCGTGGTTCCCACCACGGGACGGATCCCACAGCTGATGGCCAGCTCTGTATTGGAGAACACGCTTAAAGGGGTGGAAAAATCCACCATCACCTGGGGACTTTTGCGCTGTAAGGAGTCTTTCGAGAGCACTTCCACGGGCAGACCCAGCTCTTTATTATCCAGTATAAGTCCTATATCCCGGTCTTTTTCTGTCACGTCCAGTGCGGCCACCAGTTCCAGCTGCTCGTCTTCCAGCACGGCGCGGCATACTTCCTTTCCCATACGGCCGCAGGCGCCGCTAACGGCCACGGTAATTTTGGACATGGTCTTTCCCTCCTTTGCAGTTGCTCTGAATTTAATAATCAATATGCCAATCTGTCTTGCATAACCTCAGGCAGTGTGTTTATCATCACCGGGGTATTTACTCTTTTACAGCAACCTCGATTCCTCCCATGAACGCCCTCCCGTATATCTTAACTACCGGACCACCGGGCACTTCTGTTTCCTGCCTGGCGGAGGAGGATCCCACGATCCCACCGCTGCCTTCCCCCAGGAACTCAATACCTCCCAGGATAACGGTACCGTCGCAGACCACGGTCAAATTAGGCGGCACGATGATCTCGATGCCTCCCATTACGGCGGTACAACTCAACAGGTATTCCCTTTCTTCCATCTCCGCGCGGCGCAGATCCAGGGCTATGCCTCCCATGAAGGCCCAGTAGTTTCCGTCTTCCAGCTTCCACTTGCCCTTGGTTCTGTCCACCCCGCCCAGAAAGGCGAAGTTATTTTTCCCCCCGGAGAGGGGACCCCGCAGCAGACTGATCCCGGCCAGGATAAGTATCGCCGGCCAGAAAAACTGCCAGAATTGGGACATGCTGAATTCCAGAGCACCCAGGTTTCGGCCCAGCAGCATCCCGCCGACAACCAGCAGCACCCCGCCCGAGAGCAGGTTGCCGCTGCTTCTGCCCCCCGCAGCCAGCACATTTACTCCCCACAGCACCAGCAGCAGCGGCCAGTAGGTGCGCAAAAGCGTTCCTATACCGATCTCCGTCACTCCCAGGTTGTTCAGCAGCACCAGGACACCCAGCACAATAAGCACCGCACCGATCCACCAGTTACTTCTTGACATAATTTCACCTCTCCTATTTTAGCGCGTGCTATTTAATATATAAACGTCTTGTTAGATTATAGCACAGGAAAGACCGTTTTTATGCTTTCTAATTTGTTCTTATTTTAAAAAAGCAAGCTTGCAAAAATGTTGAAGCAAAATTGTAACAGATTTAATATTGAGGCAACGGGGGGGCAACAGCATTTTTTTGTTGTATAATGGTTTTGATAAAGCAAAGCGGGGAGGATATCAAAAGCATGTGCGGAAGGTTTTCACTGTTTGATATGTTTGGTCTTGAGGTGCGGTTCAACATCAATTTACCGGAAAGCCTGGTGCCCAGTTATAATATCGCTCCTTCGCAGGAGATTCTGGCCATTATCGGTGGGGGAGGGGAACAGGAACGTTACCGGGCTCAGCTTTTAAGGTGGGGGCTGATACCCTTTTGGGCCGGGGATGCCGATGCTTCTAAGAAGATGATCAATGCCAGGGCAGAGACTGTGGAGAAGAAGGCAAGCTTCAAGGAGAGTTTTGCCAGGAGGCGCTGCCTGATTCCGGCAGACGGCTTCTACGAGTGGAAGAAGGAAGAGGGACGAAAGAGGCCTTACCGCATAACCCTCCATAACGGTGAGTTGTTTGCTTTTGCCGGGTTGTGGGACGAGTGGAGTTCCCCCCGTGGTGAGACTATCAAGTCCTGCGCCATCATCACTACACTTGCCAACAAGCTGGTAGAACCTGTGCATGACCGCATGCCTGTTATCCTTGCCAGGGAAGCGGAAGCGGCCTGGCTCGATCCCCGCACAGAACTTCCTGCTCTGAAGGAGCTTCTGCAGCCATACCCGCCTCAATTCATGGAATGTTACGAGGTATCGGCAATAGTGAATTCCCCCCGCAATGACAGGGCAGAGGTCGTGGAGCCGTTATAACCTCATGACAGATTTGGTTTGCTTTCCAGTGGGGGGTGAGCAGGCATGTTGAGAAACAGTTAGCACTGCAGCTTATCTTCACCATGGGCATTAGGTGGATAAGTATGGTAAGGATTTATTATTGAGTATAGTTTGGGAAGGATGGGAGGAATCATGTATCTACAGCACGAATACCTGCCGGGTCGGAAATGGGTGGCCAGGCTGCCTTTTGAGGCAGATCTGCTGCAGACGCTGGAAGCGTTTGCCGCAGAACAGGGAATAAAAGTCGGCCAAGGAGTAGTCATCGGTGCGGTAAAAAAAGCGGTGGTGGGCTTTTATGACCAACACAATAGAGAATACAGCTCCCTGGAGTTTGATGAGCCCCTGGAGATTCTGCACTGCACGGGCAATCTGAGCATGAGAGACGGGGTCCATAAGGCGCACATGCACCTAACCCTGGGCAATTCCTATGGGCTTACGGTGGGAGGACACCTTCTGCCCGGGACCATTATATTTGCCGGTGAGGCGGTGCTGGAAGAGCTCGCAGGCCCAGAACTGGTTCGAGGCTATGACGGGGAAACGGGGCTTCCGCTTTGGGAAAAGTAGCCTATCCGGCAGCTTGGGCGCCCGAAAAAAATGTTCACTTTGGGTTGAGTTTGGTCGAGATTCGATCTATGTCGGAGCGGCTCTTTGCATTCATACAGGGCAGCAATGCCCGAAATGAATTATTGATCTGCTTTGGTTTGTAGAAAAATGCAGGGGCAGGAAGGAATTACAAAAAACATTGTCGAAATTAAACAAAAGTTCCCTCTATTATCTGTATATTTTTTGAAGATAGGGAAGAATTGGCGAAGCAAAAATGTAGAATTAGCGCACATATGGACGATAAAGAGACGAAACAAAAACAGAGTGGTCTGATGTTACCGGCTGACGGAGGTCTTCTTGCCCGATAGGGCTGACGATGACCTTCTTAATCCACCGGGAAGGGCAGCGGTTTTTCGAATTCGATTCCGTAGCAATTATTATCTTCTTTTCTGACCACTTTGCCATTGATACCCGCGGTAAAGGTTTTTTCGCTATCCGGGGTGACCTCGAACATTAAGTAAAGCTTGCTGCCGAGCTCCAGAGGCCTTTGTGCGGAAAGAAGGATCCCTTCCCTGGAAATGTCCTGGATCAGACCTTCCTGGAAAGTGATAGGGTCTTTATCCGGCAGGAGGACGAATTCGACTCTGGCGTTGGCAATTATGCGGGCGGACCGCCTTTGCTGTTTGCGACACACCGCGGGTTTGTCTTGCAGGACGTGTACCTTATTGCCATCGGTCTCCAGGACGTCCCCCCGGATAATATAAGAGACATTGCTACACCTTACGAATTCCAGCTCTATTTCATCGCCGGGGAAAATATCAAGGGCGGATAACAGGAACAGAGAAAATTCTTTGTCGCCTGCTTCTAATACAGATGCCTCTGCGGTATTCCCGCTTTGATTGTGCCTTACTTTGACGTGTTGTTGGGATTTTACAATCATACTTTATATCACCTCGAACTCACTGTTGCTTGTGTCGGCACGCAGGATAATGGCAGCAGAGAGAGATGAATCTCACCAGACATATAACGGCTTGCCTGCCGTTATATTACAGGTAAGCCGTTATATGCCCGGGGGCTAAAAGACATTGTGCCGGAGGTGAAGGCCTCCTCAAACAGTGATTGTTATAGTATGTGTTTCAATTACACTTGATTATATTGTAGATTCTACATATATTTCAAAAATCCTTCCGCTGGAGGAAAATTACTACCGTTTACAAAGAAAGGGGGGACCTGCAGGCCACCAGATCTTATGTGCCGTGATGGGTCGTGTTTAATATGGAGCTAAGGGACTAATAAAGTTATTTATAATTTAAAGAAGGAGGAGAGAATATGAACTGCCCAAACTGTCAAGCAGAAGTCGCACCGGAAGCTGCGTTTTGCCAGCAATGCGGGGCTCGGATGGGAGAACCTGAGGAGGGGTCGGAGCAGGAGGCCCGTGG
>SLJK01000059.1 GCA_007135125.1 Syntrophomonadaceae bacterium | reverse complement strand
TGGGTTTGTCGCAAAGCGGCTTCCAGTTCTTTAGAGGCAGTGATGTCTGTAAAGGTAAGGACTAAACCGTCAATTTTATTTTCAAGCGTGCGATAAGGCATGATACGTACCGTGCACCAGCTCCCGTTGCTGGTAGTGACCTCTTTTTCCACAAATACCAGCGTCCGCAGCACTTCTTCGGCATCTGTGGCCAGTTCGGGGTAGTCCAGGATAGATACAATGTCAGTGATTGGCCGCCCCACATCACCCGGTATCAGCTTGAAGATTTTGGCTGTCCGGGCGGTAAAACGCCGCACACGAAGAGCATTATCCACAAATAAGGTGGCAATATCAGTACTTTCAAGCAGATTTTTCATGTCGTTATTTGCTCGAGACAATTCATCTACTTTCGTTTGCAGTTCGTAGTTAACCGTCTGCAATTCTTCGTTTAACGACTGCAGCTCTTCCTTGGACGTGGTCATTTCCTCGTTGGAGGACTGCAGTTCCTCGTTGGTGGATTGCAATTCCTCGTAGGCTGATAAGAGCTCTTCCTGAGAGGATTGCATCTCTTGGCGAGCACTCTGCAGCTCCTGGAGAGATTGCTGCAGCTCTAACTCCAGTTCCGCTACACGATTTTTATGGGCAGGGGGGGGACTGGTTTTGCCCGTTTCTTTCGTTTTCACAGGTGCTCTTATCTCTGTAAAGACAATCATAACCAGATTCCGCAACTTTTCAGGCTCTTTAAGCGGCTCGATGGTAATGTCTACTACCTGTTTCTCAGCCTCGGTTCCTATCTCCACGTTTTTCAGTGCTATGGTGCTATTTTGACTGACTGCTTTCTGAAAGGAACTGCTAAGCTTGTAGCTCAGGCTTTCATGGGTCATAACAAAAATGTTCCAGTTAGCCTTGCCGGCTACCGGCTCCAGGTATCTGCCAACCCGTCCACTGGTATAGAGAACATCTCCCTCTTCGTTGACCAGCACGGCGGCAGGAGAGTAGCGCTGCAGGATCAACTGGTTGGCCAAATTTTCCAAGCTCAGGGAATGCGTCCACTCCCTGGGCAAAGCTTTATCAACACCCTGCTTACCGGGTGGAGAACGGAACCCAGGTGAGGGGAATTGGTATAGCTCTTTATGCTGCGTGGATTCAATTCGCCTGTAGAGCCGGGTTTTCCCCTTCAAGGACTCGAAAAGATCGGTTAAACCGCCGATTGTTTCCGCGCTGCCCAAAAACAGGAACCCGTCTTGATTTAAGCTGTGGTGAAAGAGAGCCAAAAGCTTTTTTTGCAACTCTTGAGTCAGGTAGATGAGCAGGTTGCGGCAGCTTATGATATCGATCTTGGTGAAAGGTGGATCCATGATAATATTCTGGGGGGCAAAAACTACCGTATCACGAATCTCTTTCCCTACCCGGTAACCGCCTTCGTCCTTAATGAAAAAGCGGCGCAACCGTTCCGGGGAAACATCTGCAGCAATGTTGTCTGTATAAAAACCCGTGCGGGCCTTTTCAACGGCGTCCCGGTCAAGGTCGGTGGCAAAAATCTGAAGCGAGAAGTTGGCGGTTGGCTTGGTATATTCCAGCGCCTCTTTAAAAACAATGGCCAGTGAATAAGCTTCCTCACCTGTCGAGCAACCGGGCACCCACGCCCGCAGCGTTTGATCAGGCGTGCGCGTGGTAAATAGCTCCGAAATTACCTGTTCTTTCAATTGCTCCCACGCCTCCGGATCGCGGAAAAAGCTGGTCACACCGATCAAGAGCTCCTTGAACAGCACCTGCAGTTCCTGGGGGTTTTCCTGCAGGAAGCGGATATAGGTTGCAAGATCGTCAATCTGGTGGACACCCAACCGTCGCTCAACACGGCGAAGGACAGTGGTTTTCTTGTAGAGGGAAAAATCGTGGCCCGTTTGTGAGCGCAGCAGGTTGACAATTTTTTCAATAGTGTTGTTGTCTTTGTCTGCCAGGCCATGCTCTGACTCAACGATCAGGGGCTTATGTTTAAGATAAGCAATTGCTTTAAAGATCAGCTCCTCCGCCGGGGCCACCATGTCGACTAAGCCCGTCTTGATAGCGCTTTGGGGCATGCTGTCGAATTTTGCCGAGGCTGGTTCTTGGACTAAGACCACGCCTCCTTTTTCCTTAATGGCCTTGAGGCCCAACGTACCGTCTGTCCCCATTCCTGAGAGGATAACTGCGATGGCTCGCTCCCTCCGATCTTCGGCCATGGAGCGAAATAAGTAATCAATGGGCAAACGAAGACCGCGCGGCGCTACCGGCTCGAAAAGGTGCAGCTTGCCGTGGAAGAGAGACATGTCCTTGTTTGGCGGGATAATATAGACGCAATCCGGCTGGACTGCAGTTTGTTCCTGGGCCTGAAAAACCGACATGGGGGTAACACGTTCAAGCAACTCCACCATGGCACCTTCCCGCGTCGGGTCCAGGTGCTGAACCACGATATAAGCCATACCACTTTTTTCCGGAACATTCCCCAATAAAAGCTCCAGGGCCTCCAATCCTCCGGCTGAAGCGCCGATACCGATAATGGGAAAGTCTGCATCCGGCGTCTCTGCTTTTGTTGCGCTGAATTGCTCCTTGGTCAAAAATCCCTTATCTTGTTTTACAAGTTTTTCCTTATCAATCATTTTTTTTGTCCCTTTTACTGTTATCCAGAGAATAATTAGTATTTCCCAGGATTTTCTGAGAGGTCTACAATATTATCTTTATAAAACCATTTTACGTATATATACGAGCATATTACTTTTTATTCCTGCTTCTTAAATAGATTTTTTTAAACTACAGGGAAAAAACGTCAATATCTTCATGCTAAAGACCGCTGCACTCCAAGTCAACGATATCGGGTCTTAGAGCAAAAGAAGCTTCGATACTATCCAATATCCAATTCCTTTAACAGTAAAGTCAGGCTCACTATAATAAATAGCGAGCCTGACTTTACTTGCCCATTAATTTATATTTTAGTTTTCTTATTTCCTGCGATAGCCAGGGAGCCAGTTGATAAAGCTGATAAACAAACATCATTTATAATCGTATTATTTTTAGCGTGACGGCTCCCTCTCTTGCCAACTACTGTCCTTCCACTTCTGCACCGTTACTTGCTGTGATACTTGTTAATGCCAAAATGTGCCCCACGAAATCAGAGTTTACGCCCAGGGTGGCAGAACTTCCGATCTGCCAAAAAACCCGACAGGGTTGAGCACCATTGATAAGCACGACATTGCTGCCTTCTCCTATGGTAAGCGTTGAGCCTACTTGAAAAATGAAGACGGCATTGTGGTTGTTCTGGCCATCAAGAGTAAGAGTACCGTTAACCCCCCGGTATTGGTGATAGCCAAACCGGCCAAAACTCCAAAGTTTTTTGCGTTCCCAGCTCCACTGTGTGTTGATTTACCATACTTCCCATAAGGATGTTACCATCATTGCTACTAACAACAGCATTAGCAGTAATGGTATAAATAGCATCTTGTTACGCGCCGACTTGTTATGATTACAGTTCACTACAATCTCTCCAGCGTTTCTCAAACCCCGGGTTGTATGTCACCTTATTCCCGCTACATGGTATTCTTTTTAGACAATGCCAAGAAGCCTAAGAATAACATAAATAACGACGACCAGCCCAACCAAGTATATTATGGAACGCATAATACTTATCGCCTCCTCTACTCAATTGTACTCCCGAAAACTTCTTGAAAAAATGTTAACCTTTGTGACCCTCCAAGAACAAGAGATAAGTATATTTTATTTTTTGGTCGCTGTTTAATGATTCCCTTTGCTGAACAATAATACCGTAAGTTTGATATATTCCTTTTTGACCAGGACAGCTACTTGATGAAAAATATTTTTATATCGGAATCATCGCTGTTAAGGATAACGTCTTTATTGTCTTCTGCTCTGTCTCTAAAATTCGATTTTTCAAATATTTTCATAGAGCTATCATCTTCGTTATCAAAGTTAGCGTCTTTAAAGTTTTCCAAAGTCATTGGGATAACCCCATTCCTACGTTATTCTTGCACATACTCGAATGAAGCCCCTTAACAATTTCGGGCCTGTGCTTAGATTTTGAAATACCTTTCCTGTTAACGACTTGCTTGGTCATCTAAATCCCTCCTTAACGTTTAGTTATATCGCCGCCTGCAATAGTTCCACCTGGCCTATACTCAAATGCTTCCCATTTAATAAAAACATCTTGAGTAGGGCAGTCAATACAAGCAGCGGAAAAGCTTATAAAAACCTCTGGCACTTGATCACTCATTTCTCCAAAAAAGTAATCCATATAATAAAGGTTGTCCATGCCAAGCTCAGGACCGTAGGCGGGTTCTCCCAAAATTTCTTTTATCTCTGAGAAAAGCATCCCCACCTCTGCGCCTAAAATTTCTTGGCCTGGTCCCAAAATAATGCTAACTGCAATTCCATTTTCTACGGGTTCCGGAGAACAAAACCGCACAACTCCTTTCTCCTGCTCGTAAAGAATATAATAATGCGGTCCCAGCCATCTGCTATACCCCTCCTTGTCTGGCTCTCCCAGTTCCTGCTTTATTTCATCAAAACTTTTTCCGAGCAGATTCATCACGGGATCTTTTACAAACACACCCAGAAAAGGGCTTTCAGCATTGTCTACACCTTCCAGCAAAGGGCTTTCGGCGCTCTCTACCCTATGTTGCATAAAATAAGCATTTTGCTCCACTTCCTGGTAAAGCAACAGGATCAAGGGCATCATAATGATCAATAAGATTAATAAAAGTGAACGTGTACCGAAAGTCAATTTAATTCATTCCCTCCACATTTTTCCCCGTTTCAAACACATGAGGGGCTTCTACGATGAGCTTTTGCGTAAAGGCTATCTTTTTATGCCGCGCCGTTCCGTCTTTGTTATGGGCCGGCACAACACTGCTTTTGTCTTGCTACTATATATTATCAAAAGATATGCTTAGAAAACTATTAGCAATATTCTCATTTTTTTGATTTATAATATAAAATTCGCCATTGCTTCAGTGTGAGGCAGCTCACTTAAAGCTGTGCAATCTTACGGTCTGGTATAGCACTGCTTTTTTCGCTATTGGATAGTTCACTATGCAGGTTCCGCAGACCTCTATGGAGAAGCGACTTAACTGCACCCTCTGATTTATTCAGGATGTAGGCTATCTCTTTTATCTTTAAATCCCGGGTGTAACGGAGCAGTAAGGCATCCTGCTGATTCGAAGGCAAAGATGCTAGTATGTTCAGCAGCTCAGCACTTGATTCTTTTGCGGTAACGATGTCTTCCACAGTTACAGGGTCCGGATAGTCTGTATCGTTATCGTAACTGTATAATATTTCGCGACTGTTTTTGCGGTAGTAGCTGATCACAGTATTTCGGGCGATGGTGAAGAGCCATGCCCGGAAAAAGCCTTTGTTTTTGTATTCGCTGATGTTTTTCAAGGCTTTATAAAAAATATCCGAAACGATATCTTCTGCAACGTGGGTATTGCGGACTTTATAAAAGACATAGCTATATATCTGTGGCAGGTAGTAGTTATAATGACGCACGAAATACTGAGGGTCTGATTGGGATTTCGCGATTATTTCATGTTCGTTTTCCATAATGGTGTACCCTTCTTTAAAATGACTATACCTTACTGGTCAGCAACCTCACACTTGAGGAGCTTCTGCGAGCAGCATCTGCGTAAAGGCTATCTTTTTATGCCGCGCTGTTCCGTCTTAGTTATGGGCCGGCACAACACTGCTTTTATCTTGCTACTACATATTATCAAAAGATATGCTTAGAAAACTATTAGCAATATTCTCATATTTAATAACATATTTTCTGTGTTTATTTGTATAGCCGAACATTTGGCTTAATTAAAGGGTTTGGGGTAAAATTCAGCCCTTTTCTGCCGCCCATTTTGCCCCTAAAAACGCGAAAAGCCCTTATTGTAAGGGCGTCCGTATTGCATCAAAATTTGTGTATTAATTTGTTTTAAAAAAAATTAAACCCCTTTCTTCATAGACTGATTTTTCTCTACAGCCATACTCCCAATACACAGGTCCCGAACCAATGGTCAAAGCTACCGCACCATCGATTCGCGATAAAGCTCGCTCCATCATCGGCTGCCAGCCTGGTTAAGTCGTCAATTATTTCCAACCCTTTGCTTGTACCTTCTTCGCCAGCTCCTTATTCCTCCTATTTGTAGAAACACCGTTTCAATATGTCAAAATACCCATCAAACTCATCCAGCACTTCCACGAAGGTCATCAAGTTTTTTCCTGCAGTATAGTTGACAAAATTAAAATTATAAATTATAAATTATAGTATCATATAACGATATCGTTAATAGATATGTTATGGGAGTGTCAATTTTGGAAGAAAAGATACTAAGAAAGCTTTTTCTTGGCTTTATTCAGGTGCACATCCTCTACCACACAAGCAAAGGCCCTGTTTTCGGCAGCTGGATGATCGAAGAGCTGAAACGTCATGGCTATGAGGTCAGCGCCGGTACATTATATCCACTGCTGCATGAGATGCACAGGAAGGGACTGCTGAAAAAACAGGAGCAAAACGTAGGGGGAAGAATTCGCAAGTACTACAGCATTACACCTGTCGGGGCAGCAGTGCTGGACGAGGCCCGCTGCAAGGCCCTGGAACTTGTGAAAGAGCTTACAGAGTGAGGTGAATAGTAGTTGTCAAGTTTGTTTACCTTGATAAATGCAGGCTATAAAAATATTTTGGAAATTGATGCTTTGACCATTCCAGCCTTGCAAACTACCTGCATTGTCGGAGAAAGTGGCAGCGGCAAAACTACCCTCTTAAAATTACTGAATCATTTGCTCAGTTGTGACAGGGGTGAGGTGCGTTATAAAGGGGAAAGCATTACTGCACTGGATCCGGTGGAGTTAAGGCGGGAAGTAGTCATGATTTCTCAAACGCCTCTCATCTTTCCTGGAACAATTAAAGACAACTTGCTGGCGGGACTTCAGTTTGGGTGTAAACCTCTTGCTGACAATGAGCAAATGATCAATGTTTTAATGAGGATGAAGCTGGACAAAGACCTTGGAGATAATTCAACAGAACTCTCGGGAGGTGAAAAACAGCGTCTTGCCATCTGCAGAATCATGCTAATGGAACCGGAGGTATTACTCCTTGACGAACCTACATCTGCCCTGGATGACAGCACGGAAAATATGGTCATGGATACGGTGGTTTCTTTTGCCAGGGAGAAGGGCAAAACACTAGTTTTGATCACCCATTCCTGGGAAGTGGCCCATAAATACGGTGACCTGGTTATTACCCTGGAAAAAGGCAGAGTTTCCCAAACGGTGGGGAGGGAGCATTATGCCAAACATAGTGGAAATTGAGCTGTGGCGCTTGCTGGCCGGCTATTTGTTCCTAGTTTTGCTATTACTTATAACCTGGCGGCTGGGAGTAAAACGGGAAAAAGAAATAGTTCTGGCCACCATAAGAATGACATTACAATTAATACTGATGGGCTATATCCTGGTGGCTGTTTTTCAGGCCAATCATCTGTTTATCTCCCTTGGCATCTTTGCCCTGATGGAAGTGTTTGCCATCTATAACATCTATCAGCGCATCAAGGTTAAAGTTAACGCGAGGCTGCGCCGCGTAATCGCCAGCTCCATGCTGCTGGGCACCGGCATTCCAATCCTTTTCTTTTTGGTTGTTGTCATCAACGTAAATCCATGGTACGAAGCCCGCTATTTTATCCCCATTACCGGTATGATTATAGGAAATTCTATGACGGGGATCGCCCTGGGAGCAGAAAGAATGATTAACAGCATGATGGCAGGCAGGGAGTGGGTGGAAGGAGCCCTGATGTTGGGGGCCACCCCGTACCACGCCTCTAAAACGATAATAAGCGATGCCTTTAATGCGGCGATTATGCCTTCCATTAATTCCATGGTGGGGATGGGGATCGTCTTCCTTCCGGGGATGATGGTGGGGCAGATCCTTTCCGGAGTATCCCCCCTTGTAGCCATTGATTACCAGATTGCCATTATGCTGGGCATTGTGGGCAGTGTTTCTTTGACTATTTTTATGCTGCTTCAGTTCGGTTATAAAACATTTTTCAATCAATACAGCCAGCTGGAGCTGTAGGAAATGAGGAAATGAGGAAAATATTTTCTTGCTATTCTTTAGCTTTTTCAATAATCAGCCGGGTTTCTTCCCGGTCACAGCGGCGGCAGGCGTAGACATACTGCACATGGTTAACCACGTTCCAGATGCTTGTAGTACAGCCAGAAAACATTTACCTATTCTACGGGCAGCCATTGTGATGATTTAGCTGTCCTTAAAATCAGCTATCCTGGCTTCCCAGTCTTTCCTAAGTCATTCACGCTCTTCCTTGTTCACGTAAAAACCCTCCTCCAATACCTTGATAAAAATCCCTATACTCTCACGGTTGGCACATTTATAAGGATGCTGGAGGAGAGCAAAACAACCGCTGTACAGCACCTCATTACTTACCCTCAATATTAGTAAACCATTGTATTGAAGGAATAATGCCTATACAAATTATTTTTAAGATGTAGGACAAATTCAAACCATAATTAGAATCGCATATGGGATTTTTATTATCCATTTTATTGGGTATATTCTTAAGGGTGTGCATTCTTTTTAGATGTTACGAATTCTCTGGCTTATCGGCTTGGTTAAACACTAACATATCTTTCACAAGATACCCGGCATGTTCTCAAAAAGCCTCATATTACAGGGGCCTTTTTGGATTAAAAAAATCAATAAAATGGGAATATTGCTAATAGATTTCTAAGCACTCCCTTTGCTAAGATGTAGATGCAAGACAAAAGCAGTGTTGTGCTGGCCCATAACTAAGACGGAACAGCGCGGCATAAAAAAGTTAGCCTTTACGCAAAAGCTCATCGTAGAGGCCCCTCAAGTGTGAGGTTGCTGACCAGTAAGGTATAGTTATTTTAAAGAAGGGTACACCATTATGGAAAACGAACACGAAATAATCGCGAAACCCCAATCAGATCCGCAGTATTTCGTACATCATTATAACTACTACCTGCCAAAGATATATAACTACGTCTTTTATAAAGTCCGCAATACCCACGTCGCTGAAGACATCGTTTCGGATACTTTTTTAAAAGCCTTGAAAAACATCAGCAAATACAAAAATGGCTTTTTCCAGGCATGGCTTTTCACCATCGCCCGAAACACTGTGATTAGCTACTACCGCAAAAACAGTCGTGAAATCTTATACAATTACGATAACGATACAGAACGGCCGGACCCTGAAACCGTGGAAGACATTGTTACCGCAAAAGAATCAAGAGCTGAGCTGCTAAACATAGTAGCATCTTTGCCTCAGAACCAGCAGGATGCCTTACTGCTCCGTTACACCGGGGATTTAAAAATAAAAGAGATAGCCTGTATCCTGAACAAATCAGAGGGTGCAGTTAAGCTGCTCCTCCACAGAGGTCTGCGGAACCTGCATAGTGAACTATCCAATAGCGAAAAAAGCAGTGCTATACCATACCGTAAGATTGCTCAGGTTTAAGTGAGCTGTCTCACACTGAAGCAATGAGGCTTCTTGTTTGACATACAAGGCTTGCCCTGACATATGGAATGTGATAATGCCGTGCACAACGGTCATATAGATAGCTCAGATGAAAAGAGGTATGGGTCTAAGGATCACAGCAGCCATGACAAGCACGCCGGTCACAACCCGGAATGGAGAAGTTATATTATAATGGCAAGTTTTTTGAACTCTAAAAACTTTTTGCAGGGTAATTATAAGAAAAGTTTGTGCTGAGTATGAACGAAGCGTGTTTAACTAAGAATTAAAGAAGATTTGTAAATAACCCTTCATAAATGGAATAAAATTGAACAAGGAGGTTTTATCATGGGGGAATTTAGAAAAACACGGGAAGTAAAAGAGACGGAACCGTCAACGGATACCTTAAGACGGATCATCAACATTATTTTTTCTTTAGCAGGGATTATTCTGCTTTTCAGATTTGTGTTTTTGCTCTTCGGGGCAAACCCCGATAATCAGTTTGTGGATCTTATCTACAGCGTTACCGAGCCCTACGTTGGTATTTTCAGCGGAATCTTTACGAATATTGACTGGGCAAGAGGCGTTTTTGAACCGGCAACCCTGATCGGCTTAGTGGTACTTTTTATAGTATCTTGGCTAATCCAGTCTATTTTTGCTAAGAGAACCGTACGCAGGGAAGAATACACCGCGACGGATCGCACTACTACGGATCACACAACTACAGAACAAACTGCCGATACTAGAAATAATCAACAGGTGAGAAAAGAGAAACACCGGCAAGAAGAATGATTCATGCTTACTTTGATGGACACCAGGGGGTGATTTCTACACTTGGGAAAGTCTGGTTTTTGGCACTTAAACGGTGGCAGAGGGCGGAATTAAGTGAACAATAGAATGTAAGCGGAACTGGGGAATACGATGTGCAGAATGGTTGAAATTACCGAGGGCTCCATGTTTTCGAAAACATAATTGGATAAAGGAAGCGATAAGTATTATGCGTTCAATAATATACTTGGTTGGTCTGGTCGTTGTTGTTTATGTTATTCTTGTATTTCTCGGCATTGTCTAAAAAGAATACCATGTAGTTTTAGAGAGGTTTGGATAGAAACTCATTGTCACCATTAAAAGGTATGGAGGGATGATAATTTATGAAAAAAATTCAGAAGGCACAATTTATACCAGTACTACTGGCGCTATTGCTGGTTATAGCATTGGCAGTGCCTGCGATGCCTTCAGAGGGTATTGCAGCCCAATCAACGGTGAACCTCGGAACAGCCTCCAGTTTTGGGGTTTTGGCCGGTTCAGAAATCACCAATACCGGAACAACCTGGATCGGTGGAAGTGCCGGAGGAGATGTCGGCTTGCATCCGGGTACTGCTTTTACGGGTAGTGAAGATGTAACCATCGAAAATGGGGATATATACATTGACGATGCGGTTGCAGAACAAGCCAAGGTTGATCTGGTAACCGCATATAACGACGCTGCCGGAAGAGAGAGTGACGAAACCATTGCCGCTGACCTTGGTGGAAGAACCTTGACTCCCGGTGTTTATACATCAGCTTCCAGCATCGGAATTACGGGTACGCTAACACTCGATGCTCAAGGCGACCCCAATGCTGTTTTCATTTTTCAGGCGGGCTCAACGCTAACCACGGCGTCAGACAGTGAGATCGTACTCATCAATGATGCCCAACCCTGCCGCGTCTTTTGGCAAGTCGGAAGCTCTGCAACCCTGGGAACTAACTCTAATTTCGTGGGACATATCCTGGCAATGGAATCCATAACAGTGACGACCGGCGCAGAAGTACAAGGGCAGTTGTTGGCGCGGAATGGTGCGGTCACATTAGATACCAATATCATCACCAATGATTTTTGCTTGCCCGAAGACGAAGAAACAGACCCCGACCTCGACCCTGATTACGGTTCATTAACGGTGGACAAGGTAGTGACCGGTGATACCGGAGATATGGAACTGCCGGACTTTGAGATCACAGTTACCGGACCGGAAGGTTTTACCGCTACCAGGACCTTTGAGGATGGTGAATCCTATACCTGGGAGGATCTGCTACCAGGGGAGTATACGGTAACCGAGGAAAATTTGGGTGCTGACTGGGATGTTGTAGTTGCTGAATCACCGGTGGAAGTAGAAGCCGATGAGACTGCGGCAGTTACTGTTACTAACACGTTTGAAGAAGACGATCCCACCCCGATAGTAGACCCAGATATAGAGATCGCTTTAGAAAAAGAATGGGAACTGGGTGAAGATGTTGTAGAGCCTGAAGAGTGGACCGTCGAAGCGTTTGTAGATGGTGAAGTTGTTGCTTCCATCGGACCAGGTGAAGAAACCGATTCCTTTGAAATCTCCCCCGGCGACAGCTACAGAGTCGAAGAATCCGGGCTGGAAAACGAGGAAGAGTGGTTTGTCGACGGAACCGGTGACAATTTCGAGGCTCCAGATGATGACTACACCCATACAGTAAGCAATATCTGGATAGAGTTGGTAGACCCCGACCCTGATTACGGTTCATTAACGGTGGACAAGGTAGTGACCGGTGATACCGGAGATATGGAACTGCCAGACTTTCAGATCACGGTTACCGGACCGGAAGGTTTCATGGCCACAAGGACCTTTGTCGACGGCGAATCGTTCACCTGGGAAAACCTTATGCCCGGCATATATACGGTAACCGAGGAGAATCTGGGTGCTGACTGGGATATTGTAGTTGCTGAATCACCGGTGGAAGTAGAAGCCGATGAGACCGCGGCAGTTACTGTTACTAACACGTTTGAAGAAGTCGAAGAAGTAGACCTCGAACCTGAGCTGACTATTGACCCGGAAAAAGAGTCAGAACTTCCCAGAACGGGTGGTATGACGCTATTAATGCAGCTTTTCGGTGGACTGATAGCAGGTGCCGGAGTACTGCTTTACGTAAAGAAAAAATAAGACTATAAGAGTGAATGAGTGTGGATAAAAAGGAAAAGGCCAGGGAAAAAAGGCTAAAACTTCTTCCCTTAATCGGGTTGCTGTTGATTGTGGCCAAAGCTTCCCTGGCCCTTTTCCCTGTCCTGCAGAATATCTATTACCAGCACAGACAGGCCACGGAGGCTGATGTAAGAAGCGTGGTGTCAAGAAATGAAAAAGAGTAAAGATAAATACCGCTTGCTGAAGGAAAACATGATGGATGGGTATGCCTACCACCAGATTGTAAGAGACAGTTACTGCTGCCGCTGTAAAAGATTTTTCCACTTAAAGATTTGAAGACAAAGACTCTAAATTTTTAGTAATTCTAAGAATAATAGAGATATTGAAAGATTTAGTTCAAAAAAAGAGATAGGAGCCAGACACCATGGAATCATTGATTGTTGAAGGAAAGCGCACCCTTCGAGGCAGGGTAAGGATTAGCGGCTCTAAAAATATTACCTTACCCTTAATTGCCGCTTCGCTGTTAACCGATGACCCCGTTGTTGTTGAAGATGTCCCCTGCCTCCTGGATGTTGGCATCATGAAAGAGATCGTATCTGAAATAGGGATGGGGGTGAGGTGCCAAAAACACAGCCTGTACCTGGATGCTTCAACAGTCAATCGTTTTTCAGCTTCGCATTCGCTCATCAATCAAATAAGAGCCTCCATTTTATTGTTAGGACCTCTTTTGGCACGTTTTGGCAGGGCAAAAATATATTTACCGGGCGGGTGTTCCATAGGTAGCCGCCCCGTAGATCTTCACTGGAAGGGTTTATCGGCAATGGGAGTTACATTTAGTTTGGGAAACGGATACATGGAAGCCAGCAGTGACCGCTTGCGTGGTAACCACATCTACCTGGATTTCCCCAGTGTAGGTGCTACGGAAAACATTATGATGGCAGCCACACTGGCCGAAGGGGAAACTATTATTGAAAATGCCGCCCGGGAACCGGAAGTGGTTGAGCTGGCCGGATTACTTACGGCAATGGGCGCGATTATCAGCGGAGCGGGAACATATACCATAAGCATAAAAGGGGTTAGCTCTCTAAAAGGTGCTCGCTACCGGGTAATTCCCGACCGCATCGAGGCCGGCACTTTCATGATTGCAGCAGCCATAGCAGGAGAGGGGGTTATCATTGAAAATGTATTAATGAATCATTTAAAGCCGCTAACAGCCAAGTTAGAGGAGGCGGGCGTTAAGGTGGTAGAGTCTAAACCCGGAACAGTAACCGTAACCCCTCCTACCTCTCTTAATGCGGTGGATATTAAAACCATGCCTTATCCGGGTTTCCCTACTGATCTCCAGCCCCCCTTTTCTTCCCTGATGACTCAGGCTCGCGGGGTGGCAACAATAAGCGAAACTGTTTTTGAGAACCGTTTTAGACATGTGGAAGGCCTTACCCGCATGGGTGCTGATACCTGGTTAAACGGTCAAAGCCTTAGTATTAGAGGGGGCAAAAAGTTATGGGGAAATCGGGTTCAAGCAACTGACTTGCGAGGAGCGGCAGCCCTGGTGCTGGCGGCTCTGGTGGCGGAAGGCAAAACCGAGATTCAGGATATCCATCACCTGGAACGTGGTTACGAGGACCTGCCACTTAAGCTGAACAACCTGGGAGGTGAGGTTTCCCGGAAGATGCCCCAGCAGGAACATTACGCTCAAATCCCTTAAACCCATATTTCGGTGCGGCCGGGAAAGGTCATATGAATTAGGTGGGATTTCCTTTTGGGGAAGGGATTAAAGGTAGTATTTTTGCTAACAAAAAATAAGTGTTATTTGCCTCGGCCCTACCATCAATTTTATTACATTTTTTCTTCTCCCTCACTTTGAATGTCAGTAAAGGCAGGAAAGGCAGGAATAGAAACAAGATTAACACCGCTTGGAGACACATATCCTCTGGCAATAGGCAAAGACGTCGGGTAGGTTTTCAATTAACGATCGGTGTTTGTCGTTTCCGGGTTCCATGCCACAGCACTCCTCGTATGTCACAATATTACACCTTTCGATATTTTTATGACAATTCCTGCTTATGGAAAACAAACCACACGCCACGGCCAGGTAGCGGCTGGCTGAGTTATCCTTTTGTGTTATCTTGAAGTAATTTTTTATAAACCGACACTTTTCGTGGGAATTAACCGACAAATGTAATCGAAATCAACACCAGGTAGCTTCAGCAAAATCAGCTTCATCATGGAAATCAGGATTAAAAAACTCTCCTAGCTCATTATATCTTTTTCTGCAATCACCTTTGACTCCTGCTCAATTTCTGCAAATAGGGCTGTTATCTTTTTCGTGTATGTTTCTGCAAATAACTCAATGGGTTTTTTGATCTGGTTTCTTACTGTTTTATGTAAATACAACTGAGCTTTCATAAAAGCAAATCCCCTTCTTCTTGTCTACCAGTGAGCCTTTCTCTCTTTTTCGGACACCGTTTCGTACATTCACATTTCATGCAACTAAAGAAATTTTCCGCCGGCGCGTTATCATACTTTTTCTGTTACCAGTTTTACAGCTCCTGCTTTGAATTCATCATCGTACCTGTTATTGTTATTACCCATTTTCAACACCCTTTCGTGATTTAATTATACAATCACGGCCTGGTGTCCGTCAAAGTAAGCATGAATCAAAACGCCTTCCTCCTTCAGGTAATTAGTGAAACGTTCTCTCATCTGTTCCATTGTCTTCCCATCATTGTCCGTAACTATCCAGACACGCCTTTTAAGACTAATGGCGAGCTCAAGAAAGCG
>SLJK01000097.1 GCA_007135125.1 Syntrophomonadaceae bacterium | reverse complement strand
TAACATTCTTTCCCTGTAATTCTATAATACATATTATCAACTCCCCCAAAGCCTGGAATTACTGCATACTTTTCTTACGCCCAAATCTTTTCAAATATGATACCCCGGTATAAAAAATTAATCACGTATTTTAATAACTCAATTTTCATTATTGCGGAGGCTTTCGCTTCCCGGCATAAGAAAGGAAAGACATTTTTTTGCCTCGCCAGTTAACTTCGCAGCCACAATGAGCACAAACGACACTACCCCACATGGTTTCCCTGATACTACGCGGAGCCCTGAACCTGGCCAGATACTCACCGCATTCCGGGCAGGGTTGTGGGGACTGGAATGTTCTCCATAATACCAAGATAAGCGCCATGACCATGATGATTATTAATTCCATGCATTTCCGTCCTTTCCCTTTAACCAGGTCTTGTTATTTAACTATAGCATACCACAAACAAAAAAGGGAGAATGGCACTGTAAAAGCACCTTTCCCCCTCCATATATTTATGATAATTATTGGAACTGAACAATATCGATTATTTGCAACTTACTTATTTTCATCGTGTGGAGCTTCTTGCTTGCCCATCTTAGAAATATTTTCCCGCATTTGTGTGTCAGAGTTGATATTCTGCATATTATAATAATCCATAACCCCCAGATTGCCCTCTCGCAGAGCCTGAGCCATTGCTTTGGGAACTTCGGCTTCTGCCTCCACAACTTTGGCCTGCATTTCTTGTACTGCTGCCTTCATTTCCTGTTCCTTGGCCACAGCCATAGCTCGCCGCTCCTCAGCTTTGGCTTGGGCAATACGCTTATCGGCTTCTGCCTGGTCTGTCTGCAGTTGAGCGCCAATGTTTTTACCCACATCTACATCCGCAATATCGATGGAAAGAATCTCAAAAGCTGTGCCGGCATCAAGTCCTTTATTTAAAACTGTATGAGAAATGGCATCAGGATCTTTCAATACTTCTTTATGGGTAACAGAAGAACCTATGGTGGTAACAATACCCTCGCCAACCCGGGCAATGATCGTTTCCTCACCGGCACCACCTACCAGACGCTCTATATTGGCACGGACAGTAACCTTGGCCTTTGCTTTGACTTCGATACCATCAGCAGCTACTGCAGCAACCACAGGGGTCTCGATAACTTTGGGGTTAACACTCATCTGCACAGCCTTTAAAACTTCCCTGCCGGCCAGATCAATAGCAGCAGCTCTTTCGAAGCCCAGATCCATATTGGCCCTTTGGGCGGCAATAAGTGCGTCGACCACCCTGTCTACATTACCCCCCGCCAAATAATGACCTTCCAGCTTGTTAACACTAAGCTCCAACCCGGCCTTTGTAGCCTTGATAAGGGGCTCAACAACTTTGGCGGGTACAACCCTACGCAATCTCATCCCGATCAGGGTAACAATGCCGATGCGAACGCCTGCAGCAAGCGCCGCAATCCATAACCTCAACGGGATAAAGCTGAAAATAACGGAAAAAACGATGATAATAAGAACCAACAGTACCAAAAGTGGCAATAATTCTTCCAAAGTCATTCTCCTTTCGATTTGTTAAAGTTAATCTCGCTCTTGTTAATTTACCTGCTTTCTTCTGCTTCCAGAGGCCTTACTACTACACGCATACCCTCTACCTTAACAACCTTTACTGATTCGCCGCTATCAACAAAAGAACCTTCACTAACCGTATCGTAGCGGGAACCATCAATCTCAACTATCCCGGAAGGGCGCAGGGGAGTAACGGTCTTCCCGATCTTACCCGTCAAATCGCCAAGCTCCGCAAAAGAGCTGTATCCCATTTCTTTAGTGGCTGAATCCGTCAAAATAAAACGCCGCAGTGTTCCCCTACGCTGAAAATATTTAAAGGAAATGTAGCCGGCCACCCCGGAGACCAGGAAAGAAACCAGGAGCATCCGCAGGCCCATAGCGGCCGTAGCAGCAGAAAGCACAATTGAAGCCGAAACTGCAACCAGGCCGCCAAGGCCAAAGACTCCGAAACCAGGCATAAAAGCTTCTACCAGAATCAGAATGACCCCAAACAAAAACAGAAAAATACTAATCCAGCCGCTAACCCCGGTCAAAAAATGGCCCCCAAAATAAAGGCCAAAAAAGAAAATGCTTAAAAGACCCGCAACACCAAACCCGGCCGATAAAACTTCCAAAATTAAGAAAAGAAAGGCCAGAGAAAGAATAAGAGTAGCTATCGTAGGAGTTATGAGCCATCCACTCAAACTTTCCCACGCAGTAGGAGACGTTCTGGTGATTTGAGCCCCCGCCATTCCGAGAGAATCCAAAAGTTCCTCCAGGGAATCCACGGTTCCATCGCTAAAATTTAATTCGTTCGCTTCCCCGGCAGTGAGAGTAAGCAGCTCTCCTTCAGAGACCACCCCTTCGACAGCTATTTCCCGACGCACCATAGCCGATGCCAGGCGGGGGTCTCTCTCGTTATTTTCCGCTGCTCCACGCATCTCTGCTTCCCAATAAGAAAGGAATTTTTCATCAGGGAGTTCCTGCTGTCCCAGGATTCTGGGTTCTGCTGCACCGATAGTAGATCCAGGAGCCATATAAAAACCATCGGCAGCCAGAGCTAAAAAAGCCCCTGCCGAAAGCGCGTTAGGATTAACATGGGCATAAATAGGCTTGGGGTAATCGTTCATCATCTGGCGAGCTTCCAGAGCAGTATCAACATAACCCCCAGGGGTATCCATATCCAGGACAACAGCATCAACGCCGTCTTCCTCAGCTTCCTGTAGGGAGCGCTCCAAAAAGAGAAGCCAACCCGGCTCTATTTCGCCCTTTACCGGAATAACAAGAACCTGGTAAGGCGATTGGTTAGAAAAAGCCGGTGCGCCCAGAAATCCCAGTAGAAAAAACAAACTCAATAACAAAGCTATCCTGCGACGCAAAAATAGACCTCCAAAGTAAGTGAACCTGGCACTGCCAGGTTCACTCTAAAAGATCTTCAACACATTTTTTGACCAGGGAACCATCCGCCTTTCCCTTTACCTTAGGCATCAAGGCTCCCATCACCTTGCCCATATCCTGTTTGGAGGAAACTCCTGTTTGCTTAATAGCCTCGCGTGCCATTTCTTCAATCTCTTCCTCAGAAAGCTGGGGGGGTAGGTAGGAGTTCAGAATTTCAATTTCTTCTTCCAAGTCTTTAAGTAGGGAGGGACGGTTCGCTTTTTTGTAATCAGCCAGTGCTTCTTTTCTCCTCTTAATTTCTCTTTGCAGGATGGAAAGAGCCTCTTCTTTAGTAAGCTCACCTTTGTTGGCTATTTCGGCATTTTTCAGTTCACTCCTCAGTGAGCGGATAACACTCAAACGAAGCTTCTCCTTCGCTTTCATAGCCTTCTTTTGGTCTTCCATCAACTGGTCCCAGAGTTTCACAGTCAACCCTCCGTCTATCGAGTAACCCTTTTCTTCTTACGTGCAGCTTCCGCCTTTTTTTTGCGTCGCACACTGGGTTTTTCGTAATGTTCTCTCCTGCGAACTTCTGAAATGATACCTGACCTGGAGCACTGTTTTTTGAAACGCTTTAATGCGCTGTCAAGGCTCTCATTTTTGCCCACTTTAATCTCGGCCAACTATTATCCCTCCCCTCTGCCTTCTAAGACAAGGCCTGAACAATACTGTTAACTATTATACCTTTTCCTGAAAATGCTGTCAATGAAGCCAGAGTTCTGCTCTTTTTCTTAACTTCCACCATCACTATCGATCATTTAAAAACCAATACTTGCAAAAACATTTTTTCATGCTTTTTTGTTAGCTAATCCGGGACCAAGAGGTCTGCCACCGATAATATGGAAATGCATATGGTGGACTATCTGCCCAGAGTCAGGTCCACAGTTAAGTACCACACGGTAACCGCTTTCTTCTACATTCTGTTCCCTGGCCACCTTTTTGATCACCATGAATATATGACCAATAAGTTCTTGGTGAGAGTCTTCCAGTTCTTTAAGTGCTGAAAAATGCAACCGGGGAATTACCAGAATATGCACCGGTGCTTCAGGATTAATATCCTTAAAGGCAAGCACCTCTTCATCCTGATAAACAATTTCCGCAGGCATCTCACCCTTCACAATCTTGCAAAATATACATTCTTCCACTCTACAACCTCCCTGCAAATAATTCCGTTCAATTCTGCTCGTCAAAATTTATTATAAACACTTTGCCTGAAAAAAACAAGTGAAGAACCAAGAACAAACTTGTTTCCAG
>SLJK01000024.1 GCA_007135125.1 Syntrophomonadaceae bacterium | reverse complement strand
GGTGGCCATAATCAGCTCCATGCCCATGATATTACCAACTGAAGGGATTCCGTGTCGTGAAAGAAGGGCCTTTCCGGTACAGCAGGCGCCGACCAGGTTTATTTTTGCGGCTCCCGCCTTTTGGGCCAGCTCCTTGGCCCAGGTTGATTTTGCTGTGCTTACCACGGCTTCGGCAAGTGCAGGAGAGTGACCGTGAATAATAATGTTAACGCTTTCTTTATTTAAGATCCCGTAGTTAACTTCTACGGGGGTTGAGGTGGGTTCCGGTATGCCGAAGAGCATCTCCTGCCCCAGGGACGCCGGAAATAAAGTTCCGTAACAGTAGGCGAGGGCTGTGCGCATCTCTTGCTTGAGGACTTGCTTCCAGTCGCTGCAGCTTCCCAGAGTGGTTATATGCAGGGCTTCAAATACTTCTTCCATGGCAGAACGGGGCAATATTCCCAGCTCTTCCCACACGGCAAGCTGCTCCGGTGGAGCATAACTGCGGATAAGCTTCTCGATGCCCGGATGGCAACCGTTTATACTTCCCCTAAGTATTTCTGCTACTTTTGCGGCTTTTTTCTCAAACTCTTCTTCCCGCAGTTGGAAGCGCTCAGCCAGTTCCTGGACCCGCTGCCGGCCGAGCAGTTCATACAAGGAGTTTTCTTCGCTCAAGGCAGTGGAGATTGTATCCATTATTTCCAGGGCGTGGGTTCCATGAGCGGTACAGCCGGCTGCCATGGAGCGCAGCAGGTTTCCGGCTACGATCAGGTCGCGATCCGCTCCGCAGATTCCTTTTTCACGCTTGGAGCCGGGCGGCCCTACGCGGCAGGGTCCCCACAGGCAGCGCTGGCAGCAAGTACCACACATCCCAAAGTTGCACTGCGGCTGCTGTTTTTCAAAGCGGTCCAGGGTATTTTCCACCCCATCTGCTTCCATTTTTTGCAGGAGTTCTTTGGTGGCCCGGTTAGGAGTTTTCTCCAATACATTTTCTTTACTGGGTACTTCCGCGTTGAGGTAAGGATAGTTTCTACTCATAATTCACTTCCTCCTTAAATTCCACTGTCGGCAAAAAGGGCAGTGGATATATAGCGCTCGGCCAGATCAGGTAGGATCACGGTGAGCAGCTTGCCCTTGTTCTCCGGCCGCCTGGCAATCTGTAAGGCAGCCCAACAGGCAGCACCGGAAGAAATACCTACCATAATTCCTTCCAGGCTTATCAGTTTCCTGGCCGTTTGCAGAGCTTCTTCGTCGCCTACCTGGATTATTTCGTCGATCAAGGTTACTTCCAGGATATCGGGAACAAAGCCCGCTCCTATACCCTGAATGCGGTGAGGACCGGGCATGCAGCCGGAAAGAACAGACGAATCGGCCGGTTCCACCGCCACCGCTTCAAAAGTTTTCTTTCTTTTTTTAATGACGTCTGCTACTCCGGTCAAAGTGCCGCCGGTGCCGACGCCTGCCACCAGGATGTCTACTTTTCCCTCAGTATCATTCCAGATCTCTTCCGCTGTGGTTTGGCGGTGAATCTGAGGGTTAGCCGGATTAGAAAACTGCTGGGGAATAAAGTATCTGCTGTCGGTCCTCTGGAGCTCTTCTGCTTTGCGTATGGCACCTTTCATCCCTTCTCCGCCGGGAGTCAGGATCAGCTCGGCACCCAAAGCCTGAAGAAGGCTCCTTCTTTCCAGGCTCATGGTTTCCGGCATGGTTAAAGCACAGCGGTATCCCTTGGCGGAACAAACCATAGCCAGCGCTATGCCGGTATTTCCGCTGGTAGGTTCCAGGATAATGGTATCCTTCCTGAGCAGGCCCTCACGCTCCGCTGCTTCTATCATGCCCAGTCCGATGCGGTCTTTTACACTGCCGCCCGGGTTAAAAAATTCCAGCTTGGCGGCTATCTCTGCCTGGCATCCTTCGGCAATTTTGTTCAGGTAGACCATGGGTGTGCCCCCGATAAGCTGGGAAATATTGCGGGCAATGTTCATTTTTAAAACCTCCCATTTTTTAAAAATCTTAAGAATACAATTTTGTTCCCGGCACCGGGAATTTCTTATGGAGGAAAACAGTTATATCGCTCTTCCCCAGGCCAGTTTTTGTTTTAACCTGTCCTGCAGGGCTGTAAAGGCGGCACTGCCGGAACGACGGGGCCGGGGGAGTTCTATTTTCTCGGTTTCTACAACCCTTCCATAAGTGCTGTCCATAATGCCTACTCTTGTCCCCAGAAAAAGAGCTTCCCGGAGATCGTGAGTAACGAAAACAATAGTTTTGCGCTCCAGTTCCCAGAGGCGAACCATCTCTTCTTCCAATCTTTCCCGGGTAATGGTATCCAGGGCGCTAAAGGGTTCGTCCATCAGCAGTATTTCAGGATTGAGGGTCAGAGCCCTGGCCACGGCGACTCTTTGACACATACCCCCGGAGAGCTCCCGGGGATATTTTCCTTCATGGCCGTTTAAGCCCACCAGGCGAATGTATTTTTCAGCTGTTGCTCTTCTCTTTGCCGGGGGTATTTTTTGAATCTCCAATCCGAATTCTACGTTGTCCTGCACATTTCTCCAGGGAAGGAGCGCATAATCCTGGAAGATGAGGACCTGTTTGGCGGAGGGTCTTTCTACAAGTTGGTCGTCGATGAGCACCTCTCCCCGGGTGGGGCGCTCCAGCCCAGCTATCAGTTTTAAAAGGGTAGATTTTCCACTCCCGCTGGTCCCTACCAGGCAGAAGAAATCTCCTTCGTAAATATCAAGACTCAATCTCTGCAGGACTTCTTTTTCTTCACTTTTCTCCGAATAAAATACTTTGCTTATCTCCCGCAACTTTACTTTCACTTTCGGGTGCTGCATAGGAAAAACCCCACTTTCTTGCTGCGGTGTCGCCAGCTTTTTTTATAAACCAGTTGATAAATAGCCCGAGCAGTCCGATAACAAGCATGGCCGCAATGACGCTGTCGTAACGCAGCAGGTTTCGGCTGTCAATAATAAGAAAACCCAGCCCTGATTGGACGGCAATCATTTCTCCTGCTACCAGGTGGATCCAGGCTGCCCCAAGTGCTACCTGCAAGCCAAGGAGGATCTGCGGGTAGGCTGCGGGCAGGATAACTTTCAGAAGCAGGTCTTTTTCTTTGGCGCCAAAGTTGCGGGCCATATCCAGTAAGTTTTTTTCCACCTGGTTTAGGGAAGCTGCTGCGCTCAGCAAAATTATGAAAAAAGAAGCAAGGAAGATTATGAAGATGGCAGCATTGTTGCCGGTCCCGAACCACAAGATAGCCAGGGGGATCCAGGCGATAGGGGAGATGGGGCGCAAGATTTGAATAAGGGGGCCTACAGCTTCCCGGGCTTTATTTGTCCTTCCCAAAAGCAGTCCCAGGGGTATTCCTGCCGCCGCGGCCAGCCCGTAGCCCCATATGAACCTCCACAAGCTGGCCCCTATGTGTTCCAGCAGCAGCCCGCTGCCGGTTAAATACAGGAGGGCAACCGCCACTTCCAGGGGCGGCGGAAGATACGCGCGAGGGAAAAGGTTTGTCTCCACCAGGCCTTGCCAGAGTAACAGAAAAGTAATAAAAGTAAGGACGGGCAGGTAGGCAGAGCGGGACAGATTTTTGAAATGTGCATACATTTTTGCAGTCATGCTTTATTCCTCTATATCCAGGTATTTTTCGATGAAGAGTTCTTCCAGATTAACGGCTTCCGGTAAAAGATTCATTTCCAGTAAGAGATCCTGGTAAAGACGGTAATCTTCCAGCCGCGGACGCAAGTTGCTGTAGTCCATCCACTCCAGGGAGATTTCCATTACTTCTGTATCAAATTCCAGGATTTCTGAAGCTACCTGCACTGCCCATTCCCGGTCTTCGGAAAGTCTTGTGCCCGCCACCATGATTTCCTGGGCCAGTTCATCCAGGGCGTCTCCTTGCACATCCAGTTCTTCTTCGTTAACAACAAGGGCGCAGCAGGGCCAACCCGGCCAGATATCGGCGGCGCGCAGCAGGGCGTGCCCCACACCTTCTTGCACCGCAATAGCGCCGAAGGGGTCAGCTACCACGTAGGCATCGATTTCGCCTACTGCCAGGGCCGCCATCATATCCGGAGGTGCCATCTCCACGGCCGTAATATCTTCATAAGAAAGCCCCGCCATTTCCAGGGCCCTGTAGAGCAGGACATTATGTCCGGAAAGACGGTGGGGTATGGCTACTGTTGTTCCATCCAGTTCTTCGGGAGAACGGATCCCTTCCCGGGCAATAATGGCGTC
>SLJK01000111.1 GCA_007135125.1 Syntrophomonadaceae bacterium | reverse complement strand
GTTTGCCATGGCGAGAAGTTTGCATAGCAAAAAAGGCCGGTGAGCCTTCGGGACTGGTAATCTATTATGACCTGTCCAGGGAAGACATAGAAAAGGTGCAGAGGGAGATAGAGCGTAAGAAGGCTAACTTCCCTCTTCTGCTAACTTCCACGGCAGCAGAGCCGCTATGGGAAGCCGCTCTGCGTGAGGGATTGCTTCCGGACAACACAAGCCTGGAGGCAGTAAAAAATTATTACTGGGGAGGAACTATATGCTGTACGGGTCTTCTGACCGTGGTAGATCTGGAGGTTCACTTGCGGAAAAAATTTTCAAAGGGGGTAGGACCGGACCTGGTGATTATTCCCCTTTCACCTTTTGATAAACAGGGCAGGGATCTGCTCGGAAGAAGCCTTGACGATCTTTCTCCGCTAATTCCTCAGGCTTCCTTTTCATTTCTCTGAGCAAGAGTTTTTATTACCTGGGGGATAATATTTTCAGCCAGTTCCGCCTTTGCTCCACCCATACTAATTACTACCAGTCTGCCCCCGCAAATTTTCTCGGCAAGGGATTTAAGCTCTTCCACCGCTCGGGGGAAGAAGGAAGGGCTTAAGCCCCGGTCTCCATAATCTCCCTTGCAGGTATCGTGTCCCATGAGGTGAATAATTATTTCCGGTTCAAATTTTTCTACCAGCGTAGAAAAGTGGGAACGAATTTTTTCCAGGTATTCATTGTCGCTTAGTTGCCCTATTGTATCAACGCATATCTTTGATCCGTCCTCTTCCGTCAGGCTTTCGCTGCAGAAGCAGGCGTGTAGCGTAAGGGGATCACCGCTAAAAATAGCTCTGGTTCCATCTCCGTGGTGAGCATCGGTATCAATAATGGCAACTTTTTTTCTTCCATATTTTTCCCTTAAGTTAAAAACAGCCGGTCCGCTGCAGGAGAGGTATGTTCCTCCCCAGCCGTAAGAAGGTCCTGCATGATGCCCTGCCGCTACGCTAAAAACAAAAGCGTTCTGAAGCTCTCCTGTAAAAACCTTTTCACAAGCTTCAACGCTTCCGCCGGCAGAGAGAGCTGCCCCTTGATAATACCACTCTTCCTGTACGTCTGTCAGAAACTGCAGGGTGTGCACCTTGGAGAGCAGTTGAGAAGTGGCTTCGGGGGGGGCAAAAAGTTGAATCCGGGATAGCTTGAGAAGGTCTTGAAGCAATTCAGGAAAGCGTCTGAATTTGTTGCCGATAATGGGCCATTCTTTCTTGCTGAACAGGGGATGGAAAAAGACTCCGGTATGCATAAAAGTTCTCCTTTGCAGAATTATTTATATGGTGGATTGTTTCTCTTCTCAGGCATGAAAAAGAGGAGAGAGCCCGCTAGCAATCCCGATAACAAAGTCGTTTTGCGTGTTTCGGGCATATACACCCAAAAAGCTTCCCAAAACATGTCAAAGCTTGCCTGTAAATCCACCTGGGGGAGTTTTATAAGAAACCTGCCTTCTTCGGCATAAAACAATGCTGCATCCCTATTTTCGATACCGGTTTCCCTTTTTCCTGCATAATTTATCCAGATGTGGACAGGAGAAAGGTATAATTCATAAGGGATGTCCAGAGCTTCAAGAGCAGAGGCCAGGACAATAAAGCGACTCTTGCAATCTCCGGTGCCTTTTAGCAGGACCTCTTCTACGGTGGGGAAATACCAGGGGAGGTTGAAGACTTGCCAATCATAGCTGTAGGGCACTGTTGTCAAGATATAATTTTCGATTTCCGAAGGTTCAACTTGGGAAGGCAGGGTTTCCAGCATTGCACCTACGGAGTTCGGGGCAACAGGTGGATCAAGTAACCGGTAGATGCTTTTGCCCAGGGCTGTAGGTTGCGGGTATAATACAAAAGTTACCCATACCAATATAAAAAACAGGCTGAACCGCTTGTTTAAGCCTTTTACTCTCATTGTTATTGCCCACCTCCTGGAAGAGCTGGCATATTGAGTTTTGCCACTCTTCATACTAATTATACCATGTGGAAATACACTGCGAAAGCTTTTTTGCTAACATTCATTCTCTTTCCATCAGGGGTGCAGGAATAAAAGACAATATGTGGAACATCTATAACAATAATAAATTAAGAAATAGATAACTATCTCAAAAGGGGTGTGACGGGCTATTGTTAAAATTGACCCCCAAGGAACAGAAGTTGGTAATACTCCTGGGCTGTCTCCTGGTTCTTGGCCTGGTTTTGCGTTTTACCCTACCCGACAAAGGGGGGCTGGAGGTAATAAAGGGAGAAGAAGCCGGGGATGATATTTCAGCCGGATTAATTGATGCCGATGCCGAGGGCAGCTCCGTTAAGAAAGAGAAAAACATAGTGCATGTGGCTGGTGCTGTGGTAAATCCCGGAGTGTATTCCCTGGAGGAAGATGCGCGTCTATATGATGCCCTGGAAGAGGCCGGCGGCCATCTGGGAGAAGCTGACCTGGACCGGGTGAATCTGGCTCAACCCCTTCTTGATGGCCAACAGGTTTATATTCCCCGGAAAGATTACGGGGATGCGGAGAATAATTCTTTCCCCGGGGGTGCCTCTTCTGCGGGGGGCAAGGTTAACATTAACATGGCCGAAAAATCAGAACTGGAGGCGCTGCCGGGTATAGGCGCTGTTAAAGCGCAGAGTATAATCAACTATCGTGAGCAAGGCGGCCCCTTCAGGGATATAGAGGAGCTGTTAAATGTAAGCGGGATCGGAGATAAAACTCTGGAAGCAATTTATGATCTTGTCACCATCTACTAACCTTTTAGAGGCGCATATTTCTTGATGAATATTTCGGAACTGTTAAAAGTCTATTATTACTCACAATAATATTTTTTCTTATATTTATCAATTCGGTTGTAAGCGGTTGTAAGCTATTCGGTTGTGAAGGTGCGTTTTGTGGTTGCCTATTTACGAAAAGCCTTGTGTTGTGTATAATACCGGCAAGGCTTCATTATTTTTTGATGATGCTTCAACAGTAAAATTTGCCTTGGAAGGGAGGTAATACCTGGTGTAGTTCGCCCAGGTGTTATAAATTTGAGAATTGCTGTAGTAATATTGTTTATTCTTATACTGATCTTTGCTGTTTCGGGGGTTACTCTTTATACAGACTGGCTCTGGTTTGATAACCTTGGTTACGGGTCGGTTATTTTGACTGTGCTGGCTTCGGAATGGGGCTTGCGTGTTGCGGCATGGGCCGTTTTTTTCCTCTTTCTTTTTTTCAATCTCTACTACTTGCGGAAGGCCCTGCTTGATAGCCTGGAACGCTTGAGTCTGCAGGAAGAGCAAGCGGCAGCCCTGCTTAACAAGTTGGTCTCAGGGCGTAAGGTAACCGGTTTTTTGGCCCTGGTGAGTATCCTGGGCGCGCTTTTTTTCGCCACCTATATGGGTGGAATGTGGATGAAAATGCGCCAGTTTTTCCAGGGGGTGGAGTTCGGCACGGTTGATCCTATTTTTGGAAGAGATGCTTCCTTTTATGTTTTTGAACTTCCCTTTCTTAGCTCAGTTTACACTTTTTTACAGATGACGGTGATTGTGACTCTCGTGCTGGTTGGACTGGCCTATTTTGTTATAAATCCCCCGGTACAAGTGGGAAAGAGATTCGTTTTACTTCCCCACAGGGGAGTAGGGCATCTTTCATTCCTTCTTGCGCTTTCATTTTTGTTGAAAGCCTGGGACTATCGTTTGCAGATGTATGAGCTGCTGATGGCTCCGCGCGGATTTGTCCAGGGCCCAGGCTATACGGAGATAAATGCCAACCTTCCTGCCCTGTGGATATTGTTTTTTCTCGCCCTGGTCCTGGCTGGCCTTTTAGTCTACAATATTTATCGCCAGCAGAGCCGTTTTTTCTTATGGAGTATCGGTATCCTGGTAGTGGTTTCCCTCACCGTAGGGAGCATCTATCCTGCATTGCTGCAGCAGTTCAGGGTAGAACCCAACCAGTTTGCCTATGAGCGTCCTTATATTGAACACAATATACAGTTTACTCTGGAAGGTTTCGGTTTAAACGAAGTGCGCACAGAAGATTATCCGGCACATGATGATCTGGACTGGAGCGATTTGGACGCGGCGGAAGGCACGCTGCAAAATGTGAGGTTGTGGGATTATCGCCCCCTGGAGCAGACTTTTAATCAGCTGCAGGGTATAAGGCCATATTATCTTTTTGTGGACGTTGATACTGACCGTTACCATCTGGGAGACGAGTACAGGCAGGTTATGCTTTCCCTAAGAGAGTTGAATCAAAATCAACTGCCGGAACAGGCACAAACCTGGGTTAACCTGAACCTGCAGTACACACACGGCTACGGCCTGGCTATGACCACCGTTGCTGACGTGGGGCCTCAGGGGTTACCTGAATTTACAGTGCAGGACATTCCACCGCATAGCGAGACCGGCCTGGAGATAGATAGACCGGAGATATATTATGGAGAAATCAGCCCTGATTATGTGATAGCCAATACCCGCACACCTGAGTTTAGCTATCCCAGGGGAGGAGAAAATGTTTATGCCCACTACGAAGGCACGGGGGGAGTTCCCCTTGGCAGCCTGTCCCGGCAGGTTCTGTATGCCCTGCGTTTTGGAGACTACCGGATTGCTATCTCCGATGAGATCCAGCAGGGCAGCCGGATTATGTATAATAGGCGGATTCGCAACCGCGCTATGGAGATAGCTCCCTTTTTGAGCTATGATGAAGATCCTTACCCGGTGGTGGCAGATGGAAGGATATTCTGGATCATAGATGCCTATACTACCACTGACAATTTTCCTTACAGCCAGGCTTTCCAGGGTTTAAACTATATCAGGAACTCGGTAAAGGTTGTAGTTGACGCCTATAACGGGGATGTGAGTTTTTATGTTATAGAACCAGAAGATGCTCTGGCGCAAACCTATGCTAACATCTTTCCCGACCTATTCAAGCCTGTTGAGGAGATGCCCGAGGAGCTTTTTAAGCATATCCGCTACCCGGAGCGCTTGCTGAGCCTGCAGGGAAGGGTTTATGCCACGTATCACATGACAAATCCAGTGGTTTTTTATAACAGGGAAGACCTCTGGGAGATTCCCAATGAAAGATATTTTGGCGCTTCGCAGCCCATGGAGCCCTATTATAATATTCTGCAGCTGCCAGGCCTTGAAGAGCCCGAGTTTGTCCTTATGCAGCCTTTTACCCCGGCGCGCAGGGACAATATGATCGCCTGGATGGCGGGGCGCTGTGACGGGGAAAATTATGGCGAGCTCCTGGTTTACCTTTTCCCCAAGGATAGGATGACCTTTGGTCCCATGCAGATCGAGACACGCATTGACCAGAACACACTTATCTCCCAACAGCTTGCCCTCTGGGATCAACGTGGATCCCGGGTTATCCGGGGCAATCTACTGGTGCTTCCGGTGGAGGGTTCTGTGATCTATGTGGAGCCTATCTTTTTACAGGCCGAGGACAGTGAACTTCCTGAACTGGGGCGTGTAGTTGTCGGCTTTGGAGATGAAGTTGTTATGGAGCCCACCCTGCAAGAAGGCTTGGAAGCAATTTTCGGCCTCAGGGGAGTGGTTCCAGACGAAGAATTGATAACACTGCCGGAGGGCATTGACCCAGAGGACATAGATCCGGAAGATTATCCTGAGGTGATAATCCCCACGGACGTTTCCGAGTTGGCTGCCCAGGCACAGGAGATCTATGATGAGGCCCACGAGAGGATGAAAGAAGGCGACTGGGCCGGTTACGGAGAGAAGATGGAAGAGTTGGAAGAAAAGCTTTTAGAGCTTAAACGCTTAACTGGCAGGGATCCTGACGCCCCGGATGAAGAGGAGTTGTTGGAGGAAGAACTTATGGATGAAGGATTGCTGGAAGAGTCTCCTCAGCCATAAGTCAAATCTGGAAGCTTGCAGAGGCTTTGTTATGTTTTAATAAATATAATATTTTGAGCATTTGGACCACAGTATTGCATATTTCCACTTAGCAGTATATAATGTTTTTATAAGTCAAAAATCAAATATGGGGGTGCTTCCGAGCGGAGGCTGAGAGGAAGGCGCGGTGAAGCTTTCCAACTCCACGAACCTGCCGCCTAGAGCGGACGCAAACAGTTAGATCCAGGGGTTTATACTGTTTGTGTACTGGGTAATACCAGCGTAGGGAAGTGATATATATGCCGTTGATATAATTCGGGCCCTCGTTGGCCCGTTTTTTTTGTGGCAAACCAAATATTATATAGAGGGTGATTCTCATAAATTATCTGGTGGTTTTTACCATTGCAGTTTTTACCATGGTGGCGCTTGTTTATGTCCACCGTACACGTTATCGTTATACTACCATTGACGCCTTTCTTACAGCCAGGGGAACACTGGGCGTCTGGGCTTCCGCGGCCACGGTCTTTGCTTCGATTATGGGGGGTTGGATACTCTTTACTCCCGCGGAGGCGGGAACCTGGGGAGGTGTTACTGCTTTTACGGGATATGCTGTGGCGCAGGCTCTGGCCATCGCGATTTATGCCATCCTGGGCTCCAGGATGCGGCTGGTGGCCCCGCGGGGTTCTTCGCTGGTGGAGTTTGTCTATTACAGGTATGGAAGGTTAATGTACGCGGTAATTCTGGTAGTAGGTGTTTTCTATATGGCGGTGTTCCTCTGTGCTGAGCTTACCGGTATTGCCCTGGGTGTTAACATGGTGACGGGCCTTCCTTTGTGGTTCACTGCTCTTCTCATTGGTGCAGGGACAATGCTTTATACTACTTACGGTGGTATTCGTGGTTCAATTTTTACCGATGCTATTCAGGCCGTTATTATTATCCCGGCCTTGCTGTTGGCCTTTGTTGGTGCTGTAGTGGCTTCTGGGGGTGTGGGAGCATTGTTTTCTGCTGTGGGGGAGATAGATCCCTCTCTGCTGAGCATGGGACATTGGGGAGGGTGGGAATTTGCTCTTTCTCTGCTTATTGCGGTGGTGGCAGCGAACCTTTTCCATCAGGGCTTTTGGTCCAGGGTGTACGCTTGCCGGGATTCTTTTACAGTGAAAAGTTCATTTTTGCTGGCCGGTATTATGATTGTCCCCGTAGTGATCCTGGCAGGTTCCTTCGGTCTGATTGCTGTTTCCAAGGGTTTGCTTGACGTTCCTTCGGCAGCTTTGTTCGAAGTGGTTCTGTCGATAACTCCGCTGTGGGTATTGCTGGTAGTTTTGGTTTTGGCCCTGGCGCTGGTCATGAGCAGCACTGACACACTTCTTAACGGTATAGCTGCTGTCTTCACCGTTGATCTAGCACGTTTTTATCCTTCTCTGCCCCAGGAACGTCTGCGTATTTGGGCCAGAATTTTTACGGCAGCCGTGTGTGTGATAGTGGTAGCTGTGGCCTCACGTGGTTACAGCGTGCTCTACCTGTTTTTTTTGGCTGACCTGGTATGTGCGGCAGCTGTATTCCCAACCTTTTACGGGCTTTACAGCTCACGGTTGGGCGGTAAGGAAGCGGTAGTGGCTGTCCTGATAGGCATAGCAGCCGGAGCATTCTTTTTTCCGGATCCGGCATTTAGCCGCGGCAATCTGCTGCATGCTTTTGTAGTGGCTCTTGTGGTCCCGGCTGTTATCTCTTTCATTTTGAGCATATTAAGCAGCACAGCAGCAGTGGATTTGGAAGATTTGCAGGAGAAGGTTCAAGATATAAAGACCTGAGAAACGGGTCCTGGTGAGGGCAATGAATGAAGGGTTTTAAAATCTCGGAACGGTTAAATATTTATTACTTGGGAGGAAATAAAAATGGAAAATTCCTTAACGAAAACCTTGAGCATGCGTAAAATTACTGCTATTGGACTGCTGGTTGCTTTGGGAACAGTAGCTGCCCCTTTTTCTATACCGGTGGGGGTAGCGAGGGTTTATCCAGCCCAGCATGCTATTAATGTGCTGGCCGGTGCCCTTTTAGGGCCTGGGCCGGCGGTTCTGGCCGCCTTTCTTACCTCTACGCTGCGAAACCTGATGGGTACCGGAACTCCACTGGCCTTTCCGGGGAGCATTTTCGGAGCTTTACTGGCCGGGTTTGTTTTTCGCTACTTTAAAAAAGACTATCTTGCTGCAGCTGGTGAGCTGGCTGGTACCGGTTTGATCGGGGCATTGGTAGCTTTTCCGGTGGCCAGGTGGCTCTTGGGTTTTGAAGGTTTGGCCTACTTTTTTATTGTTCCTTTTACTCTGAGCAGCCTGTTTGGAGCTGTATTGGGAGTGGTCATATTGCGGATCTGGAATCGCTCTACGGGAGCAAGATAAATATATTTCTAAGGAGTTAAACCATGTTCAAAATGCCGAAATGCGTGTTAATTATTGCCGGTTCCGACTCCGGAGCGGGAGCGGGTATCCAGGCGGATCTGAAAACGGCTGCCGCACGAGGAGTTTATGGAATGACGGCTATTACAGCTATCACAGCTCAGAATACTACCGGGGTGGAGAAAGTGCAGCTTCTGGAAGGAGAAATGGTTGGAGCACAGGTAGATGCTGTCACCAGGGATTTTCCTGTGGACGCGGTCAAGACAGGGATGCTGGGGAGCGAGGAAATAGTGCGGGTGATTGCGGAGAGGGCACGCAGAAACCAGTGGCCAAAAGTAGTTGTGGATCCGGTAATGGTAGCTAAAAGCGGTGACCCATTATTGGAAGAGGATGCACGTTTGGCAATCAGGCAGGAGCTTTTCCCTTTAGCCCTGGTTATTACTCCTAATATTCCCGAGGCGGAGATGCTGTGCGGTATCACTATAGAATCAATTGCCGACATGAGAGAAGCGGCTCGGACTCTTCACCGACAGGGGCCTGCCTTTGTATTGCTTAAAGGGGGGCATCTCCGGGAGGGGAAAGAGTTGGTGGACGTGCTTTTCGATGGAAAAAAGTTTTATTATTACCGTGCTGCACGGGTGGAGACCAGGAATAATCACGGAACCGGTTGTACTTACGCTTCGGCAATCGCTGCCGGCCTGGCCATGGGAGAAACGGTCCCCCTTGCTGTTAGAAACGCCAGAATTTACCTGCAGGCCATCCTTCCTTTTGGTTTTGGCCTGGGAAAAGGCAGCGGCCCTATGAATCATTTCAGCGGCTTGATTTAGAATTAGCTTCCATAGCCCTGTCGGGCACAGATTTGTGAAGGGAAAAGCCGATTTTAATATTTTGATTTCTACCCAGGCAGGGTAGGTAATGTGGTATAATGATCAGGAAACACAGTAGGGACTGCAGCATAAGGCACCAACATTTAGTCCCTGAAAGGATAATAATGTTTAAAAGTTCACTAATATTACAAAAAGTGCGGGAAAGAACTCCCTTGATCCATCATCTTACCAATTATGTCACGATGGGAGACTGTGCCGATGCGACTATGAGTATCGGCGCTTTACCTGTTATGGCGGAAGCGGAGGAAGAGGTGGAGGAGATGGTGGAATCTGCTCGGGCTGTAGTCCTGAACACGGGCACCCTGACAACTATACGCCTTAAGGCAATGCTAAAATTGGCAAGAAAAGCAAAGGAACAGAATATACCCGTTGTTTTAGACCCGGTAGGTGTCGGAGCTACTTCTTTTCGTGCCAGAGCCGTAGAGAAGATATTGGATAGAGAAACACCTGCCATTATCAAGGGAAATCAGGCTGAGATCCGTTTCCTGGCCGGTGGGGGTGACGCAGCTACCAGCGGCATACATTCCTTCGCGGCGGGGGGTGATTCCCTGGCGGACAGTTGTATGTTACGTGACATGTTGGGTGTTCCTGTCGTGGTGGGGGCAACTGGTGCAGTGGATGTAGTAAGCGATGGGAAAAGGACAGCCAGGATCTATAACGGGCACCCCATGCTTCCCCTAATTATTGGGAGCGGCTGTATGGCAGGGTCACTGGTGGCAGCATTTGCTGCGGTGGAAAGCGACTATTTTTATGCGGTTGCCTCAGCGTTGGCAACCATGGGAGTGGCCGGGGAAATAGCTGCGGAGCGGCTGGAGAGCGGTCGGAGCGGACCGGCTGCTTTCAAAAAAATGCTCTTGGATGCCCTCTATTGGCTGGAACCGGCGGAACTTGACAGGCGTGCAAGGATAGAAATACAATGGTAAAAAGCTGTGCATGCTCATGCTACAGAAAGGACCATTTTGCAGTTGTCTAAACCTTTTCCGGATTTCAGTCTTTACGTAATAACAGATACCGGGTTATCTCGTGGCAGGCCCATTCCCCTGGTTGTGGAAGAGGCTGTTGCAGGAGGGGCAACTTGTGTACAGTTGCGGGAAAAGGAAGCTTCCACCAGGGAATTATATAATCTGGCTGTAAAGCTGCGGAAACTGTCCCAAGATAAGGGTGTTACCTTTATTGTAAACGATCGTGTAGATATTGCTCTTGCCGTTAAGGCCGATGGTGTTCATTTGGGAGAGGACGACCTGCCTCTGGAGGCAGCCCGCCGTATTTTACCTTCCCACATGCTTCTGGGATTTTCCCCGGAGAGGCCGGAACAAGCTGTGCGGGCTCAGGATGCGGGGGCTGATTACCTGGGGATTGGTGCAGTTTATGGCACGGGTACCAAACCCGATGCCGGGGAAGCCATTGGCATAGAAAGCCTCGCCCGGGTTTGTCGCACCGTAAAGATTCCCGTGGTGGGTATAGGAGGGATAACTGCAGAGAATGCCCGGGAGGTGATCCGGGCAGGAGCAGTTGGGGTGGCAGTGGTATCCAGCGTTGTTTCTGCCCCCCATATACCTGCAGCAGCAAGGCAGATTGCCAGGGAAGTTAAGATGGGACTTTCCGAAAACCAGGGGGGAAACTGAGATGTCCTCAACTTTCAAAGAAGTTGTTGTTTATACTGATGGAGCCTGCAGCGGCAATCCTGGTCCTGGAGGTTGGGCAGCCGTATTGATATATAACGAGGTAGAGAAAGAGATCTGTGGCGGAGAGGATTATACCACTAATCAGCGCATGGAGCTGCGGGCGGCGGTCGAAGCGTTGAAGGCTTTGAAAGAACCCTGCAGGGTTCGTCTTTATTCTGACAGTGCCTACCTGGTCAATGCTTTTAAAAGAGGTTGGCTGAGTAAGTGGCAGCATAATGGTTGGAAGACAGCAGGCCAGAATCCCGTGGAAAACAAAGATCTTTGGGAAGACCTTTTGCTACTCTCCAACAAGCACCGGGTAGAGTGGCTTAAAGTAGCCGGCCACAGTAATAACAAGTATAATGACAGATGTGACGCCTTGGCCAGGAATGCTATCAAGAATGGAAATAAGTAACGGAAAAAAGGAGTGGGTTCTGCATGCGCCCTGTTTTGTTTGAAATCGGAAGTTTCTCTGTCTATTCATATGGGGTAATGCTGTTTTTGGCCTTTGCCGTGGGTAGCTACTGGGCCTTAAAGGAGGCCCCCGCTGAGGGGATAGACAGAGATCATCTTTATGAGAGTATTATTATCAGTATTGTTCTTTCCATGTTGGGTTCCAGGCTGGCTTTTGTTCTTCTTCACCCGGAGCTTTTTAGAGGAGAGCCCTGGTGGCGCATCTTTGCTTTCCGGGACGGCGGGCTTGTTTTTTATGGAGGGCTTTTTGCTGCTCTTTTGGGGGTTTTTTTCTACTGCCGCTTCCGGCATATTTCATTTTTAAAGCTGCTGGATCATGCTTCCCCATTTATTGTCCTGGGCTATGCCATTACAAGGGTGGGGTGTTTTCTTAATGGTTGCTGTTACGGGGCGGTTACACAGCTTCCCTGGGCTGTTGTTTACCCTTTTGCAGACGGGGCCGGCAGGCATCCGACGCAGCTCTATGCCGTTGGGGCGGGGCTTTTGATTTTTGTCCTTTTGCGGAAGCTGAAAAGATTTAAAACATTTGAAGGGTATACTTTTTTGCTGTTCCTGATGTTTTATGGAAGCTATCGGTTCCTTATAGAATTTGTGCGTGTTCATGAATCTGTCCTTGGGTTTTTGACGCCTTATCAGCTTGCTTCTCTGGCACTTATTGTGCTTGCTACCTCCGTCTTTTACTGGCGGAGAAGAATGGCGGCTGCTCTGTCTTGACAAATATAATAAGCATTGGTATATAAGGTTTTGGTATATAAGATTTGCAGTGTTTTAGTGCATAAGTTTATAAAGATGGTTATTCCGAGGTGATATAGTGGAGAGGGAAAATAAGGATATAGAAACGTTGCTCCCAAAAATAGGGCTGGATTTGGGCACTTTTGCCGTAAAAGGATTGCTTATGCAAGACGGAGAAATGCATAAAACTACCGTGCTTACAGCAGGTAATCCCCTGGAAGCTGCACAGAAGTGTTTAGCTGACCTGTTGAGCAAGGTTGAAGGTGAGCAGGTTCAATTCGGACTGACAGGTGCCAACGCCGAACTCGTAGCAGACGAAGTAAATGTTAAGCCACTGCTGGAGATAGAAGCGCTGCAGGCCGGATTGGCTTATCGCGGAGCACAGGGGGGTGCTGTGCTTTCTCTGGGCCATGAAAACATGTATTACCTGGAAATGGACGAAGAGGGAACGGTAACTTTTTTCAATCGCAACGGGCAGTGTGCTGCTGGAAGCGGTGCATTTTGGTATCAACAGGCTACCCGTATGGGTTTTGATGATCAGGGCCTTGCGGAGCTGGCCGCGGAGGCTGATTCTCCTGTAAAGATCTCCGGACGCTGCGCTGTATTTGCCAAGTCTGATATGACTCATGCTATCAACGAGGGGGCTACCCAGGGTTCTGTTTCTGCGGGGATGGCCAGGGCCCTGGCGGATATGGTTTTGAGTGGTGTAGCTTTGAACCGTATAGAGGGAAAAAAGGATCTGTTGGCTGTAGGAGGGGTTGCCAATAACCGTGCTGTTATGAAATACATAGAAGATTACTGCAGGCAGGGGTCTGTGAAGGTGTCTGTTATTCCCGGGCATCAGTATTTGAATGCCCTGGGAGCTGCCCTTCGCGGTAGAGGGATTCTGGAAAGGGAGAGCCTGAGATTGAACTCCCTTTTGGCATGCACCTTTGTTCCCGACAACCCTCTGCCTTCTCTGGACCCTGGCAAGGTGAAATATATGGAACCTGGTGCGCAAGAAAGAAATTATGACCTGTCCACGGTCTACCTGGGAGTAGATTGTGGCTCGGTTTCCACCAAGTGTGTCCTGGTTGACGGTGCCGGAACCTATATGGGAGGAGTCTACCTTCCTACCGCAGGACGTCCTGCCTTACAGGTTTTGGAGCTGATGAAAAAAGTGGATGAGAGTTACGGTCATCTTTTGGATGGAGTTCCGGTGGTGGCTTGTACTACTGGTTCGGGCCGCTTTCTGTCGCAGAAAATTTTAAGCGCTGAATATGCTGTTGACGAAATAACCTGCCAGGCTGAAGGGATCAAACATCTTTGCGGGGAAGAAGGAACCCTTTCCATCATCGAGATCGGGGGAGAGGATTCCAAATTCCTGCAGTTGAAAGACGGGCTTTTGTTTGATTATAATATGAACCCCGTATGTGCTGCAGGGACCGGAACGTTTCTAGAAAATCTGGCCGGGCTTTTAGGTGTTTCTATTGAGGAAGAATTTTCCCGCAAAGCTTTCCAGGCAGAGTACGCTATTGACCTTGGCGATACCTGCACCCTTCTCTCTCAATCAGCTCTTGTCTCTGCCTCCTCCCGGGGACTGCCTCTATCTTCGCAGCTGGCCAGCTTGGCATATTCCTCGGCCCGGAATTATATAAGCAAAACGGTGGAAGCACGTCCCCTGGAGGGAAAAGTTGTTTTTTCCGGTGCTACAGCAAAAAACCATGCCCTGGCCAGTGCTTTTGCTGCGGAATGTGAAAGGGAGATTATCGTTCCTCCTTATCCTGAACTTTCCGGGGCACTTGGAAGCGCCTTGATTGCCAGGATATTTCATACTTCGGGACAGGAAGGCAGATTTTCTTTCCGCCATCTGGGAAGTCTTAATTCCTTCCAGGTAAGCAGGAGTAGGTGTAGGGCGGAGTGTGAACATGAGCATAACTGCACCCTGGATGTTATTGAGTTTAGTGATGGCAGCAAGTTTCTATATGGCGATCGCTGTGGGCGCTATTCAGGACTGGATAAGAAAGCAGATTTCCAAGAATTTCCCGATTATCTTTCCCGCAGAAATAATATATTTCAGCAGTCTGCCGGGGAACCCTTTAAGAGCGGTCCTGCCATTGGAGTCGCCCGCGCGGGTTTATTTTTTGACCTCTACCCTTTCTGGGCTGCTTTTTTCCGGGAACTGGGGGCGCGTGTCGTTCTTTCTCCGCAAACCACCGATGAAATTCTGGAGAAGGGAAAAAGAGAGCTGGAAGCTGAGATGTGCTACCCTTTGGAGGTCCTGGTGGGTCACTACAGGGAACTGATGGAAGAAGAGGTTGATTATATATTTGTTCCTGAGGTTGTGGATATGGAACCCCTGCCCTGGGCAGAAAAATGGCCCAGGTCTTTTACCTGCCCCCTGATGCAGACCATAAAAGGGGTTGTAGCCAATTCGTTAAAGATGGATGAGGAACAGCTCCTGTACGTCCAGTTAAATTACCGGGCGGGGCGGGAAAGGATTCTATCCCAGCTAGAAACAGTGGCCAGGAAAGTACTGGGGTCTGCTTACCGCAAGGCAAAGCTAATTAATGCGGTTGATGCGGCTTATAAAGTGCATAAAGACTGCCGATTTTCCATGATGCAGGAAAGTAAAAAAGTTATGGAAGATTTGAGGCGCTACAACACTGAAGTTGCAGCTGTTTTTCTGGGGAGGCCTTATACCATGTATGATGAGTTTGTTTCCAAAGGTTCTCTTCATTATGCTAGAGGAAGAGGTATTCTGGCTTTACCGCAGGATTTTTTACTGGAATACCTCAGGGGATGGTACACAGGGGAGTTGGAAGATGATATTTTAGAAGAATTCAGAGAAGAGTTTCAGGCTGAGCTGGATGGTTTTTTAAGAGATATGGACAATATTTACGCTGCGCAGCTTCAAAAAATGCTCTCCACAGTATTCTGGGTAAATTTCTTAAACGAAAGGACTGAAAAGACGGGTTTCCCAATGCTGAACGTCGTTTTTCAGGATCCTTTTAAGTGCGGTCCAAATGCTATGCTGCGGCATTTCCTGGGCAGCCTGACTCCATATCTACGCTTAACCCTGGATGAACATACTGCCCCGGCGGGAATGATTACCCGGTTGGAGGCTTTTAAGAACACCTGTCTTTCCCGTAAGGATTTCACTCGCCCTGTTTATTATGCGGCTCGTACCAGATATATCAAAGACAGGGACTGGAGAAAGGTTGTTATTCCAGAGCCTACTCAACATGCCAGGATTGTAGCAGCTGCTTTCAGAAACTGCGGGATTGATGCTGAGCTCCTGCCCCGTAGTAAAGACGCCGATCTTTCACTGGCCCGCCGCTTCGTTAACGGTGATGAATGTCTGCCTCTTATTCAGAATGTCCAGGATTTTCTGGGCTATCTGGAGGAGGACGGGGAAAATGCCGATGATGTGGTCTTTTTCCAGGGTTGGGC
>SLJK01000169.1 GCA_007135125.1 Syntrophomonadaceae bacterium | reverse complement strand
CGATCACCCTGCCGGAGGGTGTGGAGATGGTTATGCCTGGAGACAATGTGAACATGGTCATAGAGCTCATCACACCTATTGCCACCGAGGAAGGGCTGCGCTTTGCTATTCGTGAAGGAGGTCGTACCGTAGGTGCCGGAGTGGTAACTTCTATTATAGAGTAAAAGATGTTAATACCAAAGCATGATATATAATTTGATGTGCTTATTATAACGGGGAACACTTGCACGGATTCTTTATTTAAAGAACCGGAGCTTCAGGCACCGGTTCTTTAAATAATGTACCCGTTGCACGGACACCATCGTGATGGTTATACGTATCTCCATCTTTAAAGATACCCGTTGCTTTCTGTCTTTAGACAGAGTTGGACAGACTTTGTTACATGTAGTATTTTGTTTTTGTTGACAGTGCAGGGGAAGTGTGATAAATTGAACCTCGTGATACACGAAGAATTATTTGCTAAAGGGAGTGCGTATGATGCGCGTTAAAATAACAGTGGCTTGTACCGAGTGTAAGGAGAGAAATTATTCTACTAAGAAAAACAAGAAAACTACTCCTGATCGCCTCGAACTCAAGAAATACTGTCCCACCTGTAGTGGTCATACCCTGCACAAAGAAACAAAATAATAGTTGTAGGTTGTAGAGAGAGTACAAGATACTTGCTTGCCTTTCGTAAAACCAGCAAGGTATTCTTAATTTATAACCTTAAGGGAAGGGGAAACGATGACATCCTACGGTAATAGGCTGCAGCGCTTCTTGCATGATATCAAAATTGAGTTAAAAAAAGTTAACTGGCCAACCAAAAGAGAGTTAACGGTTTTTACGGGAATTGTTCTGATAGTTATCCTAATTGTTGGCATCTTCTTTTGGATTCTTGATACTGGGTTAACTGCCATTTTACAGCTTATCATAACCTAAAATTTCTTAATGAATGCTAATTGATTTATATATGCTAAATACAGGTGAGGGGGAAAAGCGGAGGCAGTGAAGACTTATAGCTTCCAGTTTTTATGAACGAAAAACGGTGGTACGTAGTCCATACTTACGCAGGTTATGAAAACAAGGTCAAGACAAACCTGGATAAACGAGTAGAATCCATGGAGATGCAGGATAAAATATTTAGAGTCCTGGTCCCTATGGAAAAACAGTTTGAAACAAAAAATGGGCAAAAAAAAACCATCCTACGCAAAGTATTTCCTGGCTATGTCCTGGTTGAGATGGTTATCGATGACGATTCCTGGTTTGTAGTCCGTAATACCCCAGGGGTAACTGGTTTTGTCGGTCCCGGTTCCAAGCCGGTCGCTTTAACTGAGGATGAGATCAATCATATCTTAAAGCAGATGGGGATGGACGATGCCAAGCCGAGGGTGCAGTTTGTTGTTAAAGAGCAGGTACGGGTTATCAGCGGACCTTTCAATAACTTTATAGGAACGATTAAAGAGGTTAATCCCGAAAGAGCTAAGTTAAGGTTAAGTATATCCATGTTCGGGCGTGAAACCCCGGTCGAGCTAAATTTTGACCAGGTAGAAAAGTTGTAGAGCGTTTTATAAGAGAGGAGGTGCCTGTATTGGCTAGAAAAGTTATCGGAATGATAAAACTGCAAATCCCCGCGGGTAAAGCAACCCCGGCTCCTCCAGTGGGTCCGGCGTTAGGGCAGCATGGGGTTAATATCATGGCTTTCTGTAAGGATTTTAATGAACAAACGGCCGGAGATGCCGGTCTGATCATCCCCGTTGAAATAAGCGTATATGATGACCGTTCTTTTACTTTTATTACAAAAACTCCTCCCGCTGCGGTTTTGTTAAAAAATAGTTTAGGAATTGAAAAGGGCTCCAGTGAACCCCGCAAAGAGAAAATTGCCACCATCAGTAGAGATAAAGTGCAGGAGATAGCCCGGCAGAAAATGGAGGACCTCAATGCTTATAACCTGGAAGCGGCTACCAGGATCATTGAAGGTACGGCTCGCAGCATGGGCATTGTGGTAGAACAATAGAATAATGTGGGAGAATAACAATTCGTTTGCACCACAAGGAGGTACTTAAAAGATGCCGAAACGCGGCAAGAAGTATATGGAAGCAAGGCAGAAGGTGGATCGCAATCAGCTTTACGATCCCTCTGAAGCGATGGATCTTATCAGCGGGATCGCACAGTCTTCTTTTGATGAAACCGTTGAGTTGGCGGTCAGGTTGGGTGTGAACCCCAAGCATGCCGATCAGCAGGTTCGAGGTTCTGTAGTTCTTCCACATGGAACCGGCAAAGAGCTTCGAGTGGCTGTATTTGCCAAAGGAGAAAAGCTCAAGGAAGCTGAAGATGCTGGTGCAGATGTGGTCGGAAGCGAAGATTTGGTGGATAAAGTCCAGGGAGGATGGTTGGATTTTGATGTGGCTGTGGCGACTCCCGATATGATGAGTGTTGTAGGAAAGCTGGGGCGTGTCCTGGGTCCCAGAGGTCTTATGCCTAACCCTAAAGCCGGGACTGTAACTCCTGATGTCAGTCGTGCTATTCAGGAGATCAAGGCCGGTAAAGTAGAATACCGTACTGAGAAAGCTGCCAACATCCATGTTCCACTGGGCAAGGCATCTTTTTCGTCAGAACAACTGCTGGAGAACTTTTTTGCGGTAATGGATGCCCTGGTTAGAGCAAAACCTGCTGCCGCCAAGGGGCAGTATATCCGGAGCGTAACCATAAGCACGACTATGGGCCCCGGTATAAAGATCAATCCGCAGCGCGCATCCCTGCTGCCCAAAACTGGATAAAACTGACTATAAAAAGAGCTGCCTAGCGGGCAGTGGTTTTTAGTAATACCGCAGACAGCAGGTGTTTCATACTTAATGGGTTTGCCCCGCCTGCCGAGGTATGAGGGATTCAGGAAAGCTTATTTTTGGCGCTTGCCAACCTCTCTGTTCTGCGGAGAGGTTTTTATGTTTTTTAAATGTGAATTGCTATGGAAGGAGGTGTAGATTTTGGGTATTCGCCAGGAGAAAGAAAAAATTGTCCAGCAGATCAAGGCAGATCTGGAAAGTGCCAAAGTAATTGTGCTTACAGATTATCGGGGTCTCACTGTGGCACAGATGAATGATTTGCGCAATATTTTGAGGGAAGAAGGAATAAAATATAAAGTAGTCAAAAACACTTTAACCCGCTTTGCTGCCAGGGAAGCAGGTCTTAACGAACTCGAGAAGTACATGGAAGGACCTATTGCTATCGCTTATGGCTATGATGACCCCGTAGTTCCGCTGAGGGTCTTGGTTAAGTTTGCCAAGAAAAATGAAGCGTTGACGCTCAAAGGCGGAGTGCTGGAAAAAATGGTGTTGGATGAAAAGAACCTTCGCGTTCTTTCTGATTTGCCACCCCGGGAGGTTTTGCTTTCTACCGTTCTCGGTTCTTTCCAGTCACCTATCTCCGGCTTGTTAAATGTAATGCAGGGCAACCTGCGCAATCTGGCATATGTGCTGCAGGCTGTTAAGGAGAAAAAGGATGATGCTGCTTGACGTAATATAGTTTTTGTAAAATAATATTTATAATTCTGAGGAGGTTTATTAGATGTCAAAAGTAGAAGAAGTATTAGAGATTGTTAAGGGGATGACTGTTCTAGAGCTTTCCGAGCTGATCAAAGCTTTTGAAGAAGAGTTTGGTGTCAGTGCAGCCGCACCAGTAGCTGCTGTTGGAGCGCCCGGAGCAGGAGCCGCTGCTGAAGAGGCTCCTGAAGAAGAACAAACCGAGTTTGATGCTGTTCTCACCGGATCTGGAGAGAAAAAAATACAGGTGATCAAGGTTGTCCGTGAGCTTACCGGGTTGGGGTTAAAAGAGGCCAAGGCCTTAGTGGACGAAGTGCCCAATCCCATTAAGGAAAAAGTAAGCAAAGAAGACGCCGAAGCCATAAAGGCAAAAGTAGAAGAAGCTGGCGGCGCTGTAGAAATTAAGTAAATTGTTTACCTTTTTTTGTCGTATTTTAAAAGCTGCTTTTCCTAATAAAGCATATTTTATGCCAGGAGGAAAAGCAGCTTTTTGCACATTTATATATGCGCCGCCCGCAAGGAAAAAGATAAATAAATATCTTGACTGTATTGTTCCTATATGATATTATTACAAAATGCGTAAACATGCCCGGGAGAATAAATTATAAAATAATAGCTGTTTCCTCTTTTATGTGCCGCAATTAATCCAGTAGTATGTATAAGTGTCTCTTTTTGTAGAAAAGGTAAGAGAATGCGGCATTCTTTTAATGCATTCCAACCATTCTTTTTTATTTTTCAAGCAAATAAAGTTGACATTTAAATGTTTATTCCCTGTTAAGCAAAAAAAATGCGGGGGAGTGAGTTTTTTTATGTTTAAGGATATCGAATCGGGAAAGCGAACAAGAAGAACTTATGCCCGAATCAACGAAATCCTTGATCTTCCCGATCTGGTGGAGGTTCAAAAAAAATCCTACCGCTGGTTTCTGGAAGAAGGTTTGCGTGAAGTTTTCCATGATATTTCTCCAATCAAAGATTTCACCCAAAATCTGGTGCTGGAATTTATTGACTATTCTATGGGAGAGCCAAAATATTCCGTGGAAGACTGTAAGGAGAGAGATGCTACTTATGCTGTGCCTCTAAAGGTTCGCGTGAGGTTGGTAAACCGTGAAACTGGCGAGGTAAAGGAACAGGAAGTGTTCATGGGAGATTTTCCCAAAATGACACAGAACGGCACCTTTATTATCAATGGCGCGGAAAGGGTTATTGTAAGCCAGTTGGTGCGTTCTCCGGGGGTTTATTTCCACAGCCATGTTGTCAGCGGAAAGCAGCTTTTCTCAGCTACCATTATACCTAACCGGGGAGCATGGCTTGAATTTGAAGCGGATGCCAATGATGCGATCTGGGTGAAGGTGGATCGTACCAGGAAGATTCCCATTACAGTTCTTTTACGTGCCATAGGCTATTCCACTGCCGGCGAAATTATGGAGCTGTTTGGCGAGGATATGCGTATTATAAATACCCTGGATAAGGATCATACCGAGTCGCAAGAAGAGGGACTCCTGGATATTTATAAGCGCCTACGACCCGGCGAGCCTCTCAATGTAGAAAATGCCCGCAATCTTTTTGAGTCGCTTTTTTTTGACCCCAAACGCTATGATTTTGCTCGTGTGGGGCGTTATAAAACAAATAAGAAGCTTTCATTGAAGGGAAGAATATTGTTTAATACCCTGGCTGAAGATCTCGTAGATCCCGACAGCGGAAAGCAGATTGCCCCTGAAGGAACAGTTATCGATAGTGATTTGCGCAAACAGATTGAAGAGCTGCGCTTGGAACGCTTGAAAATTAAGAATAAAGCCGGTAAGGTCTGTATTCTTCTCAGCAACGGAGATGTGCCGTCACAGATAAAACAACTTACCAGGGAAGATATTGTGGCTACCATCAGCTATTTTCTTAACCTGATGGATGGGTTAGGCATAACTGATGATATAGATCACCTGGGTAACCGGAGGTTGCGTTCCGTCGGCGAGCTGCTGCAAAACCAGTTTAGAATAGGCCTTTCTCGTATGGAAAGGGTCGTACGTGAAAGGATGACCATTCAGGATGTTGAAGCGATAACACCGCAGGCGCTAATTAATATTAGGCCTGTTATCGCCTCAATCAAGGAATTTTTTGGCAGCAGCCAGCTCTCCCAGTTCATGGACCAGACCAATCCCCTGGCAGAGTTGACCCACAAAAGACGTCTCAGCGCCCTGGGGCCGGGAGGCCTTAGCCGGGAAAGGGCCGGTTTTGAAGTCCGTGACGTACATCATTCTCACTATGGTCGTATCTGCCCTATTGAGACCCCTGAAGGTCCCAATATCGGTTTGATAGGATCTCTTAGCACATTTGGTCGTATTAACGAATACGGATATATTGAAACACCTTATAGACGTGTAGATAAAGAAAAGGTTCAGGTTACAGACGAGGTAGTTTATCTAACCGCTGACGATGAGGACGAATATATTGTGGCACAGGCCAATGCTCCTTTAGATGAAAACGGGTATTTCCTGCTGGACAGGGTGACCTCCCGTTACCAGAAGGACACCGTGCTGGTCCCTCCTGCTGAAGTTGATTATATGGACGTTTCCCCCAAGCAATTGGTCAGCGTGGCTACAGCCCTTATACCTTTTTTGGAAAACGATGATGCTAACAGGGCTTTGATGGGTTCCAATATGCAGCGTCAGGCTGTTCCGCTGATTAGTTCCGAAGCTCCCTTGATCGGGACGGGTATGGAAGTAAAGACCGCATATGATTCAGGCGTTATGGTCCTGGCACAGAGTGCCGGGACGGTTGTATATGTTTCCAGCACTGAAATAATCATTAAACGTGACGAAGAAAACGAAAGTCCGGCAAGAGTTATAAACGGGCGTACAGGAGAAGTATCTTTAGAAAAAGCCCTTGCATTTAACCGTGCAGGTTGCGATATATATGTACTGCAAAAATTCAAGCGTTCCAACCAGGGCACCTGTATGAACCAGGTTCCTATCGTCAAGAAAGGCCAGCAGGTAAAAACGGAAGAAATTATTGCCGATGGCCCCTGTTCAGAAAAGGGTGAACTGGCTTTAGGGCGTAATATCCTGGTTGCCTTTATGCCCTGGGAAGGCTACAATTACGAAGATGCCATTCTTGTCAGTGAAAAAATGGTAAAAGAGGATATATTTACCTCTATTCATATTGAAGAATACGAATCGGAGGCACGAGACACAAAACTCGGCCCCGAAGAGATAACCCGCGATATTCCTAATGTGGGAGAGGAAGCCCTAAAAGATCTGGATGAACGGGGCATTATCCGCATAGGTGCAGAAGTCCGGGCGGGAGATATTCTGGTGGGTAAAGTAACCCCTAAAGGGGAAACGGAATTGACAGCCGAGGAGAGACTTTTACGTGCCATCTTCGGAGAAAAAGCCAGGGAAGTTCGTGATACTTCTTTGCGTGTGCCCCATGGAGAGTCCGGCATGATCGTGGATGTGAAAGTGTTTTCGCGAGAGGCGGGTGACGAACTTTCTCCTGGTGTGAATCAACTGGTACGGGTTTTTATTGCCCAAAAAAGGAAGATATCAGAAGGTGACAAGATGGCCGGACGCCACGGGAACAAAGGCGTTATTGCCCGTATCCTGCCGGAGGAAGATATGCCTTTTCTACCCGATGGTACTCCCGTGGAGATTGTCCTCAATCCTTTAGGAGTTCCTTCACGAATGAATATTGGGCAGGTGCTGGAGACTCATATGGGTTGGTCAGCAAAAGTCCTTGGACTTCATATTGCATCTCCTGTTTTTGATGGAGTGCAGGAAGAGGATATTTTTAAAGCTTTTGAAGAGTCCAATCTGCCAATGAACGGAAAAACTATTTTAAAAGATGGCCGCACAGGTCGGCCCTTTGACAATGAGGTGACGGTAGGCTACATCTACATGCTGAAACTCGCGCACCTGGTAGACGATAAAATTCATGCCCGCTCAACTGGCCCTTATTCCCTGGTTACCCAGCAACCCCTGGGTGGGAAGGCACAATTTGGAGGCCAAAGGTTCGGAGAAATGGAAGTCTGGGCCCTGGAGGCTTATGGAGCTGCCTATACCCTGCAGGAGATTCTCACCGTAAAATCTGATGATGTTGTCGGCCGGGTCAAGACGTACGAGTCGATTGTTAAAGGCGACAACATACCTGAGCCTGGAGTTCCGGAATCTTTTAAAGTACTGATCAAAGAACTACAGAGTTTGGGGTTGGATGTAAAAGTGTTAAGTGAAGAAGCAGATGAGGTTTCGATTCGGGATGAGGACGGAGAAACCGAGTATTTGTTGGATGTCAATCTTGAAGGCATGGAAGGTGAAGAAATAGAATCCGGTAGAGAAGAAGTTGGAAAAGCGAGCAAGGTTCCTCTTCTGAGCGACGAAGAAGTGGAGAAAATACCGGTAGACGAAGAGGATGAAGATTATCAATTAGCAGTTGGGGATGAGACAGAGAGTGTTGGCGCGGAAAATGGAATCGCCGATGAAAATGAGGAAGAGGAAGAGGAAGAGGAAGAGGAGCTGCTGGAAGGAGAGGAGTTTGCCTCCGATAGCTCCAAAACCAGCAGTCAGATGAATGTAGAGGAATAAGATAAGTACACTGCGACTGTCGATTAGTGATAAGCTGGAAGGGGGATATTGCCCTTGTTGGATATCAACAATTTTGATTCTTTACAGATGGGCTTGGCATCACCCGAGCAGATCAGGGCCTGGTCGAGGGGAGAAGTAAAAAAACCTGAGACCATTAATTACCGCACTTTAAAACCGGAACGGGAAGGCCTTTTTTGTGAAAAGATATTTGGCCCGCAGAAAGATTGGGAATGTCATTGCGGGAAATATAAGCGAGTGCGCTATAAAGGAATAGTTTGTGACCGCTGCGGAGTAGAAGTCACCAGAGCCAAGGTTCGAAGGGAGAGAATGGGACACATAGAGCTTGCCGCTCCTGTATCTCATATCTGGTATTTTAAAGGGATTCCGAGTCGGATGGGGCTTCTTATGGATATGTCTCCCCGGGCCCTGGAAAAAATTCTTTATTTTGCTGCCTACGTGGTTATTGATCCAGGTGAAACCTATTTGAGCAAGAAACAGCTTTTGGCAGAAACCGAATACCGTGAATACAGGGAAAAGTATGAAGCCCTTTTTAATGCCGGCAAGGGATTCAAGGCGGAGATGGGTGCCGAAGCCATAAAAAAATTGTTGGAACAGATCGATCTGGAAGAACTTGCGGAGGAACTCCGTGATGAATTGAAGGTAAACACCGGGCAAAAAAAGATAAGAGCTATTCGCCGTTTGGAGGTAGTGGAGTCCTTCCGCAATTCCAATAATATCTCGGCCTGGATGATTCTCGATGCCATACCTGTTATTCCTCCCGACCTGAGGCCTATGGTACAGTTGGATGGAGGTCGTTTTGCCACCTCTGATTTAAACGACCTTTACCGCCGTGTTATTAATAGAAATAATCGTCTAAAAAGACTGCTGGACCTGGGTGCCCCCGATATTATTGTTCGCAATGAAAAACGAATGCTGCAGGAAGCTGTGGATGCTCTTATCGACAACGGTAGACGTGGGCGTCCGGTGACCGGACCGGGCAATCGCCCCCTTAAATCCTTAAGCGATATGCTGAAAGGAAAACAGGGTCGTTTTAGGCAAAATCTGCTGGGTAAAAGAGTGGACTATTCCGGCCGTTCCGTAATTGTGGTCGGCCCGGAGCTTAAACTTTACCAGTGCGGCCTTCCCAAGGAGATGGCTCTGGAACTTTTCAAGCCTTTTGTAATGCGCAAACTGGTAAAAGACAATTTTGCCCATAACATAAAGAGTGCCAAAAGAATGGTGGAAAAAGTAAGACCTGAAGTGTGGGATGTACTGGAAGAGGTAATTAAAGATCATCCTGTGCTGCTGAACAGAGCGCCTACCCTGCACCGCTTGGGGATCCAGGCTTTTGAGCCAGTGTTGGTTGAAGGGCGAGCTATCCAAATTCATCCCCTGGTTTGTACCGCTTATAATGCCGACTTCGACGGCGACCAGATGGCTGTTCATGTTCCCCTCTCTGCGGAGGCCCAATCCGAAGCAAGAATCCTCATGTTATCGGCTAATAACCTTCTGAATCCTAAGGATGGCCGCCCCGTAGTAACTCCTACCCAGGACATGATACTGGGGCTCTACTATCTTACCGTGGAAAAAGAGGGTGGCAAGGGAGAAGGAAAATTTTATCAAGATCCCTTCGAAGCCATGATGGCTTATGATCATGAAGTTATAGAGCTTCAATCACGAATTATTGTGGATGTGACCGGATCGAAAAAAATCAACCTGCAGCTTGCAGGGGATAAAAACCAACAAAGATACCTGTTAACAACTCCTGGCAAACTTATCTTAAATGAGATCTTTCCGGACGATTTTCCTTATTTGAATAACGCTGATATTGATGTTCCCCTTCAGGAAGGTTTTCTGTGTGGCAGAAAAGATGCTTCTCCCGGAGAACTTTACAAGCGTCTGTACGAATTACCTCTAAATAATCCGATTAAAAAAGGGTTTATGTCTGGGCTTATCGGTCTCTGCTATCGCAAGTACGGTGCTACAAAAGCCTCACAGATACTGGATGAAATTAAAAATCTTGGTTTTAAATATGCTACTTTGGCAGGAGTAACTATTGGTATTGATGATATTATTATCCCCGTTTCCAAAAAAGACACCCTTTCTGATGCAGATAAGCATGTGGAAGAGATTGAGACACAGTACCGCAAGGGATTTATTACGGTAGACGAAAGGTATGACCGTATTATCGGTATCTGGCATAAAGCAAAGGATGATATATCCGCAGCCTTGATGGATGGTTTTGGTGCTTTTAACCCCGTTTACATGATGTCTCATTCCGGAGCAAGGGGTAATGAGTCTCAAATTACGCAGTTGGCTGGTGTCCGAGGTCTTATGGCTGATCCTACCGGGCGGATTCATGATATACCCATCAAGGCAAATTTCCGGGAAGGCCTTACCGTTTTGGAATACTTTATCTCAACTCATGGAGCACGAAAAGGGCTGGCAGATACGGCGTTAAAGACGGCCGATTCCGGCTACCTTACCCGGCGCCTGGTGGACGTGGCCCAGGATGTCATAGTCCGGGACTTGGACTGTGGAACTATGCAGGGTGTTGTAGTTGATGAGATGAAAGATGAGCAGGATGTTATCGAAGATCTTACTGAACGCATCGCAGGACGCTTTGCCATGGAGGATATTTGCCACCCTGAAAGTGGTGAGATAATTGTCCGGGCAGATGAGATGATAGATGAAGAACTGGCTGCAAAAATTATGGCAGCTGGAATTAAAGAGGTCAATATTCGTTCGATTATTACTTGCAAGTCGCGCTACGGCGTCTGTGTAAAATGTTATGGTCGTAACCTGGCCAATGGGCAGCTGGTTGATGTGGGTGAGTCCGTCGGTATTATTGCTGCTCAATCTATAGGAGAGCCGGGAACACAGTTGACCATGCGTACTTTCCATACAGGTGGTGTGGCCGGGGATGATATAACTCAGGGCCTTCCACGAGTGGAAGAACTATTTGAAGCCCGGAAGCCCAAAGGACAATCTCTTATCAGTGAAATATCCGGACGGGTCGAGCTCAGAGAGATACGCAGTAAGAGAGAGCTCAAAATATATTCACCCCACGGAGAAATAAAAACCTATTCAATTCCGTACGGTGCCCGTTTAAAAGTAAAAGATGAGGAAGTGGTGGAGGCAGGCGAGGAATTAACTGAAGGCTCCATTAACCCACACGATCTTTTAAAAGTTCGGGGTATAAGAGGCGTGCAGCTCTACCTGTTACAGGAGGTGCAGAGGGTTTACCGTCTGCAAGGCGTGGATATCAATGATAAACATATTGAGGTTATCATCCGCCAGATGCTGAAGAAGGTCAAGCTTGATGATGCTGGTGATTCGGAGCTTTTACCCGGCAGCCTGGAGGATAATTTTAGGGTTGAAGAAGTGAACCGTAAAATTGCTGAAGCAGGCGGCAAGCCTGCTGTTGCGCGCCCGGTATTGTTAGGAATTACCAAGGCTTCACTGGCCACCGATTCGTTCCTTTCCGCCGCTTCGTTCCAGGAGACTACCAGGGTGCTTACGGAAGCTTCCATAAAAGGCCGCATTGATCCTCTCCTTGGGTTAAAAGAAAATGTAATTATCGGCAAACTAATACCTGCCGGGACTGGCATGTCCCGTTACCGGAATATAAGTGTAATTCCTGTGGGTTCGGAGACAGATGAGGATCTTGCATGGGTAGACGATGTCCCGGAAACGGATCAGGAAGCGTTGACAGCCCTGGAAGAAGAACAGAGCATAAGTGAAGATGATGCAGAAGATAATCAAGAATCGGCAGCCGCTAACGAAAATAATGAAAGTGGGAAGACTGGAGACAAAAATGCTGCCTCTGTGGAATAGTTGCAGAGTAAAATTTGTTGACATTTACCCCTAGGGGTGTTAAACTGTCATGGTGTGTTTTACATGCTGGCATAATAGTTTTACGTTGATTGCAGCGACGCCTTCGATGAATCTGCAAAGTGGAGGAGGACAAGCATAATGAAGCCGGAAGACTTGATGAACGCTCACAGGAAAGTGGTAGGAGCCAGGCAGACTGCTAAAGCCGTGGAAAGTGATAAAGCAGTAGCTGTTTTCGTAGCTGGAGATGCGGACAAAGGAGTTATTGCTCCCGTGGTGAGTGCCTGCCAGGAAAAGGGTATTGGTTTTTATTATGTGGACAGTATGGCAGAACTGGGAAAAGCCTGTAATATAAAGGTGGGAGCAGCGATGGCTGCCATATTATCGAAGTGAATATAAAAAAAGTATTGAGCATCCGCTACAAATAAAAGTTGTTGCAGGAAAGGAGGTGTACCTTTGCCAACATTAAATCAGCTTATACGCAAAAACAGAAAAAAGATTGGGAAAAAATCCAATGCACCTGCCTTGGGAAGTTCACCCCAGAAAAGAGGCGTATGCACAAGGGTTTCCACCACTACACCCAAAAAGCCTAATTCAGCATTGCGCAAAATTGCACGTGTTAGGTTGACCAACGGCATTGAGGCTACGGCATATATACCCGGCATCGGGCATAACTTGCAGGAGCACTCGGTTGTCCTGGTAAGAGGCGGGCGTGTGAAAGACCTGCCAGGGGTCAGGTATCACCTTGTTAGAGGAGCACTGGATGCAGCCGGAGTAGAGAATAGAAAGCGGGGTCGTTCCAAGTATGGTGCCAAGAAGCCCAAAGAATAACCCTGAAAGGAGGTATAGTTCTTGTCCAGAAAAGGTCCCATTCCCAAGAGGGAGATTGCCCCGGATCCGGTAAATAAGGATCATTTAGTGGCGAAGTTTATTAATAAGCTTATGTATGGTGGCAAAAAAGGCACTGCCCAAACCATCTTTTATGATTCCATGGATATTATTGCTGAAAAAACAGGGCAGGAGCCCCTGGAAGTTTTTCATGCTGCCGTGCGTAACGTTTCCCCCGTTTTGGAGGTAAAAGCCCGGCGAGTAGGCGGTGCTACCTACCAGGTTCCTATAGAGGTCAATACACACCGTAAGCTTATCCTGGCTATCAGGTGGTTGGTAAACAACTCCAGAAAACGCGGCGAAAAAACGATGGCCGAGAGACTTGCTTCGGAATTGATGGATGCTTACAATAATACCGGAACCACCGTAAAGAAAAAGGAAGATACACACAAGATGGCCGAGGCTAACAAAGCTTTTGCCCATTACCGTTGGTAGGCACCGATTCTTATATTTGAAATGCCATATGGTACAGTTATTTGAGGAGGGTTTCTTATGGATTTGGCTCAAACCAGAAATATAGGTATAATTGCACATATCGATGCCGGAAAAACCACAACTACTGAGCGGATCCTTTTTTACACTGGCAAAGTGCATAAACTTGGCGAAGTACATGACGGTGCAGCTACCATGGATTGGATGGTCCAGGAACAGGAAAGGGGGATCACCATCACCTCCGCTGCAACTACCTGCTACTGGAAAGATGCGCGAATTAACATTATAGACACACCAGGGCACGTGGACTTTACGGTTGAGGTAGAGCGCTCTTTGCGGGTCTTGGATGGAGCAGTCGGTGTTTTTTGTGCAAAAGAGGGAGTTGAGCCTCAGTCAGAAACGGTTTGGCGCCAGGGCGATAAATATGAAGTGCCGCGTCTTGCTTTTATTAATAAAATGGATATGGCCGGTGCAGATTTTTTCAATGTGATAAGAATGATGCGGGCCAGGTTGAAAGCATTAGTATTACCCATTCAGTTACCGATTGGTACTGAGGAAGAATTTAATGGCATAGTGGATCTTGTACGGCAAACAGCTTTATATTACCTGGATGACCTTGGAACACGCAGTGAGGAAAAAGAAATTCCTTCCGAGATGGTTGAGCTGGCAGAAAGATACAGGGATAAAATGATAGAAACACTGGCTGAAGTAGATGAGACAATAATGGAGAAGTATTTGGAGGGAGAGACGGTTTCCGAAGAGGAGATTCGCAAGGCGCTGCGGGAAGCTACCATAAACCACCGCTATATCCCCGTACTGTGTGGCACTTCTTACCGTAATAAAGGTGTTCAGCTTCTGATGGATGCTGTTGTTGATTATCTTCCTTCTCCCCTGGATGTCCCCCCCATGAAAGGCCTGGATCCTTTGACAGGGGAGGAGCTTCTCCGGGGCCCCGATATTGATGAACCTCTTTCAGCACTTGCTTTTAAAATTATGAGCGATCCATATGTAGGTAAGCTGGGTTTTGTCCGTATTTATTCCGGAAAAATAGACAGCGGATCTTATGTTTATAACTCTACCAAAGGCCACAGAGAACGGGTAGGGCGGATTCTCAGGATGCATGCTAATCGCCGGGAGGAACTGGAGACTGCTTCAGCCGGAAATATTGTCGCTCTGGTGGGGATGAAGAAGACTTCCACAGGAGATACTATCTGCAGTGAAAAAGATCGTATCATACTGGAGTCGATTAATTTTCCGGAACCGGTCATAGCTGTTGCAATTGAACCCAAAACCAGGGCTGATCAGGATAAAATGTCTATTTCACTGCAGAAATTGTCCGAGGAGGATCCTACCTTCCAGTCCAGGGTTGACGATGAAACAGGTCAGACTATTATACATGGCATGGGCGAGCTGCACCTGGAGATTATTATTGACAGGCTCCTGCGTGAATTTAAAGTAGATGCTAACGTAGGCAGACCCCAGGTCTCTTATAAGGAGAGCATCCGGAAAGAGACGAAGATCGAAGGGAAATTTGTACGTCAGTCGGGAGGCAAAGGACAATACGGCCATGTGGTGCTTTCGTTGGAACCACTGGAAAGAGGCAGTGGATTTATTTTTGAAGAACGAATCACCGGAGGGGTTATTCCCAGGGAATTTATTCCGGCGGTGAAAAGCGGCATTCAAGAGGCTTTAACCAATGGAGTTCTGGCTGGGTATAATGTAGTCGATGTTAAAGTGGCGCTCCTTGACGGTTCACATCATGACGTGGACTCTTCAGAGTTGGCTTTCAAAATTGCCGCTTCCCAGGCTTTCAAAAAAGGTATGGCCAAGGCATCTCCTGTGCTGCTGGAGCCTATTATGAAGGTAGAAGTTATGGTTCCGGAAGAGTACATGGGTGAGGTCATCGGGGATATAAACTCCAGGAGGGGTAAAATCGAAGGGGTCGAACCAAAAGGAGGCAGTCAGATTATAAGGGGACATGTCCCCCTTGCCGAGATGTTCGGCTATGCTACTGAACTGCGTTCCCATACCCAGGGTCGAGGAACTTACTCTATGGAATTTTCACATTACAGCGAACTACCTGCCAACATGGTTGAAAAGATTATCAACAAAACCTATGCCTGAAACATTTATCAAGGGGGTTACTGAGAGATGGCCAAGAAGAAGTTTGAAAGGAAGAAGCCTCATGTTAACGTAGGGACAGTAGGGCATGTGGACCATGGCAAGACCACGTTAACCTCTGCTATCACGTATTGTTTGGCGACGAAAGGTTATGCGGATCGAACTGATTTTGAGATGATTGACAAAGCGCCTGAGGAGCGGG
>SLJK01000064.1 GCA_007135125.1 Syntrophomonadaceae bacterium | reverse complement strand
GCCCTTTGTAATTCTGGCCGGTTACGCTACTCGCTCCTGCCCGGTTAAAGCGTCCATATATGACCGGGCGATCATCGCATCCAAAATCCTTACTCTTACCTTAACCCTGTCAAAGCTCAAATCTCTATAAGAAAAATGCTCATTAATTAGTGTTCTCTTTTCTCATTTTTGTATACAAACGAATTTTGATAAATCAATTAGTAAGACTGTTTTAAAAAAACCCCCGGGAGTGAGGTACATCCCGGGGGTAGCTATGAGGGGTTCGGGAAACAAAAAACGTCAGTCAATTATATCCTGGTTTTATGTTATGGTTCATACAACTGCCAGTTCATGCTAGATTTATCTTTCACAACGGCGTAGCATTTGCTGTTTAAGAGCCTTAATTGTGGAGCACCCCTTTGGTACGTTAAAACGGAACTGGAATACCTACTACATTTTAACTAGAGGCATATGTTCCGTGGGAGCGGAGATGGCGCTATCTTTTATGGCATATAACTTAAGCAGGGCTATAAAGATATTGGGAACGGAAGAAATAATAAAGCTGCTACTTATGACACAGTCTGACGTCCCCTTGACAAACCGGGTAGACTATCCTGGCAGACTGGTCATCTTTTTGCCATCATTGACGAAGTGATGAAAATAGACTTGTCATCGTCGTCATGCTGGCAGGAACGTTTACTGTTCTTCTTCATAAAGGTACGAAGAAGGTGCGAAGGCCGACTTTTTTGCAAGCAGCATGCCGATGATGCTGAACAACGTCATCAGGGCAGATACATAGAATGGAAATCTGATCAGGGAAACGTTTAAAATATGTTCTAGCAAACCCGGGACCAGCGGTGAAATGAACTGGCCAAGATATAGTGAAAGATTAATGAACGCAAGGGCGAAAATCGTGTCTTTCGCCTGCACTTCCTTGGTAACCGAATCCATAATCAAAGGTATCAAAATGCCCATTGCAAAACCGGCAAAAACAATGGCGGTGCCTATTAATAACAGGCTGGAGAAAAAACTCAGAAGCGAAAACCCCAGCAGTAAAAAAATAAAAGCAACAAGGGCGGTTTTGTCTCTTAAAAAAGCGGCCAGCCTTTGAAAGACAATTCCAGTTGCAAAAGATATGCCTGTTAATAATCCCATCAACCAGCCTGTCGTTGCCGAGGTGCCCAGGTTTTTAGCAAATATAAAAAAGTCAAGATGGGTCGGGATGCTGAAAAATATGACGATCATTAAAAAGGTAAACAGGGACCATTTTATAAGACCCCTGCCGCTTTCAGGGGCCTCCGCCTTTTCATGCCCGGAAAGACCGGATATATCCCGCCCGGATTCTTTGGGCAGGTAGAACAATACCAGCAACAAAGTGACGAAAGCAACCCCATAGATGGAGAAAGCGTATCTCCAGTGGAATGTAGCCAGCAGGCCGGCCATAATTGTGGCCAGGCCGCCACCCAGGTTATTGGCCGCAGCAGAGTACCCCATCATTTTCGTTCTCTCTGCATCAAAAAAGTAGTCTGCGATTAAGCCGTTCGTCAGCGGTGACAGAATGCCGACACCGGCTCCCAGAAGGGCCCGGAACAGGAGGATGTTCGCAATACTGTCCGCCAGGCCTCCTCCCAGTCCTCCAATGAGATACCCGGCCAAGCCGAGCAGGACAATATGTTTTTTCCTGTATCTTTTAGCCAGAGCACCGGCCAGGAAAGAAAAAGGAACGATCATTAAAGCCGGAAGGGTGATAACCATTCTGACGAGCTGAGGATGGGCTTCCGGGAAGTGCCTGGCTATGTCTGCCAGAACCGGTGAAGCCGCTGCGCCGGCCATTATAATCAACAAAGCGATAGAGAGAATCGAAGCTTTAATTTTAGTCATGATTTCTCCAGTGTCCTGCTGAGACAGGATCACACTTATCTTCTGCGCTGTCATCTTTCATCGGAAAGCCATCTCAAATTTTTGCTTCCTGTTAAAATTCATATCACTGTTGGAATAGAGTGTCAAGAACAGAAATATGGTAACCTCCTCATATGCTTTTCGCCAAACCTGTGGATGGTCAATAAGCCGGGGTCTACAATATTTATGCCCGTCAGCGATGCCAGTTAGCAGTTCATCGCCATTATGGACCATAATATTGTCCTGGCGATGCAGGCCATGGGATTGGGCGGCCTGATTTTTGCGGACATAGACCGCTGGAGCGTGCTTGGTGCCCGTACCGACCAGGACATAAAAGGATTGGGCTTCCAGTTTGTCAGGGATGAGCGCTGGCATTTTCCCAATCCCGTCGGCTTAGATGGCATCTACGAAGCACTTTGCCCGCCTTACTACCCGGATATGCATGCCGCTGTGGAAGCTTTCGCGGAAAGAAAATTCGGCCGGGACGGCGCCTACCTGCACTCTCACGCTGAACATATGAAGAGATGGCACGATGAAAAGTAATGCAGCGGGGGGCGTTCACATGATGCAGCTAAAACCGCCCCGGATCTCTTTGCAAATGGAGGACGGAAGAAAAGAAGCAAGCGCAAAATAGAACCCACCTTGTAAATAAATCGAGCATCATGATAAAAATGAGAATGAACTCATGGCAGAATGGGGATTTTTATTATAGCAATTTGGGCAGTGTTTGGTTTAATTTTTAATTAGGTTATTGGGGAAGCGATGATTGCCGGGGCCATATTTAAGACACTCAGGCCAGGCAGGAGCGAATAGCGTTACTGGTCAGTATTTGGAATGGTTTTCCGGTAACACTGGGGGGTGGAAAATGCAAATGCGGTGAAATGCTGAGCAATTCGTATTCTTAACAATTTTTTATTACTAGAATAAAATATTATTTTAAAGGGAGGTGCTAACCATGTTAGGCAATAAAGAGGTTGTTCCAACTTTACCTGTAGTAGATCTGCAAAGAGCCAGGAAATTTTATGAAGAAAAGTTAGGCTTGGGCCCACCTATTTATTCCAGTGATAGTGATGCAACCTATGAGACAGTAAAGGGAAATAGATTATATTTATATAAACGTGCTCAAACCAAAGCTGACCATACTGCTTTCTCTTTTACGGTAGATGATGTTTCCAAGGAAGTTAAGGAACTAAAAGAAAAAGGCGTGGAGTTTGAGAAGTTCGAGTTCCCCGGCTTTAAATGGGAAGATAATATAGCTTCCTTTGACGGCTATAAAGTAGCCTGGTTTAAAGACTCAGAGGGTAATATTATCGCTTTAACCCAGTTACCCGAGGGTCTGTAATTCCGTCTTTCCCCTTATCCTTCAGAAGAAAAAGGTCATCACTAGAGGTGAACTAAAAAGAGGGCTGTCTCAAATTACTCTTGGGGCAGCCCTCTTTTTAAAAAATATGGTTGTCACGGTGCCGGCAGGCTTTGTGATAAAGACAACAACTGAAATAGAGAATCCGATAAGCACCTTATTTGATATTATATCGCAAGACCGTCGATGCCGGAGCGAAGCCTACGGGGTTCGATATCGACGGGAACGCCGAGCTTAAAAGGCTGCTCGAAAAAGGAGAAAAAGAGCAGGTTCTCGTTACTTTCCTGCAGGATGTGGTCGGGGCTTCAACCGCCGAACAGGTTCATCACTCAGGACCTGCACGAGCCGGGTGGGAACGGCTTCGACGATCATATAGCGAGGGCAGCCTGTTATTAACTTAAATCGACACCCCCCTCCCCGCTGCTGCCACCACTTATCCACAATTTCGTTGCTATTTTTATAATAGCAATTAGCTCAGTATAACCCAGCTATAAGCTGCTCATAAGTAACGGTACATTCTGTAAATTCTGATGAGTAGAGAAAATTGCCGTAACTGTACTCCTTCGACGGTAAAAATAACTCTTCAGCGGTAACTATGCAGGCCCGGCAGTAGAATGTTAACTCCGATATAGGTAAAAAGGACGCAGGCAAATCCGATAATTGCGAGCCAGGCCGCCCGGCGGCCCTGCCAACCCCTGGCAAAGCGAGTATGCAAATAAACAGCATAGACAAGCCAGGTTGCCAGAGACCATGTTTCCTTCGGATCCCAGCCCCAGAAACGACCCCAAGCCTGCTCAGCCCAGATGGCTCCGGTGATAATTACCAGGCTCTGCATAAAAAAGCCAAAGGCCACCACGCGGCGGCTTAATTGATCAAGGAGGGGGAGCGTAGGGATACGCGCCAACAGGGTGGCCCAACGCTGTTGGTATTCAGCGTGTTCACGGATTAAATAAACCAGGGCCAATCCGAAAGCCAGGGCAAAGGCTCCGTATGCCAGGATGGCACTCCCCACATGCACCTTCAGCCAGCCACTCTGCAACGCTGGAATCAGGGGGCGG
>SLJK01000066.1 GCA_007135125.1 Syntrophomonadaceae bacterium | reverse complement strand
TATTCCCTTATTCCCTTATTCCCTTATTCCCTTATTCCCTTATTCCCTTATTCCCTTATTCCCTTATTTTACGGTCAAACTTATGAATATTTGGTTTTCCTTCTACCAGAAGTTGGTCGCCTTCAGCTACGGCGGCCAGCTAGCGCTTTCGGGAACCTTCGATATAATCCTTTACCATCATCAAGGCTTCATTATCACTGAACTGGAGAGGGGGTGATTTCATGGTAAAAGCTGAAATAGACACAAGGGCCCCTCCCAGGCCCCGGTCCAGGGCCAGCTTCATACAGCGGATTGCATCTATTGTTACACCGCCGCTATTGGGAGAGTCTTCCACCGCCAGCTTCAATTCGAGGGAAATCGGAATTCCACCAAAGCCCCTGCCCTCCATCTGAATATGACAAATTTTATGGTCCTTTAACCAGGGAATATAGTCGCTGGGCCCAATATGTATGTTTTCCTCAGGCAAAGGCGTTGCCAATTCTGCCTGGACGGACTGGGTTTTCGATTTTTTCTTCGTGGAAAGGCGTTCCTGGTTTAACATGTTTAAAAAATCCGTGTTCCCTCCAAAATTAAGCTGGTAACAGCGATCAATGCGCACACCACGGTTTTCAAAGAGCCTGGCCAGTGTACGATGAATAACGGTCGCTCCCAGCTGTCCTTTCACATCGTCACCGATAAGGGGAAGATTTCTCTGCTTGAATTTTTTCTCCCACTCAGGGTCAGAAGCAATAAAAACGGGCATGGCATTGATAAAACCCACCCCTGCCTCCAGGGCTGCTTCTGCATAAAACCTTGCTGCCTGCTCAGAGCCTACAGGCAGATAGTTGAGCAAAATCTCCGCCCCGCTTTCCTGCAAAACATTTTTCACACTGCAGGGTTCCTGATCTGCTGCAAAAATAGTTTCCGATTCAGCAAAAGCGCTGTAGTGTTCTCCAATGCTATCCAGTATATGTCCCATCCGGACAGTAACCGGATAAGCAGGCAGATCATCAAAAAAAACCTTCGTACAATTAGGGAGGGCAAATAATGCTTCTTTTAACTCTTTTCCAACCTTGCGTTTGTCTATATCAAAAGCGGCCACCACCTCTATATCCCCAGGCTTATAGCCTCCCAAATCATAGTTCATCAGCCCAATTATCTCTTCCTTTTCAGGAACGGTCTTATACATTTCAAGCCCCTGCAGCAAAGCACTTGCACAGTTTCCTACACCAACGATGGCTACTTTTATTTTGGACACGGGTGTACCTTAACCTCCTTGGCGGGTAGTTACCAAATTGGGCATACTGCACCGCATTTTAATACGAGCACCTGCTGTTCTCAAACACTGTTAATCTTATCATTATTTCTATTCGGGGGGAAGGCTAATTTCATACCACAATGTTTCCGACCAGGTCCTGAACCCTGCGGAAAAATAAAGGCGGCTAGCGGGAATGTTGTTAAGATCGCTGGTTAATTCCACCACTTTTTTACCCCGCCGGCACAACAAAGAAACTCCTGCCCTCAGCACCCGGGAGGCAATTCCTTTTCCGCGGTGACTTGGAAGCACACCCAGCATGTGAATCCTTCCTCTTGCGTCCCCCGGCTCATACACGTTCCAACAGTAAGCAACCGCTTGCTTTCCCCGGAAGACGGCCACTACATCATGAATAGAACAGTTCTTTAATGAAGTAGCGTAGTAAATATCTTCCGGAGTATTGGGGTTAAAACCCCAAGAACCCTTAAAACAGCTGTTTTGCAGGTGTGCCAAAAGTGCTTCCTCCCCGTACCGCAGGTTTCGCAGGCAATACCCCTGCCCCATGCTCGAACGGGCCGGGGGAATCCAGTTCGCTTCCGCCCTCAATTCCAGAAAAGTACGCACGTGATAAAACCCCAGTCGGCGCAGCACCTTTTGCGCAGCCAGGTTATGCCGGGCAGCTTGAACATGAATATGCTGTACTTCCAGGTCTTTTGCACGGTTGAATACCCCATCCAACAACATTGAGGCCAGTCCTGTGCCCCGGTGCAAAGGATGAACAAGACAGGATAGAACTAACCGCTTAATATATTTTTCCCGGGCCATCTCCATAAAAGCAACTATTTTCCCTCTCTCTTCTATCACAAGTATATCTTCTTGCGGATTGAAGTGGGGACGTCGTTCCAGGCGCTCCTGCAGTTGTGCGGAAGCAGGAAATGCCCCGCTCAGATCGCTTATTTCCGCTTCCCGGTAGAGCTTGAACAGATTACCAAAATCACTTGTACGATAGTTTCTAAGCAAGTAATTCTTTCTCTGCAATAACATTCATCCGTCTCCCTATTACCTGCGCTTTTTAATTACGTTTACTCAGTATTACAAGATATTGGGAAAACTATACCAGTATATTTTACCATAAGAAACAGCTATAACAAAAGAATGGATTGCCGCTTAATCATGCCAAGTCCCAAGCAGCTTGCAATTCTTTTAAATGCTTATACTCCCACTTATGCAATGTGTATGTAATTTATTAAGCTTAAAAAACGGAGTAACACGGGGGTTACTTTTATAATTAAAGCACGGGGTTACAGGCGATTTTTTTCGATAGGGGGTTGACAGGGGTGGCAGAGTACGGTATAAGTTAGGATATTAAACTGAAAAAAGTAAATAAGCAATAATAATAAGGCTGTGAACGAGAATAGTAGCTTCCCAGCGGGGGTGCAGAGAGCCGGTGAAAGGTGGAAGCCCGGCCCGAGCGCAGGAAGTGAATGGACTCGGGAGCTGCATGGCGAAAGTCCGAGAAGGTCCGGTAGCTTATGACGGAGTGGGCACCGTTAGCAAAGCCCAGGGTATCGCTGGATGTTTTTGGTCCGGCCGTACCTGACAAGTGTAAGCTTCTTTGCAGCTATTGCAAAGGCGGCTTTTAAGGTGGTACCGCGGAATAACATATCCCGCCCTTTGGGGCGGGATTTTTTGTTAAGATGTAACTACCCGCTAGCGAAATATTCTCTAAAAAAATGCCACCTGCCGAAAAAGGTAGGTGGTTGGACAGTAACATTAGGATTATCATGAAAGATTATGGAGGAGATGAAACCATGACCACTACTATTGGAGAGCTGTCAACCAGGTGTGCCAGGGGGCCGAATATTATGCAGGTCTACTGGAAAAGGCCTCAAGAGACAGAGGAGGCCCTGCGGGGCGGCTGGCTGCGAACCGGCGATATAGGAACAGTGGATCATGACTCCTATATATACGTAGTGGACCGCAAGAAGGACCTGATTATTAGCGGCGGCGAGAATATTTCCCCCTACGAGGTGGAAGAGGTTCTCTACTGCCATCCCAGTCTCTCTGAATGTGCTGTTATAGGTGTTCCCGATGAAAAATGGGGGGAAAAATTGAGGGAGTGGCCCGCTAGCAACACTATATAGCACTTAGCATAAAAGTTGACAATAATTCCTTCCCCCTGTCAGCAGGGGTGATAAAAACAGTGAACGAGAGTAATAGCTTCCCAGCGGCGGTACAGAGAGCCGGAGCAAGGTGGGAGCCCGGCCCGGGCGCAGGAAGTGAATGGACTCGGGAGTTGCCAAGGCGAAAGGCCACGGGCCCGGTAGTTTTGGTCGGAGAGAGCACCGTTAGCAGAGCTCGGGGTATCGCCGCTTCTTGAGGTAGGCCGTACCCGAAAAAGTAAATGGCTGCCGTCAATTTTCCAAACGCGGCCAACAAGGTGGCACCGCGGAAGTATACCTCTCGCCCTTAGAGACGAGAGGTATTTTATTTCTGGTAAAGCAAGGAGGGGAAGCAAGTGCAAAATATTCGTAAGCGATGGCGATGGCCCGGCGGGTGGGTAGTCTTTGCCCATTTCTGCAGGGCTAAAAAATGAATTGACTTGAACGCTGTATGGTTTATGAGAATATGAGATGGGAGGAATTGAGATGTTTAAGTTAATTAATAGAATTAAGCTAAAGATTTTTGTGTCGACACTGCTGGCCCTAGCAGTGGGTGCTATTTTGGTCGTCGGGGGTTGTGGGACGACCACGGGAGGAACAGAAAATCCTCTGGAGGAAGACGAAGGAGCTATTACCCTGTCGTACGCTTTTTTTGCTCCGGCCTCATCTTTCCCCGCTGTCCAAATGGATAAATGGGCGGAGGAAGTAGAGAAGCGCACCGGAGGTATGGTCCTGGTAGAAACCTATCCGGGTGGAACTCTACTGGATGCTGATGGGATGTACGATGGGGTCCTGGCGGGGGTCGCCGATATCGGGCTGGGTTCACCCAGCTACGATCCGGGCCGCTTCCCACTCCTGTCGGGGGTTAGCCTACCGCTGGGATTCAACAATGCCACCGAGGCAAGCCTTGTCCTTTACGACCTCCTGGAAGAATTTAGGCCCCAGGAGCTGGAAACATTCAAGGTTTTGACCGCTTTTACCAATGAACCGGGCTATATCCAATCGGTGCGCCCCGTGGAGAGCCTGGAAGACCTTCAGGGAATGGAATTACGGGCGGCAGGAACCGGCGTGCAGGTCCTCAGGACGCTGGGTGCGGCACCTGTGGGAATGCCCATGCCTGAGGTCCCTGAGACTGTCCAGACAGGTGTGATTGAAGGAACCATGACCTCCCGGGAAGTGCTGCTGGACTTCGCACTGGCGGAGCTGCTGGGATACGTGGTGGACTACCCCATGGGGGTGGTCACCTTTGTAGCGGTAATGGAGCGGGACAAATGGGAAGCGCTCCCAACAGAGGTGCAGGATATAATGGAGGAGCTGGGCAGGGAGATGGCCTCTTTCACCGGGGAATACCATGACATAGAAAACGTGGCAAAGGCAATGGATTGGGCAAAGGAAGAGCACGCACTCCAGGTCATTTCTCTTGATGACGATGAAAGGGCCAGATGGGATATCCTTCTAGAGCCCATGACCGATGAATGGATAGAGGAGATGGAGGAAAAAGGACTATCCGGCGAGCATTTCCTGGAAGAGCTTCACCGCCTGAAGGAGCGTCATGGGGAAAAAGTTGAATAGAAAGTGGAACCGCGCTGCCATTGGCATAGGAGTAGTTCTTGCCAGGGCACTGAAAGGAGGAGAGTAACCCTGTACTTTTTGACAAGGACAAACGAAGTTGTAAATAACTGGCTTGCCTGGGTGGCGGTCGCCGCCCTTGTAGCGGCAATGCTGATTACCGTAGGCAATATGTTTATGAGGGCTTTCTACGATCCCTTTGACGGTGCATTTGAAGTTGTGGGCTGGCTGACGGCAGTCACCACCGCTTTCGCCCTAGGCTATACCCAGCTGAAAAAGGGGCATATATCTATCGATCTGCTCTTTTCCAGGATGAAACCGCGGACGCGCTCCCTTGTGGATGTAGTCGGCGCTGCCGCAGGGATGGTGATCTTTGCCCTTCTGAGCTGGCAGATGTTTCTCTACGGTGCGCACCTGGAGGCCATCGGTTCCACTTCAGAGACTTTGAGGATAGGCTACTATCCCTTTGTATATGCTGTAGCCCTGGGATGCGGTGGGCTTGTCCTGGCGCTCCTGGTGGATGTTTCAAAAAGGCTCTCCGACCTGCTGGGTAGAACTAAGCCCTACTGGTAAGAGGTGATTGAACATGGATGAAATAACAATATCTCTCCTGGGGCTGGCCTTTATGTTCGCGCTGATGCTGCTGCGAGTCCCCGTGGGGTTTGCCATGCTTATTACGGGGTTTGTTGGCCTCAGCGTGGTGCTCTCCCCCGGGGCGGCCTTTAACTTGCTTACAGGGAACGTGTGGGGACAGTTTTCCTCCTACAGCTTCAGTGTAATCCCCCTGTTTATTTTCATGGGCCAGCTTGCCTACCGCGCAGGGGTTACCGAAAAGCTTTACAGGGCGGCCTACAAATGGGTGGGGCATCTTCCGGGGGGTCTGGCGGGGACCACCATTCTGGCCAGTATGGGTTTCTCGGCCATCTGCGGTTCCAACTCGGCAACTGCGGCGACCATGGGAACCATCGCCCTGCCGGAAATGAAAAAATACAGCTACGACGGCACCCTCAGCACAGGAAGCGTCGCCATAGGAGGGACCTTGGGGGTCATCTGTCCCCCCAGCGTAGTCCTTATTATCATCGCCCTGCAGACGGAGCAGTCCATCCTGAGCCTTTTCCTTTCCATGATAGTGCCGGGAGTCCTACTTACCGTCCTTTTCCTCCTCACTGTCATATTTCTATGCATGCGGAATCCGGCCCTGGGTCCGGCCGGCCCCAGGGCCGGATTGAAGGAGAAGCTTCGTTCCCTTTCTGGGGTCATAGAAGCCCTGATACTTTTTTCTCTGGTTATCGGGGGGCTCTACGCCGGCTGGTTTACTCCCTCGGAAGCCGCCGCCGCAGGGGCCTTTGGCGCCCTGGTGCTGGCACTTGTGCAGCGAAACCTGAGCTTTGAAAACTTCAAGGGGGCAGCCATGGAAACGGTTAGGGTCTCCAGCATGGTCATCTTGCTTATCACCGGAGCGGTGGTGCTCACCCGCTTCTTGACGGCTACCCGACTGCCCTTTTTCCTGGCGGAGTGGGTAGTGGAACTCCCCGTGCCTTCTCTTGTAATTATGGCGGTGGTATTTGCCATCTACCTGGTGGGAGGATGCCTGATGGATGCCCTGGGGTTCCTGGTGGTCACAGTGCCCATCTTTTTTCCCGTAGCCCTGGCCCTTGGGTATGACCCGGTTCACTACACGGTGCTGATCACCTTCATCACCACCATGGGGGCTGTGACACCACCGGTGGGAGTTAACGTCTATATCGTAAGCGGGCTGGCCCCGGAGATACCCATCAATAATATTTTTAAAGGTGCCAGTCTTTTCCTGGCCGGCTATGCTCTCTGCATTATTTTTTTAATGATCTTTCCACAGCTGGCCCTGTACCTGCCCAGCCTGCTGCGGTAGCCTAATAAATTACAAATAGAGGTGGTAAATAAAATGGGCATTGTCCAAACGGAAGGTTTTGACCTGAACACCTGTGTGGAGTACTTAAAAGAGAAAGGGCGGCTTCAGCTGGTGGAGGAAGAAGTGGACCCCAGGCACCAGTTGGCCGCCCTGGCGGTAAAGTTTGAGGGACGGGAGCCGGTGCTGTTTACCAGGGTTAAGAACTCATCCTACCCCGTGCTGGCCGGGCTTTATTGGAACAGGGATATACTGGCGGAAATTTTTGGGATACCAAAACTGAAGCTGCCGCACCTCATACGGGAAACAGTGCTTAAGTGGCGAAGCAGCCCGGTGGAACCCACTGTGGTAGATTCCGGTCCCGCCAACCAGGTGGAGATGCGCCCCCGGGACCTGGGAGTCCTTCCTGTGCCCACCCATTTCCCGGAAGATGGTGGACCTTATTTTCTCTCCAGCGTTGTGATCGCCAGGGATCCCGATACAGGTGTGCGCAATGCCTCGGTAAACCGGTGCATGGTAAGCGGGTCCTCCAGGCTCACCATGTTGATGGATAGCGGAAGACACCTTAGGGACTACTACGAACGCGCCCGCTCACGGGGGGAGGCCCTGGAGATAACCATAAACAATGGGGTAGACCCCACCGTCTACCTGGCTTCGGTGGTCCCCCCTTCATCGGCACCTCTCTCCATGGACGAGCTGGGCATCGCCAGCGGGCTGCTGGGCAGGCCACTGCAGCTCCTCCGCTCCAAGACGGTGAATGTGGAAGGGGTAGCCAACTCCCAGTTTATTGTGGAGGGGCGCATTCTACCGGATACCATGGAGCCGGAAGGTCCCTGCGCGGAGGTCACCGGCTACTATGCTGCAAGCGGGGAGCGTTGGGTGGTGGAAGTAAGCGCCATTACTTGCCGGGAAGACCCCCTTTTTCACACCCTTCTACCGGGCAAAGAGGTCTTCAACAGTGTGGGGCTGACCGGTGAAGCCAACGTATGCGCCCTTATACAGTCACAGGTGCCGGAAGTAAAAAACGTATACTTTCCTCACGGGGGGTGTGGCTTTTACCAGGCAGTGATCCAGCTGGAGAAAAGGACGGAAGGCTCCCAGAAAAACGCTATAATGGCTGCGTTTGCCGCCTTCCCCTCCCTGCGGGTTGTCACCGCCGTAGATGAAGACGTGGATATATACGACCCCGAGGACGTAGACTGGGCTGTCTCCACCAGGTTTGACCCCGATAGGGACCTCATCATAGTAAGGGATGCTCGTAGCCACGAGCTGAACCCCATGAGTAGGGACGGGATCGGCTCCAAAATGGGGATCGACGCTACTGCCCCTTTTCCGCGGCCGCAGCACTTCAAAAGGGCAAGTTACTTACGTCAGGAATAGTAACCCGGATCGGTAATACCAACTAAAAGCGGGGAACTGCCGGATCAAGCAAAAAATGTGTTAATAAACTTCCTGATTACGTCTGCCCCTCCTATGATAGTGCCCACAGTACTGCCGAGATTGGCAAATACGACGACCAGGAGGATATGAGTCACCTTGTTATACCAGAAACCCTTTATAGTATAAATATCTGTGGAGAGGCTCTCGAAATCTTTTACACTTGGTTTCCTGATCAGGGCTTCTGTAAGCCCGGCGAACCAACCTGCCGCCAAAAGCGGGCTGAGGGAACTGATGGGTGCGGCTACAAACGCCGTTAAAATAGCCAGGGGATGAGCAAGGGCAAGGGACGCTCCCAGAACACCCAAAGAACCGTTCCAGAGGACCCAGCTTGTAATCTGCTCTATTCCCGTAGCCCTGTCCACAGAAAAGGTGGAGGCGATGACGGCGATTATAACGATGGGGATGCTCCAGGCGATTATTCTTGAAACCCTGGAGGCCGGCTTGACCTCGGTAAGTACCGACAGGTTATGGTCATCTCCTCCAATTTCCTCCTTGATTCCCGGAATATGACCGGCACCAAGCACAGCGACCACCTTATCACCCGGAGCGGTTTTTATCTTTTGAGCCAGGTATCTATCCCGTTCATCAATCAGAATTGACTTGAGCTGGGGGAAGGAATGGGACATTTCATCCAGGGCGGCGCTCAGCATATCCTGGGTCTTCATCTTTTCTATCTCGTCCTCGCTGAGCTCTTCATTCACCATTAGGCTCAACATAAACTGGAAAAACAGCTTCAGCTTACCCCACAGGCCAATGCTTCTCCATAAACGGCGCATGGTTACCTGGATATCCCGATCAGCCAGACACAAAGTAGCGTCTACCTCCCTGGCAGATGTAATCCCCTGGATCATTTCCTGGCCCGGTTTTATGCCGAACTTATCAGCCATCTTGTTCTGGTAGGAAGACAAGAGGAGGTTGGCCAGGAGCAGCAAAGCTTTACCTTCTTTTATAATCTTTATTATATCGGTGTTTTTCCACTTGTCGGTATCAGTTATGGACTGGTAACGGGACTTGCATAACTCCACACATACCGTATCGGGCTTTTCCGTCTCTATTATCTCTTTGACCTCTTCAACACTTTCCCTGGAAACATGGGCTGTGCCGATCAGGATAAATTGGCGGCCGTCCATTTCTATTCTGTGCACATTATCACTGCTCAACGGTCTACCCCCTTGCTTAACTTCTTAACTGTAATTCAACAGCACCTATTATGCAACTATAAATTCTGTGTAAAAAAGTCATATGATAGTTTCTTCAATACGTTTTCTTGTAGGGGTAGATACCTGATTTGGCGCCCTGGTAATATATTCTATTGGACTTTCCCCGTTTTTGAATAATCTCCAATACCCCTTTGATCTTATTTTGCATTAAGTCAAAGACATCTTCCCCCGCATATAACTTTCAAACTTGCTGCACCAAAAGAAGAAGCAAGCTATATGCTAAAAGGCCAACTACCAATATCGAAAGAGACATTGCCGTGCCCCTCTGCATAGGCAACTGCCGCTGGGCTGTTACTATTATAGTAGATGAAGTTCCAGGAGCAAATACAAGATTATTTTATTTTCAAAGAAACATGTACTTTAGCCCAATTGGCCACTTGTAAATTGTTCACGCAGCCTTTTTTTGTCGAACTTACCCACGCTTGTTTTGGGCACTTCATCAATAAAAAATACTTGATCAGGCATCCACCATTTGGCTACTTTACCTTCTAAAAAAGCTCTGATGTCATTAGCCGAGACTTTTTCTTTCTCAGCATCTTTTAGTACTACACAGGCAAGAGGTCTTTCCCCCCATTTTTCATGGGGTATAGCGACTACCGCTGCCTCTATTACGGCAGGATGGGCCATAATATTATTTTCCAGGTCCACGGAAGAGATCCATTCGCCGCCGCTTTTAACCAGGTCTTTTGACCTGTCCTGGACGAGCACATATCCTTCTTCGTCTACAGTGACGATATCTCCTGAATGATACCACCCATCTTTGAAAGTCTCGGAGCTTCTTTCGGGGTCCTTATAATACTCGGAGGCTATCCAGGGACCCTTTAACAAAAGCTCTCCCATTTCTTTGCCGTCCCATCTTATCTCTTCATCGTTATCGTTGACTACCTTCATCTCCAGACCGGGCAGTAAGAGCCCTTGTTTAGCTTTAAGCGCGAATTTTTGCTCCTCATTCAGTTCTTTCTCAAGGTAGCTCTTCAGTGGGCAGGTCAATACTACAGGGGTGGCTTCTGTCATGCCGCAGGTGCCACGCACGGTTAGTTCGTGTTTTTTCTCCAGGTTTTCTACCAGTGACTTAGAAATGGGAGCGCCCCCGTTTAAAATATAGCGCAGACTGCTCAGGTCATAACTGGCGCCGTTTTCCAGGTGCTGATAGAGATTAATCCAGATTGTGGGGACTCCTGCGATCAGGGTTGTTTTCTCCTGCTCTATGAGGCGGCATAAAGTGGGAGCGGAAAGGTCCCTTCCGGGTAGGATTATCCTGGCTCCCGTCAGCGCTGCCGCAAAAGGAAAACCCCAGGAAAAAACGTGGAACATGGGGACGACAGCCAGTATGGTATCTTTTTCGGAGATACCTATAGCATCAGGGGTACAAAGGGTTAAGGCATGCAGAAAAAGGGAGCGGTGAGTATAGCGAACACCTTTGGGAAGGCCGGTAGTTGCAGAGGTATAGCATAATGCGGCCGGAGCATTTTCATCCAGATCTCCCGGAAAGATAAACTCTTCCGGAGCATCTTCCAGCAGCTTTTCATAGTGAAGCAGGGGTGAAAGACTGCTGGTTGGTGGTTCCTCTTTATCGGTCAGGACTACAAAGTTTTCCACTGTCTTCAAGCGGTCGGCTACTTCTTCCAGTGATGGCAGCAAGTCCTCATCCGCAAATATAATTTTATCTTCTGCATGGTTAACTATGTGATTGAGATGTTCAGAGAAAAGGCGAACGTTTAAAGTATGTAGCACAGCCCCGCTGCACATCACGGCAAAATAGATTTCCATGTGGCGGTGGGTGTTCCACGCAAAGGTACCGATTACGTCTCCTTTCTTAACGCCTAGTTGCTTTAAAACGTTAGCCAGTTTGCATACTCTCCGGTAAAAGTCCCCGTAAGTATACCTGAAATCGGCGTCCAGACCCCGAGATAATATCTCTTTCTTGGCGAACAGTGTATTTGAGCGATCCAACATAGTTTTGATTAATAGAGGGTAATCCATCATCATATTGTGCAGACCTTCCTTTCCAGTTCTCTCGCTGTCGAACTGCAATAACCATTGTTTGTTACGATGATCCAACAGAATTATGCTGATCCTTGTCGGGTTAAGATGCGGGCCAACTCTTCACTCCATTCATATAAAAGCGTCAAATCTTCCACACCTGCAGTTCCATACTGCCACCTCCTGTAAAGCTTTTTGATTTAACTTAACAGATAGATAATACACAACAGGAATATATCAAAAAGCGGTCCTTTTTTCCACTTTTTTACCTCGAGGGCCAACTGGTCGGGATATGCGGCAATCTCACCGCAGACCTGCAGCACCGCTCCTTTAATGGTTCCTTCCCGGCAAAGCTTTTTCGCCAAGCACCTGCTGATGTCACTGCTCTCTACATCGGTGCAGTTTTCTATATAAGTAGCACAGGCATCGGCTATGGATGTCCGTTGAGCAAGGACCACTGCGGCCGAGGCAATTTCGGAAAAAGAATCCGCCACAGCCCCCCAAGAGTATTCCTCTTCGCTTTGCGCTAAGCTTACATCATACGGGGCAGATATAAGGCGATTTCCGGAAAAATGATGACCAAAGCCACCACGATAAAGACAGGAATCACAAAAGGCAAAGCCCCGATGAATATTTCATCCAGTTCAACCCTCGTGGTCCCGGCAATAGTATAGAGGTTCAGCCCCATGGGAGGGGTGATCAACCCCACCTGCATCATCATCACGCAAATAACCCCAAAGAAAATAGGATCAAAACCTAACTCCATGATAACCGGGAAAACCACCGGAAGTGTCAAAACCATCATAGAAACAGCATCAATGAACATACCCAGTAACAGAAATACTAAGAGGATTATAATTAGAATCACATATCCGGAAACATCAAGTTCAGCCACGCTCCTGGCCAGTACTGTCGGTATGGTTGAAAGAGCGAGGAAATAGGTAAAAACCGTTGCACCGGATACCAGGAAGAGAACCATAGTTGCTACCTTAACCGTTTCCCGCAGAGCTGTAAAAAGATTGCTTAAATTCAGCTTCCTTTTGACCAGAGCCACCAGAAGCAACAGGGTAGCTCCTATCGCTCCAGCCTCGTTCGGGCTAAACCAACCCCGGTATATGCCCCCCATTACCACAATAAATACTGCAAGGATTTCCCACACCCCTGCAAGAGAATATATCCTCTCCTTCCAACTCACTTTTTCAGTAACAGGAGGAGCCAGGGAAGGGTTTCGTAACACCATAAGCACCACAATGCCTATAAAAACAGCAGCCAGAACAATGCCCGGCAGGATACCGGCGATAAGTAGCCTTCCAATGGACTGTTCTGTGAGCATGCCGTATACCACAAACCCTATACTGGGAGGAATCAAAAATCCCAGGGTACCTCCAGCGGCAATCGTTCCTGTAGAAAGTCGGGAAGCGTAATTATAACGTTCCATTTCGGGATAGGCGATAGTACCCATAGCAGCAGAGGTGGCCACCGATGACCCGGAGACCGCTGAGAAGGCTCCACAAGCCGCAATAGTTGCTGCTCCCAGACCTCCCGGAAGCCAGCGAAGCCATTTCTCAAAAGTATTGTAGAGGGTGCCTATCATACCGCTGCTGGCTGCGAAACTACCCATTATAATAAATAACGGGATAACCATGTACGGGTAATGGCTGGCAACTTCGAAAATGGTCCTTGCTGTCACAGGTAATGCTGCCCCGAGAGAAGCAATCTGCCAGATCCCCACCACCCCCACCAGGATTAAAGCAAGGGCAATAGGCATACCTAAGAATAACAGCAGAAAAACAGCGATCACTCCGATAATGCCGATAACAATGGGACTCAAGTGATCCCCTCCTTACCTGGCTGTTTCTGGTATTTTCCGGGGAAAAGCCTGGCTATAGCAGTACAGAAATCTACTATAAGTTCCAGCAGAAGCAGGAAGATGCTTACAGGAACCAGGAGCCTAAAGGGAAATTGAGCAATTCTTAACACATCTGACGTTATTCCACCGTATGCAAAGGCTGCCTGCCAACTTACCCAAACTATGACAGCTGCTACAATAATACTAAGCAGGTACATGATCGCCTCCAGCAATGCTTGTATCTTATCAGGAAATTTTGAAACGAGCAAAGTAACTCTGGGATGCCCTTTCTCTTGTTGGGTATAAGCTATGCCTAATAGTATAACAACGGACAGCATATAACTCGAAAGCTCAACCGCACCTGGTATAGGAAAGTCAAAAAATGAGCGCCCTACAACAGCAACTGCAGTAAGCAACATCATGGGGAGTAACGCTAACATGCCTGCAGAACAGACGTAGTAAGTTAAGCGCTGCATGACTATCTTTGCTTTGGTTAGCCCCTCCATAAGTACTCTATCCTTTCTTGCTTCTAAATTATTCCCCTGTAATCAACACTCTCCCACTTGCATCTAGTCACTTCTCCTCTTCTGGCTATACTCTTCTACCTGTACTCTTCTACTTCATCTTCCCACTCTTCGGGAAAGGAGGGGAAATCTACACCATGCTTATCAAGTTCTGCTTTATAAATGAGCAGAGCTTCCCTGGCCGGCAGACCATTTCCTTCTAAGTCTTCCACCCAGTCTTTCACTACACTTTCGGTGAAGCGTTCATGCCAGCGCTCTGCTTCATCGTCTGCCAGCTGCTCGAATTCAACATCTGCACCCAGTTCTTCCATGATCTCTTCAATGGCGCATTCACTTAATCCCTCAGTAAGCGCATATGGGTTTTTCGCAACTTCTTCAACCACGGGCTGCAAATCCTCCGGCAGCATATCCCAGGTATTCTGATTCATGACCACACCTTCGGTGACACAACCAAAATCAGCGACAACAGCATAGTCTGCGACCTCATAGAGAGAAAAGGCTTGGATCAATTGCGGGCAGGTAACAATTCCGTCTATATCTCCTGTCTCCATCTGCATATAAACATCTCCCAGGGGCATAAATACCGGTTCTGCCCCCAAAGCAGAGATCATATACGTTTGCAAACCTCCGGGAGATCTCAGCCTCATACCTGCCAGGTCTTCTGTAGTATGCACCGGTTCCGTAGTCCAAATAAAAGAAGAAACACAACCGTTCAAATGCAATACTTTTACGTTTTCCTCCTCAAAATCCTGGTATAGAATGCGGTCATACATAGCATTGCCTACCTCTGCGGCCACATCTTTCCCCCTGACAGCTGCCGGCATAGAAAGAACATCACTGAGAGGAAAACGGCCTGGTGTCCAAGTAGCCGTAAAGTAACCGAAGTCTGACATACCATCAGCTACGATATCATAATGTTCTTCACCTGCTCCCAGGGCTCCACCATAATAGGTAGAATAGGAAATACGACCATCACTCCGTGCCACCAATTCCTCCAGCATGGGATCCCAAACGTGTCTGCTCTCCTGTCCTTCAGGAGGATGCCATGTACTAAACCTTAACTCTACTGCTTCCTCCGGTTCCTCTGGATCTGCTGGATCTTCCACCGCTGCATCGCAACCCACAAAGGTAACGACCAGCACCATTACCAAGAAAAATCCCATCATTGTTTTGAATACGTGCTTGCTCATGATTGATCTCCTTCTTGGTGATTTATTTTAATAAACTGGCTTATAAAAAGCCATTTATCACCAGCGTATACAAACCGTCTTTTCATCCATGAACATTTTCATAGAAGCCATTCTTGACTTGGCAGTGCCTACGAAGGAATCTCGCCTGGAACCCAGTGGGAAGAAAGCAAAGGGCTGGGCTACCCCCACGTTTACCCCTATGTTACCAACATTCGTCTCACGCGCAAACTGCCGAGCATATTAACCGCTACCCGTAAGTATGCAGGCTGAGTGGCCCAGGCAGCGCTGCCCGCCCATATCAAAACTGGCCCGGAGCAGCCACTGTGCACCATCCTCCAGATTGACATCAGGCATTATAACTACGTGATTCTTGCCGTTGCCATTGATGGAAGAAGTTTTGCGCAGCTGACCACAGAGCTCGAAAAGTTCATGCCCTACCTTATTCGAGCCGATAAAGCCCACACCCTTTATTTTCGGTTGGGATAATATTTCTTTATTAATATTTCTGCCCCTCTGTACCATGTTGATGTCCCCG
>SLJK01000172.1 GCA_007135125.1 Syntrophomonadaceae bacterium | reverse complement strand
CGAAGATGAAGCCAAAACGGCGATGCTGGTGGCCGTTGACGGTGAAATGGTTGGTATTGTCGCCGTGGCCGACACCTTGAAAGAGGATTCTGCCCCGGCCATCGCCGAGCTAGAAGCAATGGGCATTAGGACCGCCATGATCACCGGAGACAACCAGAGAACCGCAGATGCCATCGCCAAGAAGGTCGGCATTAGCAGGGTCCTGGCCGAAGTTTTACCTGATGGAAAAGTGGATGAGGTTAAGAAACTGCAGGAGGAATATGGACAGGTGGCCATGGTCGGGGATGGTATCAACGACGCTCCCGCTCTGAAGCAGGCCAATGTGGGGATCGCCATCGGCACCGGAACCGATATCGCCATCGAAGCCGCCGACATCACCCTCGTGCGGGGCAACCTGAGCGCCGTAATCTCAGCGATCAAGCTCTCGAACGCCACCTTTGGTAAGATCAAGCAGAACTACTTCTGGGCCTGGTTCTACAACGGCATAGCCATACCGGCGGCCTTTTTCGGGCTGATACACCCCATTATTGGGGCGGCTGCCATGGCAGCGAGCTCCATCAGCGTCGTCTTAAATTCAACGCTGCTTAAAAAAGCCCGCATCGAGCCGGAATACCAGAATCATAAACAGCCGCTGCCGGAAAAAGAGGCCCGTAAAGCTGCTGCCTGAGCCTCTGATGGTGAACGCGAAACTTGAAAGGGGGTGGGCTGTAATGGTTGCTCGCATTCGCTTTCTCATTCCGAGAGTAGCTAACTGTGGAGAAGGCCACAGTATTCGGCCCTGGGCATGGCCTTAAACTGCCCAAAACTTTTCTTATACTTAGGATCACCTTAAACCCGTATTCAACCGAGAGGGCTGGATCTTTTATTCCAGGGTTGTATAACAATGTATACTTCATCTGATGAGGGTTGTAATCGTACGGGCAAGAAGGAGGTTAGCAAGGTGGAGCAGTATGGCAGAGTGCTTAAAAAGCTGGAAGGAGACAAGGTTCTGGTAGATATTCGTAGGCACCACGCCTGCCGTAAATGCGGAGCCTGTGGGAATGAAGCAGGACAAAAGAGCTTGGTAGAAGCTCGTGACCCCCTGGGTGTTTCAAGAGGGGCAGAAGTGCGGCTGGAAACCGGAACAAGGGAAGTGCTTCTGAGCGCTTTTTTGCTTTATATCGTACCCCTGGCGGGGTTACTGATAGGATTGTTTACAGGGAGATATCTGGTTTTATCGTTGCAGATAAATGTCCACCCGGAAATTGCAGGAGTGGTAATGGGCCTATTTCTTATGGTCTTTGTCTACGTATATCTGCGCCGGCAGGACCCGGGGTTGAAAAGCAGTGGGCGTTTTGACATTGTAATAACAGGAGTCAGTGAAGAGGAAAGGGAAAAAGATTCAGGGTTCAATGAAGCTGGTGGAAAATCAGGTTAACACTACGGCAAGTATGATCTCGGGAGCTGATTCTTTCCTAATAACCGCGGTGCGGCTCAGTTACGCCAGCAGCCGAACGGCCAAGGAAGTAGCCGATGACCTGGGTATCAGTGTGAGTTTACTGTTATAAAAGCAAATTCTTATTACTTGACCCCGGCCTTGGAAGTTCTCTGATTGGGGATGGTTAAAAATGCAGCACGGACAACATCATGTAGGGGACGCCTCGAACGCATCACGATCGCTGAAGATAGTGGCATGGCTTCAAGGTGGATACTTCTTCTTTGAGTTGGCCATAGGACTGTGGATCGGTTCGGTCGCCGTCCTCGCCGATGCCGCTCACAGCCTTTCTACAGTGGGAGGCGTTGTGATCGCGCTAGTGGGAGCGCGTCTGGCCAGCAGGAGCAAGTCCACCCCCTCTCAAACCTTTGGACTAGCCAGGGCGGAGATAATCGGCTCGTTGTGCAACGGTGCGCTACTGTTTGTAATGGCCGCCTTCGTCCTTAGCTTAGGCGTGTACCGCATATTCTCACCTATAGAACCACCAAGCATTCCTATGTTGATTGTTGCCGCTGGCGCCATTGTCACGGAAACCATAGCCGTAAAGCTCCTTTATCAAAGACAAAAGGAGAGCCTCAACGTCCGAGGCGCCTTTATTCATGTCGTGCAAGTGTTCGTAGGGAGCATCTTCATCGTCATTGCCGCGCTAGTCATTCAGTTCACGGGTTTCGTCCTCATCGATCCGATCCTTGCCATTATCTTTTCGCTGACGCTCTTCGTCATGTCTTGGTCCGTCATACGAACATCCATAAACATCCTGCTGGAGCGAACGCCAGAGGAACTCGACCTGCCGAAGATGATTAAGGCCATTCGAGACCTCGATGGAGTAGTGAACGTGCATCACGTCCACGCCTGGAGCCTCACCTCGGGAAAGCACCTTTTTTCCGCCCACATTAAAGTGGAAGACTATACGAGAGGTGAGAGCATTCAGCGCGAGGTCCACCAGATGCTGGTGGAGCGGTTTGGGATCTATTTCGCGACCACTCAGATCGAGACAGAGTGCACTGATATCGGTCGTGCAACAGACATCGACCTGGCCCGCAGCGATTCGTAAGGCAATCGGTTCACTATAGGGTAGAAACAAAAATCAAAAACCTGGAGGTAGTAGTCTGTGCCTTCGTGATCAACCCACATCATGATCCAACAGTTCAGTGTTTTGACCTCCACTCCATCTCCGCTAAACATGCCCCTCGGTATTACACTGGTCCTTGAAGTTGGAGATCAAGAGCACTTTGTTTCCCCTACCTGATGACCGCTCCGAACCCCTCTATCCCCTTAAAGTTGAAGTTATCAGCTTTAGTGTTTTATTACGGAAAAGTACTTTATTTTTTAGAAACAGTACAATTTGCTTAATCTTTTGGGAGCCCACCAGGATGGCTCCCCAAAAAAATCTTTAGGGACTCTCTGAAGCTAGGTCAGCTGATAATTTCTTTAACCATAGCAACTTACTTAAACTAATATGAATTTTTGTACTCTCGTTAAGTTTTTTATCAGTATAAACAATAATATTTTTTACCGTTTTCCGTTCGTAACTGGACAGTTCTCTAGGGCTATCTAATATAATTCTAGGAACTGGAGCTTCACCCCCACAACATCCCCTCATAACTCCCAGCATTATGGATATTGTGCCGCCATTTTGTTGGATATATTCTTCTGCTTCTGGCGATATAGATATATACAATTAAGTAGCCTCCACCTGTAAACAGGGTAAAAAAGCTCTGTACTCTGTTTGCTCTTCCTTATTTTCAAAAGATAAATAGGCAGTTTAAAGCCTTGCCCTGGGCTAATACTGTGCCCTTCTCTGCAATTAGCTACCTGAGGAATTAAGAAGCGAACACGGGCTGCCATTTCAGTGCCCCATTTTATAGACCATTCAAGAAGTTATTCGATGCTAATTAGCTTCAGTTGTATTTTTCTCCCAACTCGCTCTGCTGCTTGAACCATGACAAGCTTCATACAAGGATGTATAGTAATACAATACTATTTTAGTTTCCAGGTAACAAAATTTTAGTAAACACTAGTGGCAAGAAGGTTTACTATTGCCGTATTCTTCTTCACTTGCTTTTTCAAGACGTTGAAGAAAACGTTTCCACCACTTAGTGTTTGTAGCACTTACGTACTTTTGGGGGTTGTGTAAAAATTTTTCCTGGCAGGAAGGACAGCAAAAGTAGTACATTTCTCCCTTGAAAGTCGCGGTGCTCTTTATGTTTTCTTCTTTGAGGTGTGCTGTACAAACTGGATCCTGGGGCATGTTAAAACCCTCCCTTACTGATTATGAGTATACCTCTATGGGTATGTTCTTACATTTAATTATACAGAACTTCAATAAAAAGTAAAGAGGTAATACTATAATTATTATGATAATAATATCTATATAATTAATAGACTAACTTAAATTTGTCCTGCCTAGGAACAGCCTTCTTAAACCGCCCAGCAGCTGATGGCCGCGTTCATTGTTATAATAGCGGATATAGGCATTAACCCTTCTTTCTATAACGGAAAATGAATGTTGCTGGCTATTAAAGAGACGAATAAAAAGACCACGAGTTGGAGAACTAGCCTATACCGTGCGGCGGATGTGGTTATCTGCCTCCTTTGCCGTTTGGCAGAGAGTCTCTGCCGCCGCAGCTGGGAGCAGGTCACCGGCGAACCGGTAGCAGAGCTAGGCCTCTTTTTTACCGATAACCTCAGCTATATGAAGCTCGTCTAAAATATATAGATCGTTTGACCCCTCCGCCGGTGCGGTTTAAAAGATAAGGAGAAATGGATTAAACCCCGGTGGGGAGTTTTAGATGAGCAAAGAAGTAGTGCCCGCAATTATGGCGGGTTTTTTTGCTGCATTTTTACTGCATTTTTGCTGCATT
>SLJK01000026.1 GCA_007135125.1 Syntrophomonadaceae bacterium | reverse complement strand
TTTCTTCTCCATTTAATTTCACTCATCCATAAAATAATCGCTATCAATTTTCTTGATCTCGTAACTGGAAACGCCGGAAACACCAACATTATAATCAATCATCAGCTGTGCCAGCTGGTTGCCGTCAATTAGAATGACGTTAGTCCCTACGCTTAAAGCGTACTCTTGTGCATTTTTTGAAAAAGACGAGCTTGTAATGAAAACGCCTTTGCTTGCTTTCTTCCCATGCAGAGCTCCTACAAATTTTTGTATTTCTGCAGGTGCTACATTATTCTCCCACCTTTTTGCCTGGACATAGATCACGTCAAGACCCAGTCGGTCTTCTTTGATAATCCCGTCAATTCCCCCGTCGCCGCTTTTACCTATAGCTTCGCCGGCATCTTTCCTGGAACCCCCGTAGCCCATTTTAACCAGCAGTTCAACGACCAGCCGCTCAAAGAAATGTGGTGAGCTGGCTTTCACTTCTTTTAACAGCTCTGCTGCAAGGTTGTCGCGGATGTTCTTATAGCCTTCTTCAATAAGTTCTTCAGGAGTTTGGGCAAGAGTTCCCTTGAGTGGTTTGTCCACAGTTGTCCCAGGCGTTTGAAAATCCAGGAAACCCTGGTAACGTTTTAAGAGTTTATTGTCTATCTTGCCAGGAATTTCGGCAAGCAGCTTCAAACCTTCTTCTGTTATTACTATGTAGCCCCTTTTAGGATTATCAAGCAGGCCGGCTTTGACCAGGTAAGTTCTTGCCCAGCCGACCCGGTTATAAAAAAGCGACTGGGTGCCGCTAGGAATCAGCACTTTGCGCTCTTCTTCCGTCAGGTCAAACTGCTCGGCCAGGGTCTCGGTAACTTTGTTCATTTTATGCTCCTGCCGGTCAGCAGCTAATTTCAGCAGGGGTAACATTATCGATTGGTAGTCCGGTATAGCCATGGGATAACCTCCCTACGCATGATGCCATGTTGTCTCCGAAGCAGGGCTTGTTTTCCAAGCTTCAGTCACAACCACGGGTCTCTTTTCCTTCACCCGAATATTCTTTAGTTTCCTTGTAAGTAAAAGTTGTTGCAAGATTAGGGAGTTGTGGATTTGTCTTAAACTCATACTTTAACCGTTTCAAACGAAAAGTGGATCCGGTAGGACATCAGTGTAAGATTCGGAATTGCTGCTGCCGCGTACTGCACGCCCTCTGGAAAATTGCTAGCAATCAGAATCCCCCGCGCCGGATTCCCTTCCGTCTTGGTATACCATCCAAGATAGCGGGCAATTTGCCCAATGGCGGAATCCTTTGCATCGCCAACCTTAATTTCAATAATAACCCGTAAGCCCCTGGAATCTATCGCCAAAATGTCGATACGCCCAATATCAGTTTTTATTTGACGACCTACAAGCTCCATCCCTACTTCAATAGTCTCTAGATGGTGTACCAAATGGTCTTCGATATCTCGCTCTAAACTGATCGATGTTTCCACCAGCTCGCTGACGTCACTTGCTTCATCACCACTTATATCTGGTGCCCATTCGTTCGGTCCGTGGACTTGCTCTGAGTAAAGCTCAAAGGTGCCATCGGTGTTTCGGTAAAGAAACTTTTCGATATAGGGGTGATGCACGTAGGCTTTCGGGTTGTTGACAACGCATGCGTACAAATGCGCTTGAAGGGTAGACTCCTTCCACTGACCCGGAAACTCGGCATTAATGTAACGTTTGATCTGTTCTGTGGTGACAGCTCCCTCTACAGATTCTACATAGGCGCGGACTGCTTGTACCATGGTGGACATTGTGCTCTCTCCCTCTGCGATTTTCCAATCCCCCTCACTTTAACAACTTCCTAAACGCTTTCCCCGTAGCCTTGCCTGCCGTCTTCTAACCGGCTCTCTTGGCCATCTTCTTGCCGCTGCCGCTGGAGTCTGAAAAAACTCCTGCCCGGATAGTTTAATATCCAACAGCTTGCACACCATATTCAGCTTGCTGGCGTGTAAATCCTTCGAATTCGAGTTGATCAATTAATCCTTCTCGTGAAAATGACATGATATCCAAATAACTTTCAGCCTTTAATGCTGCTTGCTCATTCCAGTCAGCCCCGCAGTTGTCTGCTGCATACACGGCTTCTTCATGTGTATATCCTTCGAACTCCAATTGCTCGACTAATCCACTATAAGAAAAAGCCATAATGTCTAAATAATCTAATGCACTACTTAATGCATTCTTTTCACCTAATGTTTGCTCATCCGGTTCCGGCTCTGGCTCCGGTTCCGGTTCTTCTTCAATTACTTCCTCATCAACCAAATCGGCAATTCTTAATGTCCTGATGGCCATGACGGCCGCCTCTGCCCGGGTGGCTGTACCCGAAGGGCGGAAGGTATCGTCGGGATAGCCCGTAATTATACCCTGGCCGTAGGCCTCTGCTACATACTTACGGAAGCCCGTGCCGATTTCACCAGCGTCAGTGAAGGGTATATCCGTGGTGCCTGTCCCACCATCAAGCATCCTTACCGTCATCATGGCTATTTCTTCTCTGGTAATAGGATCATCAGGTCCGTAATGCTGTTCAAACAGCTCGGTATCGATGATACCATCTTGAATCAGTGCCTCGATCCTGCCCTGTCCCCAGTGACCATCGGTATCAGGAAACATTGCACCTTCTGCTTCATGTAGACCTAATGCTCCCCACATTACCGAAGAGAACTCCGCCCTGGTGATGGTGTCCTCCGGCTTGTATGTGCCATCCGGGTAACCCGTAATGGCCCCTATACCCACCAACTGCCTGATTTCTCCCTCTGCCCAGTGGTCCGCTACATCGGGCAGGGCTGCTGCGCCTGCAACTGATGCAGTGAACAGGATTAACAGTACTACCACGGTAAACCGCTTGATTAGAAACATAGTATTCCCTCCTAAAAATTAAGTTAAATATGTATTGCAACGTAACACTTACGTCAAGACACCAGTACTTAAGCCTTTACGGTACTTGGAACTACAACAACTCTCCGAATTAAAATAGCAGCAGCTTGAATTGTGGGAGCAAACTTTGCCGAATTCATTACAGAGTGGTACAGGGATTAAGGTGTGTTTTATGGTGAACAATGAGCCGTCTACAATAAAGGGGATCTTTAAGGGTGCGAATCTGCAACTAAAACGCTTCTATCTCGCTACCTCTTAGACTGTCCATTCCATTAACATTGATGTGGTTAGAGGTATTGAGCAGGAATAGTAACTATTCTTTTTGTTTGATAAGCCTCCTGGCGCTAACCAGGACCTCTCTGCCGTATTTATCCCGCAACCTGTCTTTTACCAGTGTTATCTTCGTTTCGCTTGCGGGAGCAGAGGAGAATAGTGATAGCTGACGGCTGCTATACTTACAGGGAGACCGAGTTCTTCTTTAACAGCAGCGCGGATGGCCTTTGCTGTTTCGAGGCCGGTGTCCTTTGTTACTGCAAGATAGGCTTCATCAATGGAGACAGGCTCAATATCGGGAGTGTACCTTTCCAGTATCCCCTGCACCCGGGCGGACATTTCTTTATACCTTTGCATGTTGCCTCTTAGAACAACGGCCTCGGGGCAAAGCTCCAATGCCTTTCTCATGGGCATGGCGGAGCGGACACCAAACCTTCTCGCTGCATAGTAGCAGGTGGAAACCACACCACGGGCAGTAGGGTCACCGCCCACAATGACAGGCTTACCCTTTAGCTCCGGGTTATCCAGTTGCTCTACCGAGGCAAAGAAAGCATCCAGGTCGCAAAGTAAAATGTCATCCTTGTTGTGCATGAGAAAGACTCCACCGGTACTTAGCATTCTCTAATACTATCATTTACAGGTTCAACGACATGTCGCAAAATTCCTGCAATAGTTTCCGGCAATAATAACAAATCTGCCATAATTTTGTAATCGAAAGCCTAAGGATAAGTTAATGTCGTGGATTTCATAAAGTGTAAAACTTATTCGTGGATAGGCATCCCGTTTCAATCAGTTGCTCAAGGTACTCTTAGCCCATGCTGAAAGAAATTTGCCCGCAGCCACTCTGGCACGGGCGAGTTCCTTTGTTTCTTGCTGTGTTTTTGTTTTTCCGGGGCTTGGAAATTACGCCTTTCTGAAATAAAGAAAGGCTCGTTTTAAGATAGTGTTGCTTGCAAAACTTATGTGGCAACCAACAATTAGCTGGAAATCAACTCTCAAATTATTGTAATGCCCAACTTATGAAATTGGCTAGCTATAGCTAAGAAAAAGCTAATTTAAACTGAGCCAAAAATAAAAGGGGGCATTCTAAAGGATAGGGGTTTGACTCCCTACATCTCCACTGTCTAATGACTCACATTTTAATACAATTTAGCGGTATTCGATTAACGCTAAATCGTTTGCACAATCGTATAGACTCCAT
>SLJK01000087.1 GCA_007135125.1 Syntrophomonadaceae bacterium | reverse complement strand
TCGCTGCTGGCGATGCCCTAACCGGTCCGGCTAATGTTGCCGAGGCAATTTTTAACGGGCGCCGGGTTGCTCTTATGCTAAAGGAGCAGCTAGGCCGAGAGCAAAATGAGCAAGAGAGCAGCAGTTATTATCCAGCCCCCGCTTCAAGGAATAAAGAGGGCGACATGATAGTTTCCCTGGAACAATTGAACCCTGCCCTCTATCCTAATGAGGGTGTCAAAGCTTCATCCCGGGAAGAAGCCCGGCGCTGTTTTAGCTGTGGTCTGTGCAGTAGCTGCGGGATATGCTGGACCTTTTGCCCGGACCTGGCCGTAGAATATGCCGCGGGTGAATATAGTTTCCTGCTGGATTATTGTAAGGGCTGTGGTATATGTGTCCGGGAATGTCCTGCAGGTGTTCTGGAGATGGAGGTGGATGCAGATGGAACATAAACTCTTAAATGGCAACCAGGCAGCAGCCCTGGCGGTTAAGCTGGCCAGGGTGCAAATTGTATGTGCATATCCCATTACTCCCCAGACTTCACTAGTTGAGAATATAGCCGAGATGTGGTCCAGGGGACAGTTTCCCGGGGAATATGTTAGTGTGGAATCAGAATACTCTGCTTTATCTTACCTGATCGGGGCCGGATATGCCGGTGCACGGACCTTTACGGCAACGTCCTGTCAGGGACTGGCTTATATGCACGAACTCCTGCATTGGTCAGCGGGTGCCCGCCTGCCCATGGTCATGGTTAACGTTAACCGGACCATGGGAGCACCCTGGAGCCTGGAAACGGATCAGCTGGACAGTCTTTCCCAGCGTGATACCGGATGGATGCAGTTTTATTGCGCGGATGTTCAGGAAATTATTGATACGGTACTTTTTGCATTCTGCCTGGTGGAAGAAGCAAAGATCCCCTGCATGGTGAGCTATGACGGCTTTATCCTGTCTCATACCTACGAGGCGGTTAAGCTGCCTACCCAGGAGCAGGTGGATGCTTTCTTGCCCTTACCTCCCGGGGAACCCCTTGTGGCACCTTCCAGGCCGGAAACAATACAGCCGGTCTGTGACTGGAAAGTCATGTCCAGGGCGGTGCAGAGTCGCCACAGGGAAATGTCGGCTCTTTTCCCCTTTATAAGAGAAATGGGAAAAAGGTTCCAACAAATTTTTGAGAGGCCTTTTTCACCTCTGGAAGCGGTAGATTTGCATGAAGCTGAGACAGTAATTGTGGCGGCCGGTGCGGTATCCCAGACGGTAAAAAGTGTGCTGCCTTTTCTTAACCAGAACGGTTCTCGCAAAGGTTTGCTGCGCCTGTTCCTTTTCCGACCTTTACCGCAGCAGGAGATAGCGGGTATGCTCAGCGCTGCGGGAATAAAGAAGGTTGTAGTGATTGACCGGAACCTTTCTTCTGGGACCGGCGGAATTTTTGCCCAGGAACTTCGGGCCTTGCTTCAAAAGAGTTCTTTTGGGGGAAGAGTCTACGAGCTGAACCTGGCCGGAGGGGTAGACCTGACCAAAGAGATGCTGGCCAGGGGACTGGCTAAAATAGAAAATGGTGCAGACGCAGGTGAAGAAGAGATTATCTGGGGGGTTGATCTATAATGATAGAGACGCCGGTGGGAAGTTTTACCAGTGAAGAATTGATGCTGAGCGGTCATAATGCTTGTCCGGGTTGTGGTGCGGCCCTGGTGGTGCGCTATCTGGTTAAGGAAGTAGGGCAAAAAGCGCTTATTGTTATTCCCGCTTCCTGTTGGAGTATTATCTCGGGGGTTGTTCCCCTGCGCTGCCTGGAAACTACAGTGCTGCACTGCCCTTTTCCCGCAGCGGCAGCGGTGGGAGCGGGGCTGAAAAAAGGCCTTTATGCGCTGGGCGACAAAAAGACCCAGGTGATTGTGCTGGCAGGAGATGGTGGCACCTTTGATATTGGGCTGCAGGGTTTATCCGGTGCAGCGGAGCGGAACGAAGACATTCTTTTCATCTGTTATGATAACGAGGCTTATATGAATACAGGCATGCAGAAAAGCTCTGCCACTCCTTATGGGTCACTATCTACTACAACTCCTGCTCCCCGCATAAAAAGCAACCCCAAGAAAGATATCCTCAAGATAATTGCCAGCCACCGTATTCCTTATGCCGCAACCGCTACCATAGCTTTTCCCGAGGATATGGGTTACAAGTTTCGTCGGGCCATGGAGATAGAGGGTTTTCGTTTTTTGCATATTCTCACCCCCTGCCCCCAGGGTTGGGGGAGCCCGGTCGAGAAGACTGTGGAGCTTTCCCGGTCAGCTGTTTTGACAGGAATTTTCCCTCTCCTGGAGGTGGAAAATGGCCGGAGCTATACCTTGAATTATGTTCCGGATAATTTTATACCGGTCCAGGAGTACCTTAAACCCCAAAAGCGTTTTTCTTTTCTCAAGGAAGAGGATCTCCAGGTGGTGGAAAATGAAATTGCCTCCACCTGGGAAGAACTTCTTCTCCAGGCCGAGAGAAATAAGGCTGCTTCGGAAAGCTGAGCATAAAAAGAGTTATGAAAAAGAAAGCAGGGGCAGCTTAATTACTTCCCTCTGCTTTCTTTTTTTATATCGTTATTAGCGGGATCCGGTTGCGGTATTCAGGTTGTTTGCACAGGTTGCAGGTATTCTTGCAGGGAAAGTACTTCCCCTTCTTCTCCGCTTTGCATCTCTTCCAAGATTTTACCCGTGGCAAGAGCTGTTTCCAGGGAGGTAAAACAGGGAATGTTGTATTCCACCGCAGCCCGGCGAATACGGAACCCGTCAGTTTTAGGCATTTTTCCCTTGGTGAAAGTATTAATTACCAGGTCAATCTTCCCGGAGAGAATGAGATCGACCACGTGAGGAGATCCCTCTCTAAGCTTGTTAACTCTTTCTACTTCCAGCCCGGACTCTTCCAATAACATGGCTGTTCCCCTGGTAGCATAGATTTTAAAGCCCATTTGCTCTATTTTTTTAATAAGGGGCAGAACTTCCTTTTTATCTTTATCGGCGATGGTAACCAGGGCGTTGCCGGAAGAAGGCATAATAAAACCGGCCGCCAGCTGAGCTTTGTAAAGAGCCCAGGCCAGGTGGTTGTTGAGACCCATCACTTCTCCGGTAGATTTCATCTCCGGGCCCAGAGAAGTCTCCAGCTCGTAAAGCTTGGCGAAGGAAAAAACCGGTGCTTTTACAGCAACGAAATTTGCAGGAGGGAGCAAGCCTCCGGAGAAGCCAAGCTGCGAAAGGGTTTTACCCAGTGCAACTTTGGTAGCCAGGTTAACCATGGGAGTAGCGGTTACTTTACTCAGGAAAGGGACGGTACGGCTGGACCTGGGGTTGACTTCCAGAACATACAGTTCTCCTTCATGGTAAACGTACTGTATGTTGACTATGCCACGGCTGTGCAGTGCCGTGGCCAGCCTTTCTGTATAGCTGACCAGCTTTTGCTCCAGTTCAGGGGTCACGTTTAGCGGTGGGTAGACTGCGGTGCTGTCGCCTGAATGGACCCCTGCTCTTTCTATATGCTCCATTATACCCGGGATCAAACAGTTTTCACCGTCGGACACAGCATCTACTTCCAGTTCAATGCCCCGTAAATATTTGTCTACCAGGACGGGGTGATTGGGAGAAACTTCTACGGCAGAGGTCATGTACTCGTTCAGCTCTCTGCTATCATACACGATTTCCATGGCCCGTCCCCCCAACACGTAAGAAGGGCGAACCAGTACCGGGTAGCCGATGCGTTCTGCAATTAGGGATGCTTGCCGGTATGATACAGCTGTGCCCCCTGCCGGGCGCGGTATCTTCAATCTCTCCAGCAATTCGTCGAAAAGATGCCTATCCTCTGCGGTATCAATGTCTTCCACGCTGGTGCCTGTTATAGGAAAGCCTGCTCTGGAGAGCGGTTCAGCCAGGTTTATGGCGGTCTGTCCGCCAAACTGAACTACCGTACCCTGCGGTTGCTCCAACTCCAGGATATTAAGGACATCTTCTGTGACCAGGGGTTCGAAATAGAGGCGGTCCGAAGTATCAAAGTCAGTGCTTACCGTTTCGGGATTGTTGTTAATGATGATGGATTCCAGGCCTTCTTCTCTCAAAGCCCAGGAGGCATGCACTGAACAGTAGTCAAATTCTATGCCCTGCCCGATGCGTATAGGGCCTGCTCCCAGCACTGCTACCTTTTTCCTGGTGGAGGGGAGGGATTCGTTTTCCGTCTCGTAAGTGGAGTAATAATAGGGAGTCTCCGCATCGAATTCGGCAGCACAGGTATCAACCATCTTGAAAACGGGATTGATGCCGAATTTTTTTCTCAAACCCCTGATCTTGCTATCTTCCTTACCGGTTAGCTCAGCTATGGTACTGTCGGCAAACCCCAGCAGCTTGGAGCGAAGCAGTAGTTCCCTGTTCAAACCTTTGTTGCCTGCCAGGCGCAGCTCCGTTTCCATAACAATGATATTTTCCAACTTGTAGAGAAAAAAGAGGTCAATTCCGGTAATATGATTGATTTCAGAAGGGGTGAATCTCCTGCGCAGGGCTTCAGCTACGGCAAAAAGCCTCTGGTCGGTAGGGTTGGCAAGTTGTTGGCGCAGTTCATCGGAAGATAATTTTGCAAACTGTGGCAGCTGCAGATGAATTATGCCGATCTCCAGGGAACGTACCGCTTTCAGCAGGGCTTCTTCCAGGGTCCGCCCCAGGGCCATGACTTCCCCGGTAGCTTTCATCTGGGTGCCCAGCTTACGTTCAGCTGTAGCGAACTTATCGAAGGGCCAGCGCGGAAATTTTACTACGCAGTAATCGATGGAGGGTTCAAAGCAAGACCAGGTTTTACCGGTCACCGTGTTCTTAATCTCATCAAGATGCAGCCCCACCGCTATTTTACTGGCCACCTTGGCAATGGGATAACCGGTTGCCTTGGAAGCCAGGGCACTGGAACGGCTTACCCTGGGATTGACCTCAATAACATAATAATCGAAACTGGTAGGGCTCATGGCAAACTGAATATTGCAGCCCCCTTCGATTCCCAGGGCGCGGATAATTGTCAGGGATGCAGTGCGCAGCATCTGGTACTCCCGGTCGGTAAGGGTCAGGGCGGGAGCCACCACAATGCTGTCTCCGGTATGAATTCCCATGGGATCAATGTTTTCCATGCTGCAGATGGTAATACAGTTGTCCGCTCCATCCCTCATCACTTCAAATTCGATCTCTTTCCATCCGCTCACATTTTTTTCAATAAGCAGCTGGTGTATGATGCTGTATTTTAAACCCCGGGAAGCCACTTCTTTTAACTTTGCGGCATCTTCGGCGATTCCCCCGCCGCTTCCGCCCATGGTATAAGCCGGCCTGACAATAACAGGGTATCCTATCGATTCTGCCAGTGATAAAGCGTCTTCAATGGAGGAAACGATCCCGCTGGGTGGCACCGGCTCACCTAGTTCACCCAGCATATTTTTGAACATTTCCCGGTCTTCCGCTTTACGGATGGTTTCCAGGGGGGTCCCCAAAAGTGTTACACCCAGGCGGTCCAAAATACCCTGTTGGGCAAGCTCCATGGCAATATTTAATCCTACCTGTCCTCCCAGGGTAGGCAGCAGGCCCTGCGGGCGTTCCTTTTCCAGTATCCTCGTTATAAACTCTGCTGTAAGCGGTTCGAGATAGACACGTTCAGCCATGTTGGTATCAGTCATGATAGTAGCCGGGTTGCTGTTGACCAGTACCACCTCAATCCCTTCTTCTTTAAGGGCACGGCAGGCCTGGGAACCGGCGTAGTCAAATTCTGCGGCCTGCCCGATAATGATGGGGCCTGAACCGATAACCATAACCCTTTTTATCCCATCTATTTTAGGCATGGGGTTCGCCTCCTTTAACCTGGTCCAGAAATATATCAAAGATATAGTTGGAATCAAAGGGGCCGGGGAAGGCTTCCGGGTGGTATTGTACGGTAGTGAGCTTCGCTTTTTTATCCATCATACCTTCCACGGTTCCATCATTAAGATTTTGCTGCGTTATGGATAATTCACGGGGCAAGTTTTCAGCCTCCACAGCGAAACCGTGATTTTGGGAAGTAATATAATTTTTGTCCCTAACAAGATCTTTAACAGGGTGATTTGCGCCGCGGTGTCCAAATTTAAGTTTAAAAGTTTTGCCACCCATGGCCAGGGCTACTAACTGATGTCCCAGGCAGATGCCCATCAGAGGCAGTTTGCCGATAAGACCCTGCAGTGCTTTGATGGCTCCACTTGCTTGGCGGGGGTCTCCCGGTCCGTTAGAAAAGACTACGCCATCGGGTTTGAATTCCATAATTTCTTCTGCTCCCAGGTGGGCCGGCAGCACCGTTACATGACATCCAGCCCTGTGCAGCGAGCGAGCTATGGAAAGTTTTAGTCCCAGGTCAATAACAGCTATTCGGGGACCACGGTTTTCCCAGGTATACGGTTGCTCGGTGGTTACCTCTGAGATCAAGTCCATTTCTGAAATAGTGGGAGCATTATTAACCTTCTCCAAAAGAGTTTTATTGGGGGTATCTTCTGTAGTTATAATGCCCCTCATGGCTCCTTTTTCCCTGATTTGCCTTACCAGTGCCCTGGTATCGAGCCCTTCCAGGGCTATGATGTTGTTCTGTTGCAGGTATTCTTCAACATTCATTATGGAGCGCCAATTACTAGGTCTGGAACAAAGCTCGTGCACAATAAAACCCCTTAAAAAGGGGCGTCTGGATTCAAAATCTTCTTCAGTTATACCGTAATTACCTATAAGTGGAAAGGTCATGGTGAGAATCTGACCACAGTAGGAAGGGTCGGTAAGAATCTCCTGGTAACCTGTCATGCTGGTATTGAAAACTACCTCTCCTACTGTTTCACCTTTTGCCCCCCTGGAAATGCCCTGGTAAAGGGATCCATCTTCCAGAACAAGTCTGGCATCCATCCTTTCGACCTCCTTGGTTTCGAATGGCTCCAAAAAATAACCTCCTCAGCCCAGTAGGCAAAGGAGGTTGTTGGCAAGATAGAAAGCACACAACTATACCGTTAACCCCTTTCCAGCCTCTCTGGACTGGTTTAAAGAAGGTGCTTAAAATTCCTATCTTATTTTAGCAGTCGCTTGAAAGGATGTCAACAAAAAAATTCCTGCCGGATCTAGTGTTTTGGAAGAAGCAAAGTTGTGTTATTATAAATAATAGCCGTTTATTAGTGGGCAAGGATGGATTTGTAAGTTTATCAGTCAGGAAGCGTATTATAATTTGGTCATGGCTTCCCGTTCGCTTTGCTCTATTTAATACAGGGGAGATCGATTAAGTGAACCGTAATTACGGCAAATGGTTTTTAACCCCCGTCAAGAAAAATATAATTAACTACCGGATGATAGGGGAGGGAGACAGGGTAGCCCTGGGTGTTTCGGGAGGTAAAGATAGCAGTGCCCTGCTGTTTATCATGGCCCTGGTGCACAAGCATGCACCTTTTTCTTTTGACCTGCAAGCTGTATTTGTAGATATGGGATGGGAGATAGATATAACTCCCCTGGAAAACCTGTGCTCACGCCTGGAGATACCTTTACATGTGGAAAAAACCGTTATCTCCAGGATTGTTTTTGAGCGAAGAAAGGAAAAAAATCCCTGTTCCCTCTGCTCCAAGCTGCGTCGGGGGGCTTTGCATAAATCATCTGTAGAGTTAAACTGTAACAAAGTAGCCCTGGGACATCACCTGGACGACGCAATCCAAACCTATCTATTAAATATTCTTCATGCCGGCCGCATGGATACCTTTAAACCCAATACCTACCTGAGCCGCCGCCAAATCTACCTGGTTCGGCCTCTTATCGGCTTGAGGGAGAGCACAATCTCCTCCCTGGTCCAAGCTGAAGGGCTGCCTTCCCTGGCCAACCCATGCCCGGTATCCGGAAAAACGGAAAGAAGAGCCATGGGGGAGATTGTGGACTTCATGGTTTCTCGCCATCCGGAATTTTACAGACGGTTCATGACTGCCTTTAAAAAAACCGGTATCTGGTCGCAGGAAGTTTTCCGGGTAGAGGATTGAGAAACACTTTATTACCACAAAAAGGAGCTGAAAAGATGAATCCGGAAGTGCTTAGCCGGGAGATAGTGGAGTGGTTACAAGAACAGGTAAGGGTTTCAGGTGGCAAAGGAACAGTGTTCGGGCTGAGTGGGGGTCTAGACTCTGCAGTGGTTGCAGCTCTATGTAAAAGGGCTTTTGGACGGGACTGTCTCGCCCTGCTTTTGCCTTGTTTAAGTGCAGAAGAAGATCTTGAACATGGAGAACTGGTGGCAAAGACAGTTGACATCCCCTTCAAGGTTGTCAGGCTGGATGATGTTTTTCAGCAATTGCTCCTGGCCCTGGGAGAAAACTATAAAGATGAAATGGTTTCCGGCTCCCTTGAAGTAGCCAACCTTAAGCCACGCCTGCGCATGACGGTGCTTTATTATCATGCAGCCCGGAACCATTATCGTGTGGTGGGAACCGGCAATAAGAGTGAGATCATGATCGGCTATTTTACCAAGTACGGTGATGGGGCGGTAGACCTGGAGCCGCTGGGTTCTCTTCTCAAGGAGGAAGTACGGGAGCTTGCCGAGTATCTTGTTGTTCCCCGGGAAATAATTAACAAAAAACCTTCGGCAGGTCTTTGGGAAGGACAGACAGACGAAAACGAAATGGGTTTTTCCTATAATGAGCTGGATACCTACCTTAAAGGGGGAGAAGTGGATCGCGGCCTCCAGGAAAAAATAGAAAAAATGATCAGTGTAAGTGAGCATAAGCGCAAAATGCCTCCTCTTTATGAGAAAAAGTCCCGGCAGGAGTAGCTGGTGGACCCTTCAAAAGCTAAAGTTTCCCTTTATTCGGTTTTGTGGCAAAGGGGCAATTTAATTGATTATTATTGTCACAGAGGAAGAATTGTGATAGAATATGATAAAGTACAATTAGAGTATTTAAGACCGCCTTAAACGGCGTCTTTTTTTACAGGAGAGTTTATAGCTGAGGGATTTTCACCTGTAGGAATTTTTTTCTGTCGGAGATTTTCCCTTATTTGAAGAAGGAGGTCGAAATAGTACGTGTTTAAGTGGGAAAAAATAGGTGACAATAAGGTCCTCGTGGAAATCGAGGTTCCGAAGGAAGAGGTCAACGAGGCCCTGGAGCAGGCCTACCGGAAGATGGCCAAAGATATTAACTTGCCCGGCTTTCGTAAAGGGAAGGTGCCCCGCAAAATAATTGAGTCGCGATACGGCCCTGAAGTTTTTTACAACGATGCACTGGAAATTCTGGTTGATCCTGCCTACGCCAAAGCGGTAAAAGAGTGTGAACTTGAACCTATCAATCAACCTGAGCTGGAACTGGTGCAGATGGAGCAGGATAAACCCTTGCTTTTCAAGGTTACGGTGGAAGTCAAGCCTGAAGTAAAACTTCCCGAATACAGGGGAGTTTCTGTAGAGCAGGTTAAAGATGAAATAACCGCAGAAAATGTTGATAGCTACCTGGATTCCTTGAGGGAGCAGCATGCCCGCCTTGTAACAGTCGAAGATGGTGAACTGCAGGAAAAGGACATGGCCGTAATTGATTTTTCAGGAAAGATCGACGGTGAGGTTTTCGAAGGCGGGGAAGCAGAAAATTATTCCCTGGAAATCGGGTCCGCTTCTTTTATTCCCGGGTTTGAGGAACAGCTCTTGGGAGCCGGGACGGGCGAAGAAAGAGAAGTTAAGGTAACCTTTCCGGAAGATTACCAGAAAGAGGAGCTTGCCGGCAAAGAGGCAGTTTTTTCCGTTAAGGTTAAAGAGATCAAAAGGCCACAGGTTCCTGAGCTTGACGATGCCTTTGTGCAGGAACTTTCAGAAGAATTTTCAACCGTGCAGGAATTCCGGGAGGATATAGAGAAAAAACTGCAGGAAAACCTACAACATAGGAAGAAAGTCGAGCTGGAGACCAAAGTTATTGAAAAGGTTGCCGCTGAAGCGGAGGTAGAGGTTCCTGACGTGCTGGTAGAGCGGGAGCTGGACAATATGATAGGTGAGATGGAATACTATCTGCGCATGCAGGGTTTGAATATGGAGCAATACGGCCAGATGGTCGAAGGTGGTCTGGAAAAAATCAGGGAAGAAAGGCGGCCGGAAGCTGAAAGCCGGGCCAGGGCCAATCTGGTTCTGGATGCCATTATTAAAGAAGAACAAATCGAGGCTACCGAAGAAGAAATAGAAGAGAAAATAAAAGAAGTGGCCCAAAAACAGGATATGAATATGGAGGAAGTCAAAGTACTTTTCAGCCGGGATGGTCGTATGGATATGATTACCCACGAAATCCGCTATCGAAGAGCAATCGACATTTTGGTAGAACATGCTCAGGTGCAAGAAGTCGAGGAGGAGCAGGAAAAGGCTTTCTCGGAGGTGACCGAAAACGAGCATGCAACCGCAGAAAAAACGGAAGATGAGGTTGCTTCCGAACAGGCCTCCTCTTCCGGTGAGCAAGTGGGAGAACAATAACAGATAGAAGAAGATCCTTGAGTCAAGGATAATATAAAGGGGGAGAAAAATATGCAATTAGTTCCCATGGTCGTAGAGCAAACCAGCCGTGGCGAAAGGGCTTATGATATCTATTCACGGCTGTTAAAGGACAGAATTGTTTTCATTGGTTCGGCGATAGATGACACAGTAGCGAATCTTGTCATAGCGCAGCTTTTGTTTCTGGAGTCTGAAGACCCTGATAAGGATATAAACCTTTACATTAATTCGCCGGGGGGTATGATCTATTCCGGATTAGCCATTTATGATACTCTGCAGTATATTAAGCCAGATGTTTCTACCATCTGTGTGGGACTTGCTGCCAGTATGGGTTCCGTTCTTTTGGCAGCGGGAACGAAGGGCAAGCGTTATGCTCTTCCGCATTCCCGTATAATGATGCATCAACCTATGGGAGGAGCTCAGGGGCAGGCAGTGGATATTGAGATCCACGCCAGAGAGATTTTAAAGATCAGGGAATCTCTTAACGATATTCTTGCTTACCACACGGGACAGCCCGTAGACCAGATCGCCAAAGATACGGACCGTGACTTTTTTATGTCTGCCGAAGCGGCCGTGGACTACGGCTTGATTGATACCATTCTGGAGAATCGGTAACTAGCAAAGAGGTGAAATTCCATGTTTAAATTTAGTGAAGAGAAGGGGCAGTTAAAATGTTCCTTCTGCGGCAAGACCCAGGAACAGGTGCGCAAATTGGTGGCCGGTCCGGGAGTTTATATTTGTGATGAATGTATAGAGCTTTGCAATGAAATCATCGAAGAAGAGATGGACGACAACCCCGAGTTTGACCTGGTAGATCTTCCCAAGCCGTCGGAGATTCACGAAGTGCTTAATAAGTACGTAATTGGTCAGGAAAATGCGAAAAGAGTTCTTTCGGTAGCCGTTTATAATCATTACAAAAGAGTCAATGCAGGACAAAAGGTTGATGAAGTGGAACTGCAGAAAAGCAATATTATGCTTATTGGGCCGACCGGCGTCGGTAAAACACTCCTGGCCCAAACCATGGCCCGGCTGCTTAACGTTCCTTTTGCCATTGCGGATGCCACCTCTCTTACAGAGGCCGGTTATGTTGGAGAAGATGTGGAAAATATCCTCTTAAAACTGATCCAGGCTGCTGATTATGATTTGGAAAAAGCGGAGAAAGGAATTGTCTATATTGATGAATTCGACAAGATAGCCCGCAAAAGTGAAAATCCCTCTATTACCAGGGATGTCTCCGGGGAAGGTGTGCAGCAAGCCGTATTGAAAATACTGGAAGGAACCGTGGCCAGTGTTCCTCCTCAAGGAGGAAGAAAACATCCCCACCAGGAGTTCATGCAGATTGATACCACCAATATCCTGTTTATATGTGGTGGAGCATTCGATGGCCTGGAAAAAATGATCTTAAAAAGAACAGGTGCCGGCGGGATGGGCTTTGGAGCGGACGTGCGTCCCCGCGTAGACCAGAAAATCGGCGATCTTTTACGCCAGGCTCGCCCGGAAGACCTGATCAAGTACGGTCTTATACCCGAATGCGTAGGGAGACTGCAGGTAATGGCCGTCCTGGATGCGCTGGACCGCGAAGCGCTGGTCAGAATTTTGACCGAACCCGTCAATGCCCTGGTGAAGCAGTACAGCAAAATGTTTGAGCTTGACGGGGTTCAGCTGGAATTCAAGGAAGGTTCGTTGGAAGCCATTGCTGATGAGGCGATAAAGCATAAAACCGGCGCCCGGGGGCTGAGAAGTATTTTAGAAGGCATACTGTTGGATATCATGTATGAAATTCCTTCCAGGGATGATGTGGACAAGTGCATTATAACCCCTGGTGTGGTCGAAAAAAAGGAAAAGCCGAAGCTGTTAACCTCAGGCAAAAACAAAAAAGAGATTTCTGCTTCTTAAGCTACCCTTTCCAATGAGATTCTTTTAAGCCGCCATGTTTTGGCATATATTGCAGGGTGACCCCAGGGGTCACCCTGTTGTGTCAAAGAGAAATTATGCGCCTTTCGCAGGGCAAGGGAGAAATAGTTTTCACACTAGAGGGGAGTGAAATAGATGAAGGATAAAACAAAGGAAATCCCGCTTCTGCCACTTCGCGGTGTACTTGTTTTCCCCGGTATGGTTATGCAGCTGGAAGTAGGTCGAGAGCGTTCCATGAAAGCTATAGAGCAAGCGATGATAAAGGATAACACTATCTTACTTGTAGCACAGAAAGAGTCCAAAACCGAATCACCGGTCGCAGAAGATCTTTTTGAGGTAGGAACAATTGCCAACATCAAGCAGATGTCAAAGCTCCCCGGTGGAAGTATGCGGGTGCAGGTAGAAGGACTCGGGCGTGCCCGGGTTAAGGAGTATCTACTTGGGGATGAACACTATATAAAAGCTGTTATTGATGCGGAGGAGCAGGAGAGCGAATCCCAAACTCCGGAGATTAAAGCCCTTATGCGCACAGTCATCTCTCAATTTGAAGAATATATTAAGTTAAACAAAAAAATTACCCGGGAGAGTCTCTCCACTGTTTTTGAAATAGATAAGCCTGGGCTGCTGGCCGATGTCATGGCTTCCCATCTCTCGCTTAAGCTGCATCAAAAGCAGGAATTGTTGGAAGCCTTTTCTCCTGCAGAAAGCCTGGAGAAGCTGTCCGTAATATTAAGTGAAGAGACGGAGATCCTGGAGCTGGAAAAGAAGATTAACCTGCGGGTGCAGAAGCAGATGGAAAAAAACCAGAAAGAGTATTATCTGCGGGAACAGGTCAAAGCGATTCAGAAGGAGTTGGGCGAGAAAGATGAAAGGGTTGCCGAGGCAGATGAATATCGGGAGAAGATAGCTGCAGCCAGCTTGCCTGAAGAGGTCGAAGAAAATGCTTTAAAAGAAGTGGAACGCTTGGAGAAGATGCCTCCGGCGGCAGCTGAGGTAGCGGTAATACGTACGTACCTGGATTGGATTTTGGAGCTTCCCTGGTCTTTGCAAACGGAAGACCGCCTGGATCTGGAAGCAGTAGAGCAGATACTGGATGAAGATCATTACGGGCTGGAGAAGGTGAAAGAGCGTATCGTGGAATACCTGGCAGTGCGACGCTTGACCAAAAAGAATAAAGGTTCGATCCTCTGCCTGATAGGCCCTCCAGGTGTGGGAAAAACTTCGCTGGCTCGCTCTATTGCCCGAGCCATGGAGCGTAATTTTGTGCGCATTTCTCTGGGCGGAGTAAGGGATGAAGCTGAGATTCGTGGTCACCGCCGCACCTATATAGGAGCACTTCCCGGAAGGATTATCCAGGGGATGCGGCAGGCGCGTTCGGGCAATCCCGTTTTTTTGCTGGACGAAATCGATAAGATGTCCACCGATTTTAGAGGCGATCCTTCTTCGGCCATGTTGGAGGTGCTTGACCCTGAGCAGAACCATACCTTTAGCGACCATTATATTGAGGCTCCTTTTGATCTTTCCCAGGTAATGTTTATCACTACGGCCAATAACCGGTTCAACATTCCTCAACCGCTACTGGACCGCATGGAGAGTATAAATATCGCCGGCTATACCGAAGAGGAAAAGGTTAGGATAGCGCAGAGGCACCTTATTCCCAAGCAGCTGGAGGAAAACGGTCTTATTGCCGAGCAGCTCCACTTCTCAGAAGGTGCTTTGCGCCATATCGTGCGTGAGTATACCAGGGAAGCGGGGGTAAGAAACCTGGAAAGGGAACTGGCCAACGTGTGCCGGAAGACAGCCCGGGAGATTGTAAAAAACGAAAGCCACCACCTGGCAGTTACGCGCAGTAATTTACACAAATACCTGGGGGCTCCTCGTTTCCGTTTCGGACTGGCGGAGAAGGAAGACGAGATAGGAGTAGCCACCGGGGTTGGCTGGACAGAGACCGGGGGAGATTTACTGGCTGTGGAAGTGACCTTAATGCAAGGCAAGGGCAAGCTGACCCTCACCGGCAAGCTGGGGGATATTATGCAGGAATCTGCCAGGGCAGCTTTGAGTTATATTCGTTCGCAAGCCTCTTCACTGGGGATAAATGAAAAATTTTATGAAGAGTATGATATCCATATTCACGTTCCGGAGGGGGCAATCCCCAAGGACGGCCCTTCAGCGGGAATAACCATGGCTACTGCAATGGTTTCCGCGCTCACTAAAATACCGGTCAAGCGGCAAGTGGCTATGACCGGTGAAATTACTCTGCGGGGCAAAGTCCTTGCGGTGGGTGGCACCAAGGAAAAAATCCTGGCTGCACACAGAGCCGGTATCAGGACTTTCATTATTCCCGGAGAAAACAAAAAAGATCTGGATGAAATCCCCGCTAATGTACGTCGCCGCATTGAATTTGTGCCGGTTGATAATATGAAACAGGTTTTTGATAGGGCTTTGTTGCAAAAGGAAGATAATGAAAAGCCGGAGAGTGAACATGAAAATAAAGAATGCGGAGTTCTTAAGGTCGGCTAGCAATCAAAACGAATTTCCACCTACCCTGTATCCCGAGATCGTTCTGGCAGGACGTTCTAACGTAGGTAAATCTTCCTTGATCAATAACCTGGTGGGCCAGAAGAAATTGGCTGCGACCAGCAATACACCTGGTAAAACTCGGGCTCTTTATTTTTACCTGGTCAATAATCAATTTTCGTTTGTTGATCTTCCCGGTTACGGATATGCCAAGGTTTCCCGCCGCCTGATCAGCCAGTGGGCTCCCCTAATTCAGGAGTACCTTTCCTCAAGAGAAAATTTGGTTCTGATTATACAAGTAGTTGATCTGCGCCATCTGCCGTCCCGTGAGGATAAGCAGATGGCTGACTTTATTCACCACTTTTCATTTCCTTCTCTGGTGGTGGCTACCAAAGCCGACAAAGTGCCCCGTGGGAAAAGAATGAAACATAAAGAAGCTATTGCCCGGGAATTGCAGGTGGCTCCGGAAGGGGTCTTTCTTTTTTCGGCTCAAACCGGTGAAGGACGAGATATGCTGTGGAAGGAAATTCAGAGCAGCTTGGAGAAGTAACTTTTAAAGGGGGGCTGTCTTCTGGAAGAAAAGCTGGGAGCCGGCTTTTGGGATAAGATCGACGAGGCAGGAAAAATCGCAGAAGAAGCGCAGGGGCGGATGGCCTGGTTCTGCAGTTATTCACCACTGGAGATTATTGCTTCCTGTGGTCTTTCACCTTATCGGTTGAGCGGGAGCGAAGAGCCGTCCCCCAAGGCTGATGCATACTTGCATCCTAACCTTTGCTCTTTGGTGAGGGCTATTCTGAACAGGGTTCTGGAGATGGATGATGCAGAGAAACCTGCAGGGATGGTGCTTGTGAACTCTTGCAATGCCATGGTTCATCTCTATCATGTGTTGAAAAGCTACCGTTTTTTCGGGCATCATTACCTG
>SLJK01000138.1 GCA_007135125.1 Syntrophomonadaceae bacterium | reverse complement strand
TGGCGCAGGTAGCGAATATGGACATCCACCGTCCGTGTATCAATTTCCGTATCATAACCCCAGATCTTTTCCAAGAGAACCTCGCGCTTCAGGACAATCCCTTGATTGAGCATTAATAGTTTTAACAGCTCAAATTCTTTGTTGGTCAGGTTAACCTGTGCACCTTTGAGGTATACTTTGTAGGCCTCGGGGTTCAGTGTCAGCGGGCCGGCGGTTAGAACTTTCTCCCGGCGGTCAGGTTCTTTAATATCCTGTTTAATGCCGTTTCTGCGCAGGTGAGCTTTAATACGCGACAGCAGTTCTCTGATGCTGAAGGGTTTTGTGACATAATCATCGGCACCCATTTCCAGGCCCAGAACAACGTCCAACTCTTCTCCTTTTGCCGTCAGCATAATGATAGGGATAGCGCTTGATTCGCTGCCGGAGCGCAAAATCCGGCATACCTCGTAGCCGTCAATCCCCGGAAGCATAATATCCAGGAGAAGCAAGTCCGGTTTTTCAACCCGGGCAAGGTGTAGAGCTTCATATCCTTCTCCTGCCGTCAGCACCCTGTAACCCTGGTTTTCCAGGTTTAGTTTAAGCATGCCCAGGATTTCCTCGTCATCTTCAACCACAAGGATTGTTTTAATTTTGCCCACATCCTTAATATACAGTGTGCTTAAATGCAGCCTGATTCATGCAGCAGCCCATTGCGTATACAGATGGTAAGTATTTTTTTCATTTTATACTCGAGGTTTCGACAAAATTATGCCATTACCTGCGGCGTGAGGGGAATTATGCCAAAATTTTTCCGATAATTTGGAGGAAAAGCTTGCGCTGTAGAGAATTACTCCTCTAGCGGCAGGAACTTTTTCCCGGGGGAAGAAATTTGGCTTGAGAACAATATGCAGCTAGTTTTAGCAACTGTCGCGCGTAAGCCGCTTTTATCACCGGCGTGCTCCGGGGGCGCTGTACTATGAGGTAACAAAGATGCCGGATATTTTTAGATCAAGACTGTTTCGGGCCGGGATATGGGTTCTGCTGCTATTTTTAATAATTCTGGTGGGGACGCAGATTACGTTTATTTTCAGGCCGCTGGTTATTGCTATTAAGACCCTTTTCTTTCCTATTTTAATCGCCGGTTTTTTATATTTTCTCACTTACCCCCTCGTAGATCTGCTGCAGCAGCGTAAAGTGCCGCGTTGGGCGTCCATACTGCTTTTGTACCTTGTTTTTTTGGGACTGGTGGCGCTGCTGGTGAGCTTTTTAGGACCTCTCCTGCAGAGAGAGGTTATCAGGCTGGTAGACGACCTGCCCCGCATACTGGAGGAGCTGCGGGCAGCGCTGCTCTCCCTACAGAATAACCCCCTCTTTTTGCGCCTCATGGAAGAAGAACCGGAGCTGGTAGAGAGCGTAGCGGACTGGCTGACCGGTCTCCTGGGGAATTTCTTTACGCTGATCATGAATAATGTAACCTATCTTGTAGAATTGATCACCGGGTTTTTTATCGCTATCGTTACCATACCTTTTATCTTGTTTTATATGCTGAAAGACGGGCATCACTGGCCCCGGGCCCTCTACAGCTACCTTCCCCGGGCTTACGAAGGCGATCTGCGCCGCACCCTGGGTGATATGCACAGGGGGATCAGCGCTTATATCCAGGGTCTTGTGGTAATTTGTTTATTTGTAGGGGCGCTGGTTTATATCGGCTACCTGATCATTGGACTGGACTACCCTCTTATCCTGGCCATGTTTGCCATGGTTACCAATGTAATTCCTTTTTTCGGTCCCGTTATCGGTATTATCCCCGGCCTGGTTGTGGCGGCGCTCCATTCCCCTTTAATGGTTTTAAAGGTTGTTGTGGTGGTAGCAGCCGTGCAGCAGCTCGAAAGCCTGCTTATTTCGCCCCAGGTGATGGGGCGTAAACTGCTCATCAGCCCCCTGACGGTGATTCTGCTGGTCCTGGTTTCCGGAAGGATGGCGGGCCTGTTGGGAATGATCCTGGCCTTGCCCTCCTTTGTCATCCTGAAAATAATTATCGTCCATATTTATAAGAACCTGCGGGCTGAAGAGACCTCTTAACTTTCCGTTTCCGCTGCACTTTATTTTTTTCTATTTAACTGTTATAATTATTATATGATAATAAATAAAAAGAATTCCCGGTTTGCGGGGTAGGAAAGGAAAGAAGGTCGCTAAGGTGAGATATGTACTAGTTTTTTTGGTGGTTTTCTTGCTGGCCGGTTGCGGAAGCGTGCCGACCATTACGAATAATTCCGCAGAGGAGCTCCTTTTTGTGCTTGAGGATGCTGAAGCGGAGGAGCTGGAAGAGCTTGCCGCCGGGTCAGGTGAGGACTATTATGTTTTAAGAAGTGTTAGGGAAGAGGAAGGTTTTGTGGAGATAGAGCTCTATTTAAAATTTAATCCTCTTACTTTCGAAGAAGTGATGAGAATTACCGATCCCCTGGCGGAAGAGGCAGCTTCGCTGTTTGACTACAAGGTACCGGTGGCAGTTTCCGCTATTTACACTGTTGTGGAGGAAGAGGAAAGTGTCTTTGGTGAGAGCATTTTTAATCCGGAAACGGGCCGAACCCAGTACAAACATTTCGGCAGAGATCATCTTTTGCGTTACGGGGATCCCTGATAAGTTTTGACTCCGAGGGTCCTCGGTGCGTGGCAGCGGTAAAGGGTTGCTGAAGTGAAAAATGGAGGAGAAGGGCTTGCAAAAAATAAATGGCAGTAGTTTTCCTATATTGGCGATGGTGTTGTTAGTTATGTTCCTGGTGCCCGTTTTTACGGGATCAGGCTGTGGTGCCCCAACAAAAGAAGAGGAGGGATCCGCCTTGTCTGCAGAAGAAACGACCCTGCATAAACAAAACAAACCCCCTATCGACCAGCAGATTCCGGAAGTGCTGGAAACAGCCACCTTTGCCCTGGGTTGATTCTGGGGCCCTGATGCCCGGTTCGGGCAGCTGGATGGCGTGGTACGTACCCGTGTGGGATATGCCGGAGGGGAAAAGAAAAATCCAACTTACCAGGACCTGGGAGATCATACGGAAGCGATCCAGATCGATTATGATCCCACCCGGGTGTCTTATGAAGAGCTGCTGGAGGTTTTCTGGGACAGTCACAATCCTACCAGCCGTCCCTGGTCCAGGCAGTATATGTCCATAATATTTTTCCATGACGAGGGCCAGGAACAGCTGGCTCGTGATAGCAAGGCTCTCCGGGAAGAAAAGGTGGGTGGTAAAATTTATACAGAGATTACGGCTCTTTCCCCCTTTTACCTGGCGGAGGATTATCACCAGAAATATTACCTGCAGGGGGTTCCTGAACTGAAGAGAGAACTGCGGGAGTACTATCCCGATTTAGAGGCATTCGTAAATTCTACGGCAGCGGCACGTATTAACGGGTACGTGGGAGGTTATGGAAACCTTGCCTCCCTGGAGGAGGAGCTGGAATCCTTTGCCCTTTCCGGGACGGCAGAGGAGCGTTTGCGTCAAAGGGTCCGCTAAAGTGTTACCAAATTGCCGCCGGGATTGATTGATGGGAGCGGGGAAGGAGGAAACTTGTTGCTTAAAAAGGTGACAGCGCTGGTGGTAGCGATGCTGGTTGCGCTGCTGCTGCTTTTGGCGGCAGCGGGCTGCTGAGTGGCGTATTGAGTTTCCACCGTGGGTGGAGCGGAATTGTTTTGGCAATTTAAGGGCAAAAAAAGGAATTCCCGGTTTACGGGGAGTATTATATCACTAAGGATTGATTTTTCTTAGTGGTGGTTTGGTAATGAAAAGGAATGCCTGGCTGTTGTTGTGTATATTTCTTTTGAGCCTGTATTATCTTTCCTCTGTTCCGGGGCTGCGTGTGCTGCCGGTGCTCAGGCAGATCAATACCATGCTGCGGGGCTTGGATATCAGGGTTACATGGTTGGCGGAATGGATCGCTGTGCAGCTTCCCCATGAGCTGGGGCCGGTGCGCACGGTCACGGAGGATTTTCTGGCCTATGCCCAGAATAATCCGCTGATTATCGAGTTTTTACTGCGGAAAGTGGCCCACGTGGTGTTTTTTTTCTTTCTTACACTGGTTATCTACCTTCTGCTGCGGCACTATATTCAAAGAACATGGCTGGCAATTATAACTACTTTTGTGCTGTCCAGTTTGGTGGGCGTATTGGATGAGTATCACCAGAGTTTTATCCCGGGAAGGTTTGCCAGCCCCATTGACGTGGCTATTAACCTGGTAGGTATAATCCTGGGGATAGGGCTCATTATCTTTGCCCATTTTATTACCACTCACCAGCGGACGGAAGAACCGCCGGAGTAGTTATTATAAAGTGAGCGTGAAGAAGGCCGGCTTGTTGTGCTGCCTGCCGGTAGTGGATATACTTTGCGCTCGAAAAGAAACGCTCACCGATTTTGAAGTCAGAATTAATCCTAT
>SLJK01000065.1 GCA_007135125.1 Syntrophomonadaceae bacterium | reverse complement strand
TGGGGATGATCGCCGGGGCCTCCTTATTTGCCGAGGCCTATCCCTGGCTCATGCGCACGGTCTACACTTGGGGGGATTTCGGCGAAGTTACCATACCGCAACTCCTGGGGGTCAACCACTGGCTGATCATTCCCATTTTCATCGTCCTAGTCGTTCTTCTTTTCCGCTGGTTTGAGAAAAAGGGACTATAGTACTGTTGGATTGAACGCCGATGACTGTTCCCAGAGAGGTGCTTATTAAGTGGCGTACCGTATTAAGGATAACCCAGGGGAAGCTTAATATAAATCTAAATCGTTCTTGCCTTGAACCTGTTTGGAGTATTATAAAAGCGTAATTATATAAAAACTAAAATGGGGTTGTTCCTTGTCAGGGGAACAACCCCATTTTAGTTTGCCCGGCATGGGCGACTAAACAACACAAAGTCCAATACCACCCGAACCCTATAGTGTAAATGAGGCAGATATATGAGGGGAAGGTTATAGTCCCTAGCGGAGGAGGTCTTGCGGAGGTCGCCGGCAGGAGATTCGGGGTAAATGGAGAAGCTAAAATATGCAAACAAAAAGCTTTCTGCGAGGAAATATTAGAAATAGCTAACAAACAGCCTGGTACTTAAGAAACTTAAGAACATTAGAAGAGGAAGGGCCGGCCATGACGCTTTTAATATGGGCAGTCATCGCATTGTGCCTTTCTCAATCGGCCATGCTTAGATGTGACGTGATTGATGAAGACATTATTCTGCTGTGGGCCGACGCGAAAAATGTGATTACCGGCTCGGACATACTGGGGAGGCTTCTCCGCGGCATTGTTCAGAACCAGGCCATTCCCCTGGAGAAACCGGATTACCGTGAAAAGGCCCGCGACTGCAAGCACAGGCTAAAAGCACTAAAACCAGACCCAAACCGCTACGAGCATGATAGATGGATGCCTAACGGAAGTGAGCTGCAAATAACATCTTTATCGCAATGAGGTTACAACATTATGGAATACCTTAGCGGGACAGTAGAGCGCATCACCTACAGCAACGAAGAAAACGGCTTCAGCGTGGTCAAGATCAAGGCCCGGGGGTACCCGGACCTGGTAACGGCAGTGGGCAACCTGGCCGCGGTCAACGTGGGGGCCGTGCTGCGCCTTCAGGGAGAGTGGAAGCAGGACAGCAAATACGGCAGGCAGTTCAGCGCCGCCGACTACAGGGAGACTGTGCCCGCCACCATTGCGGGACTTGAAAAATACCTGGGCAGCGGGCTGATCAAGGGTATCGGGCCGGTCAACGCCCGCAGGATCGTCCGCTATTACCGGGAAGACACCTTACGAGTCATCGAAGAGTCGGCGGACGACCTAATCAAGGTAGAAGGCATCGGCCAAAGGCGCGTGGAAATGATCAAGAAGGCCTGGCAGGAGCAGAAGGAGATCAAAAACGTTATGCTCTTCCTGCAGAGCAGCGGCGTCTCCACCGCCTACGCCGTGAAGATCTTCAAGACTTACGGGAACAAGAGCATCGGCGTGGTCAAGGAGAACCCCTACCGGCTGGCCGATGACGTCTGGGGGATCGGCTTTAAGACGGCCGACAAGATTGCCCGGCAGCTGGGGTATGACAGTAAGTCCTACCAGCGCTGCCGCTCCGGCATCCTCTATGTATTAAGCGAACTATCCAACCAGGGCCACTGCTACGCTACCCGGACGCAGCTCATCGCCGAGGCCGTTAAAATACTGGAGCTGGAGGAACAATACCTGGAAGAAACCCTGGAGCGGATGCTCAAGGAACGCTCCGTGATCATGGAAGGCGAGGATGCCATCTATCTGCCACCCTTCTACTACAGTGAAGCCGGCACGGCCCAGCGCATCCATGCCATCCTGGAAGGCTGCCTCCAGCCCCTGCCAAAAGACATCCCGCCCATAATCCGCACCCTGCAGAAGGAGCGCGGCATTGAGTACGAAGAGGTGCAGCAGGAAGCCATCAGCGCTGCCGCCTCCTCCAAGTTCATGGTCCTAACCGGTGGGCCTGGCACCGGCAAGACCACCATTACCCTGGCCATCATCCGTATTTTTCAGAAGATGAACCGCAGGGTCCTGCTGGCGGCACCCACAGGAAGGGCGGCCAAGCGTTTATCCGAAACGGCCGGGGCGGAAGCAAGGACCATCCACCGCCTGCTGGAGTACAAACCTGATAAGGGCTACCAGAAAAATGCAGAAAACCCCCTGGAATGTGACGTGCTGATCATAGACGAAACCTCCATGGTGGACATCCTGCTTATCTACAACCTGCTCAAGGCGGTCCCCAATGAGGCGGTGGTCATCCTTGTGGGGGATGTGGACCAGCTGCCCTCGGTGGGGGCCGGAAATGTCTTGAAGGATATCATCGACTCCGGCGCCGTCAAGGTCATCCAGCTGAGCAAAATCTTCCGCCAGGCCCGGGGAAGCGCGATTATCACCAATGCCCACCGCATTAACCGAGGCGAGATGCCCGGCCTGAAAGGCGGACGCGGCAGCGACTTCTACTTCCTGGAAGAGGACGACCCCTCCCGCATTGCAGAAACCATTAGGGACCTCTGTAGCACAAGACTGCCCGCCTACTACAGGGTGGACCCTCTTAAGGATATCCAGGTGCTCTGCCCCATGCAGCGCGGGGAAACCGGCGCCCAGAACCTGAACCTGCTCCTACAGGAAAGCCTGAACCCCAGCAAAATTACGCTCCGCTATGGGGGCACGGTCTACCGCCGGGGGGATAAGGTGATGCAGATCAAGAACAACTACGATAAGAACGTCTTCAACGGCGATATTGGCGTGATCTCCGGGATCAACACCGAAGACAGGACCCTCACCCTGCGCTTCGATGAAAACGAAGTGGAGTACGATGCCACCGAGCTGGATGAGGTGGCCCTGGCCTATGCCACCACGGTCCACAAAAGCCAGGGCAGCGAATACCCCATCGTAGTGGCGCCCCTCACCATGCAGCACTACATGATGCTGCAGAGGAACCTTCTCTATACCTGCGTGACCCGGGCCAAGCGAATATTCGTGCTGGTTGGCACCAAAAAGGCCATCGCCATTGCCGTCTCCAACGACAAGATACAGAAGCGGAACACCCTGCTGGCGAAAAGGTTGGCCGGGATAGTAACCGTTGCGGAGGATACTTGAAAACCCTAAGGTAAACCAAATCATTGAAATAGCGGTTCCCCTTTATAATAAGATTTTAAGGCATCCGCCTGGCCAGCATTTTTATGCCGCTGCCAGGTGGACCATGGAAAGGGTAGCCCCCCCGCGGGGCTTCTTTTTTTTGTGCTTTCACGGTTGCCTGCAGGTAAAAGAACCATAAATACAATTATGAGGCATCAAGGAAGGGTTATAGTAATCAATATAGAATATCATGTAAAATAGTAAGGACCAAGGCCTGAATAACGCCAGAACTAAACAGTTCTTCCGGACCCTGAGGTATAATCGGATTTAAATAATTAAATACTCGACTCTAACCTAAGGTGAAGAACTCCAATATTTTAAGAAATTATACGGACTTAACTGACTTTCATTATGAAGTGGTTTAGGTAAAAAATATTTTTAATAAGGAAGTGTTTGCATGGACTCCATGGAGGAAAAAGAAAAAAAGCTGGAACAATTGCTGGAAAACCTGGGAAGCGCCGTGATCGCCTTTTCCGGAGGCGTGGACAGCAGCTACCTGCTCTATAAAGCCAGGAGAATGTTGGGCGATAAGGCGCTTGCCGTAACGGCTGAATCGGAAACCTTTCCGGAACATGAAAAAGAAAATGCCCTCTGCATGGTACAAAATCTGGGCGCCGAGCATATGCTGATCAAAACGGACGAGCTCTCCCACAGCAATTTTGCAGATAATCCGCCCCAGCGCTGTTACTACTGCAAACAGGAGCTCTTCACCCGCCTTTGGAAGATCGCCCGCAAGCGCGGTTTGAGGTGGGTATGCGATGGTGCCAACTACGACGACCGGGACGACTTCCGCCCGGGACTAAGGGCAGCCGGGGAATTGGGGGTGCGCAGCCCTCTCATGGAAGCGGGCATCACAAAAGAAGAAATCCGGATCCTGTCCCGGAAAGCCGGGCTGCAAACTTGGGATATGCCTTCTGCTGCCTGCCTGGCCTCCAGGATCCCTTACGGCGAAACCATTACCGGCGAAAAGCTTAGAGCCGTAGCTCAAGCCGAGTCCTTTCTGAAAACGCTGGGGCACAAAACGGTACGTGTTCGCTGCCACCAAACCATGGCCCGCATTGAGGTGCCGGCGGAAGAGGTTGCAACCCTGGCGGAAAAAGCTGAAGAGATCGCCGCCCGCCTGAAACAGTTCGGGTTCAGCTACGTGGCCCTGGACTTGGAGGGCTACCGCAGCGGAAGCATGAATGAAGTGCTGCAAGAGGAGGAAAAAAAATAAACGCTGCCCAAGAAAATTCGCTTCGCTCATGACTAAGGC
>SLJK01000095.1 GCA_007135125.1 Syntrophomonadaceae bacterium | reverse complement strand
TTACTAGCAGTTCGGGTGCACCCAGGATTTCCAAGTCTTCCCTAAGTGGCGGGGTATCAAAAACCAGGGCACCCCCGTCTTCTTCTCGCTGGTCACTGGGCAAATCAGTAGTAGAGGCATAGGAGTACCACTTTCCGGCAAACAGCCCCACGCTCAAGGGGCTTTGAATGGTCAGCGCGGGCATAAATTCAGGATTTGCGTTTTCCACATCGATAAGGCCCGGTTGCAGGTTGTAAAGCTGCCGGGTTACGTTCGAGGTAGGGTATGTCGCTTCACCTATCCAGCGCCCCGGACGTTCGTTGATGATAGGAGAGACAGAATCCTGCATCCAAACCCGCAGGCGTGGTTCCTTCTCAATGCCGTTATTAATGCCTTTCAGCCAACGATCCCACCATCTGACCGTCTCTTTAAGAAAATCAATCGTCTCGCCCAAATCGTCGTGATGGGGATACTTATGCCCCCAGGCCCCTATAAGGCCTTTGACGGGAACACGGAGGTTTTCCACCAGGCGAAACACGGTATTGGAATAACCGTCGGCCCAACCTCCCACGGCATAAACGGGACATTTTATGGCTTCATAGTCCAGGCAAACAGAACCATGCTTCCAATACTCGTCGAAGCGCTGGTGTTCCAACCACTTCCTTAGCCAGAGACCGCTGCCCTCCAGCCGCTCCATCCACATATCCCGCCACTTTTCCCCGGCAAGCTGTGGGTCAGGCGGGCAGGAATTATAAGCAAACATGGTAGAAGCCCAGGATAAATTATCTGTAAGTAGATTGCCACCCATGTAATGAACGTCATCGGCATAACGATTATCGGAAGAGGCCACGGTGACAACGGCTTTAAGTTCCGGCGGCTGCAGGGCCGCAATTTGCAGGCCGTTGAATCCGCCCCAGGAAATTCCAATCATCCCGATGCTGCCGTCGCACCACTTCTGTGAAGCAATCCAGCGCAAAACTTCCAGGCCGTCATCAAGCTCCTGCTGCAGATATTCATCCCGTAGAATGCCTTCCGATTCCCCGCTTCCGCGAATATCAACTCGTACACCTGCATAACCCTGCTCGGCATAATAGCTATAGGTTTGAGCGTCCCTAACTGCTTTAAAATCCCTTTTGCGATACGGGATATATTCAAAAATCGCAGGAACGGGATGCTCTGAAGCAGTATCCGGTATCCAGATTTTAGCAGAAAGTTGGCAACCATCAGACATAGTAATAGGAACATGTTCTTGTATTATCATTATGACATCCTGTAATTGTTAGAATTTTTTCAGCAAAAAAATGTTAACACATGCACCGTAAGAAGTCAATCTACAGCACATGAAAACAGAGGCGGTGTGTATAAATTTACCAAGTATTACACATCCAGAAGGTGTTTTTTAGGGACTGAAAGGGGAAATCGGAAATTATCTAAGCCCCCCGGAAAATGCCCACGAAACCCCGTCAGGGCTGCTTGAATATCATTTTTAGTTATGGTACACTTGTAGTAGTTTCCGCAGCGTTTAATTGCTTGTGGCGGTATACAATATTAAACACAGGAGGTTTAGGAACATGTTGTCAATCAAGGTTTTGGAGCCGGATATCAAAAAGTGCGAAGAGGTAGAAATGCAAGCTATCAAGGCATCCCTGGGAACAACGGTTGTTGTTAACGTGGAAAGAATTCACAACATGGAAAAAATCAAGAAGTACAACGTGCAAGAAACCCCGGCACTGGTTATCAATGAAGAAGTCAAGGCTGCGGGCAGAGTTCCAGACATAAAAGAAGTTGAAGCATGGCTTCAGGAAGTACTGCAACCCGCCACGGCTGGTTAACAAACCGAGGTCTTCTTTCCTACACAGGAAAGAAGACCTCTACTCAGAGCACATACATATATTTTTGCAGGCAGCACTTCAAAAATGCCTCCAAGGATACGAAAACCTCAGCAGTCCTTTTACTCTTCCTTGAACTCAAATTCGAAGGGAGTCGATGAGGAAGTAAGTGCTTCAGTGAATAGATAAGCGGTTTGCAGAGCTTCAGTGGGGCAAAGCTCAAAACATTCCCGGCAGTCCCAGCATTCTTTGGAAGCTATTTCCGGATTAAAGCTTATTTCGCGGCTGGTGCCGCTGCCCACAAACCCCACGGCATATTTCTTCTTTACTTCTGCGCAATACCTGACACATAGTGCACAATGAATACAAAAGGAAGACTCTTTAGCAAAGCGATCTTTTTCTGCACCATATTCTTCAGCCAGAGCTCGCACATCCCTGGAATCAGGAGCATGGGACAACATCATCTCCAGTAGAGTTCTACGAATCTCGATTATTTCATCCGTTTTTGTGGTTACCACCAGGTTTTCTGCCACAGGATAAGAACAGGCGGTGTGGAGATCGGTCCTGCCTTTAGCCTCTATTTCCACCAGGCAAATCCTACAGGCAGTATATGGTTCCAGATGTTCATGGTGGCAAAAGGACGGGATATCTATACCGGCATTGCGTGCAGCTTCAATGACGGTCATCCCTTCCTCGGCTTTTATTTCCTTATTATCAATCGTTAAGGTGACTTCGGCCATTTTTTTCGCCTCACTTGCGTATTTATTCTAGCCCCCGTTAGGCATTTGCACCGCTCGATGCAGCGGACAAAGCCTTGCAAATACATCCGGGGCAACTTTTCTCTTCGATATGAGCCTCATATTCATCCCGGAAATGCTTAAGGGTACTGAGCAGCGGGTCAGACGCACCCTGCCCCAAAGCACACAGGGCAGCCTTTTTCTGCACCTTTGCTATAAGCTCCAGCAGATCCAGATCTTCTTTGCGGCCCCTTCCCTCGCTAATTCTATTCAAAATGTTAATCATATGCCTGAGGCCATCACGGCAAGGAGTACACTTGCCGCAGGACTCTTTAGCCAGAAAGTTAAGGAAATACTTGACCATATCTACGATACACGTGTCCTCGTCAAGAACAATCAGGCTCGGGCCCATCGCCAAACCAACCTTGTCCAATTCTTCGTAATCTACCTGTAAATCAAGCAGGCTTTCCGGTACAAATCCTCCCATTGGCCCGCCAACCTCAATCGCCTTGAACTTTTTATCCCCTATGATCCCACCACAAATATCAAAAACAACCTCTCTTAAGGTCATCCCCATGGGCACCTCAACCATTCCCGTGTTTTTGACCTTGCCTGAAATGGAAAACACACGGGTTCCTGAACTGCTTTCGGTGCCTATATCACTGTACCAAGCAGCACCATGATTTATGATTATAGGGACATTGGCCCAGGTTTGTAAATTGTTCAAAACTGTGGGCTTGGCCCAAAACCCTTTATCTGTAGCGTGATCATACTTCGTCCTGGGTTCGCCTACCTTACCTTCCATGGAAGCCATCAAAGCGGTTGATTCGCCCAGGACATAGCCTCCCCCATCAATGCTTACCTTTAGGGTAAGGTCGAAACCGGAACCCAGGATGTTTTCCCCTACAAATCCATATTCTTCAGCTTGTTCGATAGCCTTGTAAATGTTTTCTACCGTCTGCGGGAACTCATCTCCCACAAAAACATAAGCTTCACTTGCCCCGATAGCATAAGCACCTATAATCATTCCCTCAAGGACATTATGCGGATTCGCTTCTATAACCCTTCTATCAGCAAATGCTCCCGGATCGCCTTCATGGCAATTACAAATAACATACCTGATATCAGCCTCAGAACCCCGGCAGAACTTCCATTTTTTCCCCGCCGGGAACCCGCTGCCGCTACGACCCCTCAGACCGGATTGAATGGTCTCCTCCGTTACCTTTTCCGGTGACATGGTGTTTAATACTTTGGCCAGGGCGGAGTAACCACCGATAGCCAGGTAGTCCTCGATATTCCTGGGATCAATCTTCATATTGTCATCAATAAGCAGCCGCTTTTGATTCTTGAAAAAAGGTATTTCATATACATGAACTATTTGTTCATCTGTATTCGGGTCAGTATAAAGAAGGCGCTCCACTGCCTTCTTGCCAACTACGGTCTGGGAAACTATTTCCTCTACATCTTCCGGGGAAACCTCTACATAGCAGATCTCTTCGGGGTAAATAACGACTAGAGGACCTCTTTCGCATAATCCAGGACAGCCGGCACTCCTGGTGTCCACTTCAGCATGCAGGCCTTGTTTTTCAATCTCTGATTGAAAGGCAGCTATTACTTCACCTGCACCAAGGGCGAGACATCCAGTGCCGGCACATATGGAAATACAGGACTTGTTTGGGTCTCTCCTGGATAATATATCCTGTCTGACATTCTCCAATTCCTCAGGTGATTTTATCCGTGGCATAATCTTCCCTCACTCATATTTATTTAACGCCTCAGCTGTTTCGGCAGGTGATATCTTGCCGTGGATCTGCCCATCTACTTCCATCACCGGACCCAGGGCACAGCAGCCAAGGCAGTTAACGGTCTCCAGGCTAAACTTCAAATCC
>SLJK01000023.1 GCA_007135125.1 Syntrophomonadaceae bacterium | reverse complement strand
GCTGCTCCGGAAATATTTATTTAAAAGGTTATGATAAAAGAGGTGCCTTCCCCGCTGCTGCTACTTACTTCAATGTGGCCACCGTGCTGTTCTATGACTGACCTGGCTATGGAAAGTCCGATACCGTATTTACCCTTTGTTCCTCTATAAAAACGGTCAAAAATATGGGGCAGGTCTTTCTCAGGGATACCTTTCCCGTCATCGGTCACTGCAATGCTTATCTTCCGGTTATCCCGGTGGCAGGAAAAAGTGATTTTACTCCCGGCGTAGCGAATGGCGTTGGAGATAAGATTGTTAAAAGCGCGGCCCAGATGCTTTTCATCGCCGTAAAAGTTCACCGGCCGCTCATCAAAATCAAAGACGAAGTCCACACCCCGCTCCTCTGCCAAAATACGCTGGCGTTCGGCGCAATTAGAAATAACCTCGCGCAGGTCAACTTCTTCAAAGTTGCTGCCGCCGGTTATGCTATCAATGCGCGATAAATACAGAATATCTTCCACCAATTCGCTTAAACGATCAATTTCACTTATAATTACCCGGCTGGATTTTTTTTCATCGATAATCTCGTGTTCCACGCCTTCCGCATGAAACCTGATAGATTGCAGCGGGGTTCGGAGTTCATGGGATACGTTTTGAAAAAACTTTTTCTGCTCCTTGTCGTAAGTTTCGAGCTGCCCGGCAGCTTTGTTCATGCTCTCGGCCAGCTCCGCCAGTTCGGCATCCTTGTAATTCTTGTCGCTTTTGGAGAAATCTCCCTTTCCCATACGCCTGGCAAAACGGGAAAGCTCCTTGATAGGTTCTGCAATTTTTTTTGATACGAAAACGGCGCTCGTAACAGCCAGTATCCCGGCTATACCCATAACCCACAGCAGAACTGTATTGATGCGCTCTGCAAAGGAGGAAATAGCCGTCATGTCTATATAGTAAATCAAAAATAAAGTGCCGCTGACATTGGCCATACTCTGCTCTATTCCGACTGCAAGCAGAGAATACTCCCTCTGGGAAGTTCTGAGACGCATAATTTCGCCGCTCTGCAGATCTACCTGCTCCTGTTCCAGCTGTGCGGCGAGGGCGCGTTTCTCGTTATAGTCCTGCTGAAATACCGTGTCCGGGGCAGGGAAAATAAGTTCATAATCAGCAGTAATTATTATGGCCTCGCCTCTTTCCGTGGCATCTCCGGGCATCATTCTCATGTGGTGAATTGATTCCATTCTGCCACGCCCATGATGGAAGGCCTCATTCTGCGGCAGCAAACGCTGTTCTGCAAAAAACGCCCTTGCCTTTTCCAGCTCCTCGTTGGCACTGCTCTTGATATATTCATCGACTAGCACATTAAAAGCAGTGAAGATTACCAGGAAAATAACGGCGATAAGAGTGAGTATAATAACAAGTAACCTCGTGCGAATACTAATTTTTGGCAACCTTGTATCACTCACCCGCTTCACGCTCCCGGAGACGAAAGCCGAAACCCCACACCGTTTCGATTTCCGCCCTGCTAGCGGCGAGTTTCTTTCTCAGCCTTCTAACCGTATCATCGGCAGCCCGTGTCTCCACTGCACTATTGTATCCCCACAGTTTGTTGAGCAGCTCCTCCCTGGAGACAGCCCTCTCCTTGTTTTCAATGAGATAGGACAAAAGGTTAAATTCACCGGGAGTTAACTCCAGAGGGGCACCTCCCCGCTCTGTTATTTTACTGTGCAAATCAATGCGGATATCCGCAAAAGAAAGGGTGCTCTTCGAAAAGGTGTTCACGGCTTCCCTATCAAACTCTACCCTGCGCAGTATCGCTTTAACTCTCATAACAAGGGAAATGGCGGAAAAAGGCTTGGTGAAGTAATCATCGCTACCCAAGTTTATTCCTGTGGCATAGTCCAGGTCGCTGTCGCGGGCCGTAAGCATAATAATGGGTACTGTGCTTATCCGGCGCAGCTCAGAGCAGATTTCAAAGCCGTTCGATCCGGGCATCATGATATCAAGTATAACGAGGTCGCATGGTTTTTCTTTGAATGCGTCCAGCAGTGCATCACCGTCTTCAAAGGCAGTAACACTGTATCCTTCGCTTTCCAGGAAAGATTTGACCAGCTCACGGATATTTTGTTCGTCATCGGCAACATAAATGGATTTATCCATCTTACATGCCCCCAGTTCCTGAGTTCATTTTAAACGATATGAAGAAATTAATCCACACGAATCTGTAAGATATTTGCGGTAAAGCTGCGCCAAATTACTCATACTGCCTTTTTATACTTAATTTTGGGGATTGAAATCTTCTTACCTATCACCGGCTAAGCTCGTTAACTCAGAACAAAGAGAGACCACTCGAGTTGAATGGTCTCTTCCCTGTTTCATGCCTTCTTTTCTTTGTTATAACCTGGAAAGAATTAATTACAAAAACGTCTTTATGATATTATTCATAATTTAAATAGCGCCCGCCGCAGCTGCCGTCCTGTAAGCGTTGATCGGTTCTATCCATTCTTCCGTGACGATAAAAACCTTCTCCGTCCTCATCGCTAACGCCGCTGCCTCTTCCATGTCCAAAACCTCTGATTCCATGCAACTGGCCAAGACGTTCACGGTCCTCATCCCATCCCTGGCGGGTACCATCGCAGATATCTTCACATTCGTCCCTTCTCTCCTGCAATGCCTCTAGATATTCTTCTGCTGCTTCCTCTGTGATAATACCTCCCTGCACTTTTTCTTCCAGATTGTTTGCTTTTTCTTCCACATTTCCGCTACCTGCCCAGGCAGCACCACCAATGATTAAAGTAAACAGGGCCACGATTGTAACAATAATAAATTGCTTCTTCATGATCTAATTCCTCCTCTTTCCCTGTGTTTATAATTTATTATACTCCGAAGCATGCACAAAATCACCGAAAATATGCCGCAAAAGTGCGGCAAAAATGCCGCAAAAGGTAAGCATAAAACAAAACCTTATCCGAAATGTTGTAGTAATCTGTAGAAAAGACAAGCAATTTATCTTGACATTATCATGCCCGGTTTTGAATGAATATTCTTGACATTACTTTTTCACGATGTTATCGTAAATAATAAAATGGAAAACCTCAGTGCCTATTTAAGAAGATCACGATTTTATATCTGTTTCGGTTTCCTGGGGCAATGTGCCCATAATGAACAAACGGGAGGCAAAAGGAGGCATCTCTATTAATATGGAAACGCAAGACAGCACCAATAGATTAACAAGAAATATCCAAAAGCGCTACAATCGCATTGCCCCGGTATATGACCTGATGGACAAGATTACGGTACCACACCGCATGCGTGAAAAAGCAATTAATCTAGCCCGGGGGGAGGTGCTGGAAGTAGGCGTAGGAACGGGCCTCAACCTGCCTCTATATCCACGGGACTGCACCTTAACCGGAATAGATTTCAGCCCCAAAATGCTCCAAAAAGCCCGAGCTCGCGCAACCAAAGACAATATCCAGGTCAAGCTCTTGCAGATGGATATCCAGCAGCTGGATTTCCCCGACCATTCTTTTGATACCGTTATCGCCACATGTGTATTTTGTTCTGTCCCCGACCCCATCCTGGGGCTCAAAGAAGTCCGCCGAGTTTGTAAGAAAGATGGTCAAGTAATCCTGCTGGAACACATGCGCAGTGATATTCCCCTTCTCGGCTTGCTCATGGATATTCTGAACCCTCTTTTTCTTTACATCATCGGCAACAATATTAATCGTATGACTGTAGAAAATGTCAAGAAAGCCGGTCTCAATATTGTCAGGGTGGAAAACCTGAAAGCAGATATTTATAGGCTAATCGTAGCTTCCCCCTAGCGGCGCTGCATATCACCAGCCGCTCTGAACAAGAAAAAAAAGGGAGATAAAAGGAGAATGAATCCTTTTACCTCCCTTTTTATTTTTGCTTATTTCCTTGAGCTTGCCAACTCTTTTGTGCGAGCCTTTGCAATCGCTGTTTTCAGCTCGTCTGTTTCAGCTTCGTCCTCCAGGACATCAAGCACTTCATCAAGGGAAGGATAGAGCCCTTCGAAAACTGGCTCTCCATTGATTGCGATCGTGGGGAGCACTTCAAATTTATGCTCCATAAATTTGTTGATACCTGCTTGGTCTTTAATCGACCATTCCTTAAATTCCAAGTGTTGCTTGATGTCTTCCGGCAGAGATGTAATAGTTTCAAGCATATACGTACATATCGGACACTGCCTGGAATCAAAAGTTACGATATCGATAACCGGTCTTTCACTCATTTCTTTCTCCTCCTCATTTTCATTTCTTCAAGGGTCAGGAACCCCTGCTAAAGTTATTCCTTCATCATTACATCATTGTTGCTGAACGATTTTGCCATCCCGTTCTGTTTTCAGAGCCGTGGCAGGTATCATACATTTCCCTCAGCTCTTCTTCAGACCAGTTGGGATGATGCTCTTGCATGAAAGGTAACATCTCGCTGAAGGTGAAAGTCCCACTGTTCCTTCCT
>SLJK01000009.1 GCA_007135125.1 Syntrophomonadaceae bacterium | reverse complement strand
CCCGAGTACTTTGAAAAGGGGCCTTTAACGCTGGCCATGGAGGAGGGGGGCGTCCTCTATATCGAAGAATTTAACCGCATGCCCTCTGACGTGGCCAATGTACTTATTACCCCCATGGAAGAAAGAGAACTGAATATCCCCCGCTATGGAAAGGTTGCAGCGGGGAAAAACTTTACGGTTGTTGCTACCCAGAATCCTTATGATGATGTTGGTACTGTAAGGATCAGCCGTGCTTTCATGGATCGAATCTGCCGCATTTCTCTGGATTACCAGTCAGAAGAGGAAGAAATGGAAATTGTGCGAAGATTATCCGCTTCCAGCGATGAGCTGTTAATCTCCTGGGCTGTAAAAGTAGTGCGTGGGTCGCGCGAACACGATGATGTCAAGATGGGCGCATCGGTGCGGGCAGCATATGATATTGTAGCCCTTTGTGAAGGCCTGAAAAAGGCCGGATTGTTGAAAGTTGACAATATCCGAGATATTGTCAATATGTCCCTGAGCAGCAAAATTTGGCTTTCTGAGATGACTACGAAGACGCCGGAACAGGTTATCGAAGAAATAGTACGCAGCGTGGAAGAAAAGGAAGGAATTCGCTATACTCCCTCTGCAGAAAAGGAAGAGGAACATAAAAAAAAATAATGTAGCAGCAGATCAGCCTCTAAAAGACAAGAAAGCTGACCAGGAGCCGTTTCTTAAGGAAGGGGATTTTTCCCTGCCGTACCGGATGGCCTCTTACTACAGCAGCCATCCAGAGGAACTGGAAGACTTTTTCGAGCAGGAGGATGCCATCAGTATATTTGGTACGTTTTTTGATATGTTAAAGCCGGAGGCAAAAAACCTGGCTATAAAGCTCGCCACCCGTATTATTCTGAAAATCGCTGCTCAGATTGCCGATACGGGCTTTAGAACGGGAAGATTGCAGTATCTCAAAAGCAGGGATCCTTCTGATGAAATAGAGCTGGACCAATCAGTAGAACGCTATTTGAACCATTTTGATGAACAATTACAGGACCATTTGGTCACTTCTGTGCGGATTCCCGAGCGGCGTGCTTTTATGCTCATGCTGGACCGCAGTTATTCCATGCGGGGCGTTAAAATAGTGCGAGCCGCTATCGCTGCAGCTGCGATAGCCCTTCATTATCGTAAAGACTACGGCATTCTGTGTTTCAGCACGGCCCCGTTGGTGTTAAAAGGCTTGAATTCAGGGCAGAATCCGGAGGTCCTAATCGAGAGAATCTTTAACCTGGAACTAAAGGGAGAGACCAATATTGCCGCTGCCCTGCAGGCAGCACTGAACGAGATGCAGCGTTACACCAAAAAAGTTGGTCTGCTTCTTACAGATGGGAACTGGAACCGCGGGAAAAACCCCGTGGATGTGGCTCCCCGCTTTGATGCGTTGCACGTGATCTGCTTCCCGCCGGCCAGGCCGGAGATAGTGGAAGAAATCGCCTTTGCCGGACACGGCACTTTTGCTTTCGTGGAAAAGGATGACGAAATTGCCCTTGCCCTGCAAAAATGTTTGAAGTAAAGAAATTTAAGTAGAATTGCGCTTAACTCTTCTAAGGGCATGTTAAAATAAAGTTCTATAATTTTCTTGATACATTTCCTTTAGAAAGGAATGTTTTTATTGAATGTTGGTGTGCTGGGGGGCGGACTGCAGGGTATAGAAGCAGCTTACCTGTTAAAAAAGGCGGGACACAAGGTAATTATGCTGGATAAAAAACCTGATCCCCCTGCGAAAGGACTCTCAGATCATTTCTTTTGCTTTGACCTGTTAAGAGCTGAAGAATGGCAGTTAAATTCTTTTAACTGCTTAGTGGAGGTAATCATTCCGGCCACGGAGAACCTGGATGCTCTCGAAGCGATGGAAAGAGTTGCGCAACGGTACCATAAAATATTCTGTCACGATTCAGCTGCATATAACATTTCCAGTAATAAAATTTACTCCAACAGGCTTTTCACCCAGCTGGAACTGCCGAGACCGCTACCCTGGCCCAGGGCCCAATTTCCTTTTATTGTAAAACCTTCAAGGGGAAGCGGAAGCAAAGATGTTATAGTTGTTTCAACGGTGCGAGAACTTGAAGAAGTACTGGCTCCAGTAAAAAATCCCTGCGGAGACTTGATCGTGGAAGAGTTTCTGAAAGGACCGTCTTACTCCATAGAGGTGGCAGCGGTAAAGGGTAAAGGCACAGCTTATATAACGACCTTGCTCCACTTTGATGAACAGTTTGACTGCAAGAGGGTCGTATTTCCTTCGGATCTTGATAAAGCCGGCCAGGTTTTTCTACAGTCAATAGCTCTGAAGCTGGCCGAAGAACTGCATTTAACAGGGGTGATGGACCTTGAAGTTATCGATACTACCGAAAAGCTTAAGGTTTTGGAGATCGATGCCCGCCTACCCAGCCAGACACCTACCGTAGTTTACCACGCCTCAGGGATAAACCTGGTTACCCTCCTATTGGAAGCTTTTCTTTCCCGCAGGATTTCTTCCACTGATGATAAGGAGAAAGGCAAGAAGGCCGTGATCTACGAACATCTCTACTGTCAAGAAAGAAAACTTTTTTTTCCTGGTGAGCATATTTTGGCCTCTGCCAGGGATCTTTTTCTCACAAAAAATTTTTTTGGCGCTGATGAGGCCATTACTAATTACAAACCTTTTTCTCATAACAATTCCTGGGTTGCAACTATCATTATAACAGGGGAGACAGAACCGGCTGCTTGGGAGAAGCGCCGTAAAATGCTGCAAGAAATGGAAGCACTGCTGCATCTTTCGTTATCGGGGCAAAATATTTGACATATACAGGAGGGATTTTAATTGAGCGCATACGGAATTGCTGTAGACCTGGGAACGAGTGGTTTTAGAGGGCAAATTATTGATCTGACCAGGAACAAGGTATTAAAGACTGTCATCACTGCTCGCCATCCGTTGCCAGGCGCCAATGTCATGGACCACCTTAACTTTGCCATTGACGCTGGTCCTGAGATAGCGCACCAGATTATCATTTCCGCCATAAACCAGATTATTGAACTTTTATCACCACCTCCTGGAGAACTGGAACGTTTCGCTGTCTGCGGCAATCCCATTCAGCTCTCCCTTTTTGAAAATATCGAAATCCGGGACTTGGCCTATGCAGGAGAGAAATATAAGGAAAAATTAGGTATTCTTTCCCCGGACCGTGGGGCCAAGGAGTACCGTGCTGATACGTTTCCATTACTGAGCCTTCCAAATAAATGTCGAATATTTATTCCGCCAGCGGTCAAGCATGAAATAGGGGCCGATGCCCTGGCAATGCTGGTTTTTTCCGGTATTCTTGAAAACAAAAAACCCTCCCTGGCTATTGATTATGGAACCAATGCCGAGATGGCCCTGAAAGTCGGAGATAAAGTAATCACCGGTTCCGCAGCTGCCGGCCCTGCCCTGGAGGGGCAGCACATTGCCCACGGGATGCTGGCTTCTCCCGGTGCTATCTCCGACCTGCGCCCAGAAAATGGAGGCGAACGTTGTTTTATCCTGAACAAAGAACTAGAGCCTGTGGAAGGAGATCTGATCGAGCTTAAAAATGGACATTTATTGGCCAGTGGCAGTTTAAAAGCTCGAGGAATTACCGGAACTGGGGTAATAGCAGCTGTTTCCAGAGGTCTCAGCACAGGGCTAATCAAGCTCCCTCATATTGTAGCGGACGGAGAAGCTTTGCATTTATGCGGGGGTATCAGCTTCAACCAGAAAGACCTTTCAGAAGCGGGAAAAGCAATCGGGGCCTTACGCGCCGGGTTTATTACCCTGGCAGCAGAGGCCGGCCTGGGAGTGGAAGATATCGAGGTTGCTTTTATGGCCGGAGCTTCCGGCACTTATGTCGATGCCCTGAAAGCCATGCATCTCGGAATGGTTCCACCAAATGCCGGAGATATTTATCAGGTGGGCAATACTTCTTTAATGCTTGCCAGGGATATTATCCAAAACACGGAAAGGTTGACTTATCTGGATAACATTGCCCGTGAGATCAGTGCCAGCCACTGCATGTTTGCCTTTTCGAAGGTATTTGAAAAAGCCTATCTTCTTGAGCTTTCTTACTGGACAGAAGGAATGCCCTGGGCAATGTTTCAAAAGTTTGCTGCCATGTACCACCTGCCCCCTCTTCCTTCTTTGAAAACTAAAGTCAATATTACGCGGAAAGTAATTCGCGATATCAGCGATATTGGCGAGGGCGGCCTGATTACCATAGAACAAGTGGGTGAAATAAGAAGCTGGGCCATTCCCGGCTGTGCTACCTGTGGTCTCTGCGTGGAAGAATGCCCGGAGCTGGCCTTAAAGCTTGATGAAGCACAAGGAATCATAGTTATGCGCATGGACCGTTGCCTTGGGACAGCCTGCCACCGTTGTGAACATGTTTGTCCTGAAAACGTTTTCCATCTCTCTCAGTTTTGGCAGAAGTCCAGCAAAATTGAAAATTGAATATTTCCTATTATAGCCATT
>SLJK01000114.1 GCA_007135125.1 Syntrophomonadaceae bacterium | reverse complement strand
TCTGTATTTTCTTCAGCCTGTTCCGCCGGTTCTCGGCTGCCATCTATTTGTTCAGCATTAGAGGTGCCCGAAAACAAGCTCACGGCCATTAACAGGATCATAATCAAAATTAGAAGCTTATTATAATTTTTAATCATCTTTTTCCCCCACATATGATGCTCGCAAATTTTTTTCATCATTTTTTCATAATGTCTACTACAAGTATTGTATCAAAGTTCTCTACCTCTGGGAACTCAATCTCCGTATATGCTATTGTTGTTTCGGCAGGGTGATGCTATTATTATATCGAATTTGTAATTTTTTTAAGTATTTTGAGCCGGATGAAAAGAGGGTGAGCGATGGCCTGGCTGCAATTTATCGTCTCCGCAGTGCTGATTATTATTGCCGGGGCCAGGTTGACCGGGAGCGCTGAAGCCCTGGGAAAAAACTGGGGTTTGGGATCCGGTTGGGCGGGGGTGCTGCTTTTACCTCTTGCGACTTCGCTGCCGGAGCTGGTAACCAGCTTGAGGGCTGCTGCTATACAGGCCCCGGATCTCGCCGTGGGCAATCTTTTGGGCAGCAACCTTTTTAATATTGCTATTATCGCCCTGGTGGATATTCTGCAGGGCAAGGGTTCTCTCCTGTACCGTGTCAGGCAGGGACATATCCTGGCAGCCTCCCTGGGGATTGTGCTGATGGTCGTTGTCGCCCTGGGGATTATTTTGCCCTTCCCCACCATCGGGGTCGGGTGGTTTGGCCTGGATACCCTGATAATCTGCGGGAGCTACCTGTTTGCAGCAAGGCTGCTTACCACTTACGAAAAGCAGCATCTCTCCCCGGAAGATGTTCAGTTTCGGCAGCTTTCAACACGCAGGGCGGTTATTCATTTTCTCCTCGCCGCGCTGGTTATTCTTGCCGCCGGAATTACCCTTACCGATGCAGCTGATGTTATCGCGCTGGAAACGGGGCTGGGCAGGACCTTCGTGGGTTCGATCATGTTGGCGGCTGCTACCAGCCTCCCGGAAGTAGTGACGACAACTACCGCCGTCCGCCTGGGGAAGTTGGATATGGCCCTGGGTAATATTTTTGGGGCAAACATTTTTAACATGTTCATACTTTTTATCGTTGATGTTTTCTATGTAGATGGTTTTCTCCTGCAGGATATCGCCATCGACCATCTTCTTACGATATTGATGGGTATTTTGCTTACCGGGGTGGCCATCGCCGGTCTTATTTATCGCTCGCAAAAGTCCGTCGGCTGGATTGGTTTTGATGCGCTTATAATTGCCGGCGGATATCTTATTGCTTTCGCTCTGCTCTTTTTCAGGGGGTAATGCGAGCCGGGAGCGCTGTGGCTCACCAAGCAGGGCAAGGCTGTATCCGGAAGTAGAGTGTTTCTTGATGTTGATTAAAAAATAAAAGGCATTCCGGTCCGCTTTAACCTTTTTTTAACAATTTTTTAACGCAAACTTAACCAGGGTTTCCCTGGTTTTTAACTTTGTACGGCTATTATTTAAGCAAGCAGGGATAATCCTGCAAAAACAGGGGAGGGACACAGATGTACATGGTAAAGGGCAACATGGAGAAAATTAAATGGATTTTTTTGTGCATGTTTATGGTGGGAGCGCTTATGGTAGTCGGAACTGTGCCGGCAGGCTGCGGGCAGGAAGCGACGTCTTCTGCGGGGTCGGATACCGCCTCGGAAACAAGCCGGGAAGGAGATGAGACGGGGGCTGCCATGCCCGCAGGAAGCTTTTCTGCCCAGGGATCCGATACCATGGTGAACATGGGGCAGAACCTGGCTGAAGTTTACATGGATAATGTCAATCCTGATGCCGCTATGGCAGTTACAGGCGGAGGTTCCGGTACCGGCATTGCGGCTTTGATCAATGACAATGTCGATATCGCCCAGTCTTCGCGCACTATGAAAGAAGATGAAATCGCCGAAGCGGAAGCAAATGACGTGGAAGTGTACGAATTTATTGTTGCCCAGGACGGCCTTGCTATTTATGTCAACGAGGAAAATCCCCTTACCGAACTGGATGTCGTTCAGCTCAAGGATATTCTCACCGGCGCTGTTACCGACTGGAGAGAGGTTGGCTGGGACGATGGCGGAGGGATTGACGTTTTTTCCCGTCAGTCCAATTCCGGGACATACGTGTATATTAACGAAAACATTATGCATGAGGAAGACTGGGCCCCGGGCACCCGTTTCCAGCCCGGCTCCTCCCAGGTGGTGGAGGGTGTAAAAGCTGACCGTGGCGGCATTGGATACAGCGGTATCGGTTACCTTACTGCAGGAGTGAAAGCCCTCCATATTGCCCGGGTGGGCGAGGAAGCCGTATCTCCCCGGGAAGCTGCCCATATCTCGGACGGCTCCTATCCCATCGCTCGACCATTGTTTTTTTACACCAATGGCTTTCCCGAGGGAGTAATTCGTCATTACCTGGAATGGGTCCTCTCCGAGGAAGGACAGGAGGCTGTAATAGACAGCGGTTTTTACGGTATTCATGATGAATATAGAGAAAAGAATGAGGCAACTTTTGGCAAGTAAAAGCGCTGCCGGTAATTATGGTCAGGGATTACTGCTAATTATTTAAGGAAACGTTCCTCTATGGTGAGAATAAGGAGGGGAAAAATGGCCAAAGTCGGTGAGCACGATGTGCGCGGATCACAAAGTATAAACCGGACAGCAGACGAGGCCTATGCCGAGCGAGTGCGGGTGGAACTGCTCCGGCAATCAAGCAGGAGCAACCTGGGCAACTTTCTGTTAGAGAAAGCTTTTATGCTAGCGGGTATGCTTACCATTATTATTCTGCTGTTAATTTTAGGTTTTCTGCTGCAGAAAAGCTGGCCTGCCGTGCAGGAAGTTGGTATTGCCGAATTTTTGAGCGGTCAACGCTGGATGCCTTCTTCTCCCGAACCGGGATTCGGAGCCTTGCCTCTTATTTTAAGTTCCTTATTTGTTACTGCAGGCGCTTTGATCATGGGCATACCCTGGGCTGTTGCGTCGGCAATTTACCTGGGTGAAGTTGCCCCTGTTAAAATCAGGGAAATATTAAAACCGGTGATTGAAGTTTTGGAAATATTTCCTTCTGTGGTTTTGGGTTTTATCGCCCTCGTGGTGCTGGGCCCCATTTTGGCCGACGTCTTCAATCTTTCCAGCGGGCTGATAGGCCTTTCGGGAGCCATTATACTAGCCATCATGACGCTGCCCACGATTATTTCTATTAGTGAGGACGCCCTCAACAGTGTGCCCGGAGAGTTCAAGGAGGCCTCTGCCGCGCTGGGTGCAACCAGGTGGGAGACGGTAAGATATGTTAGCCTTCCTGCGGCCAGTTCCGGTATTGTCGCGGCCATCATGCTGGGTTTTGGTCGAGCTGTCGGCGAAACCATGGCCGTGCTGATGGCAATCGGGAATGCCCTGGACATGCCGCTGAAGGAAATTATGGGCATCCCCTTGCCCACGCTGATGCAGTCCATGCGAACGCTGACCGCTACCATAGCGATAGAAGGCAGTGACGTTCCCTGGGGCAGCACCCACTATCACGCCTTGTTTGTAATTGGTTTAATCCTTTTTGTGATTACTTTTGCCGTCAACCTGGTATCGGATATAATGCTTTCCCGCTTTCAGGAGGTGAACCGCAATGACTGATACAGAAAAAAATCTGTACCGGAAAAGGGTCCGGGAAAAGTTTTTCTTTACGCTCTGCGGGGTCTTTATGCTGTTGACAATTGCCGTTCTGAGCTGGATTTTATATGATGTTATCTCCAAGGGTTACAGTACGATTAACTGGACTTTTCTCACGGACCGGCCCCGCGAACAGATGACGGCAGGTGGGATATGGCCTGCTATTGTGGGGACCTTTTATGTGGCTTCGCTGACGATTATTATTTCTGTCCCGCTCGGCATAACTTCTGCTATTTATCTCAACGAGTATGCCGGTAAAGGGACCTTTGTGCGCATTATACGTCTTAGCATTCGCAATCTTTCCGGTGTGCCGTCCATTGTTTATGGCCTGTTTGGGCTCGGTCTTTTCGCGGCGACCCTCGGCCTTGGCACTTCGCTTATTACCGCGGCGCTGACTCTTTCCATTATGAGCCTGCCCTGGGTAATTACTGCTTCGGAAGAGGCCCTGAAGGCGGTGCCGCAATCTTTCCGTGAAGGCGGCCTGGCCCTGGGTGCTACGAAATGGCAGACTATCAGGCAGCTGGTCCTTCCCAACGCTATCCCCGGCATGGCTACCGGTTCTATCCTGGCCCTGGCCCGGGCTGCCGGGGAGACAGCTCCCATTATCCTGACCGGTGCCGCATTTTTCCTGCCGGCATTGCCAACTGCTTTGGGCGACCGTTTCATGGCCATGCCTTACCACCTGTATATTCTTGCCACGCAGCACATGAGCCCGGCCCAGGTCCGCCCCCTTGCCTATGGAACTGCCCTGGTGCTGATCGCCCTGGTAATGGTCCTGAACCTGGTAGCTATTGTGTGGCGTTACCGGATTCGTAAAAGGCAAACATGGTA
>SLJK01000142.1 GCA_007135125.1 Syntrophomonadaceae bacterium | reverse complement strand
CGTCAAAATATTTCTGCAGAGATAGAAACCCTGGAAGGTGAAAAAAACTTTCTGGCTGGCAGGGTGCAGGTGTTGGAAAAAGATAGGCAAGCTGTAAATAATGAATATTCTGCTTTAGAACAGTATATTTCGGAATTAAATAATGATTATAATAAGTTAAGTTCTGTGGTGCAATCGAAAGAAGATGATTACCATAGCAAAGAAGAAGAACTGGTTGATTTGAGAATACGCTTTTCTGCACTACAGGAAAAGGAAAGTACATTACAGTCTTTCTTGAGCGAACAGACCCAGGAAAAAGAACGGCTTGAAAAAATACTTGCTGACCTTTCCCAAGAAAAAGAACGTTTACAGAAAGATCTAAATGCTGTAAAGAATGAAAAAGAAAGGATTTCGAAGGAGGCAGAGGAAGAAAAAGAAAGCTTAAAGACAGCTGAAAAAGTGCTGCTGCCTCTTGAAGAAAAAATACGTTCAAAAAAAACAGAAAAAGAAACATTGCTTACTTCCTTAGAAAAAGAAAAAAAAGCACTGGAAAAGTATGAAAGACGTATCCCTTCACTTGATTTGGAGAGGGTAAAACTTGAGGAGGGGAGAAGATATCTTCAGGAACAGTTATTAGAAAAATTCAGGATAGATCCACAAAAAATGATGGCAGAAGAGTTTGTTCAACCAGAATCCGAAGAGAAACTTCAAGAAGAAAAAAAGGATTTACAAGCGCGGCTGCAGGAGATGGGTGAAGTAAATCCAGGAGTAATCGAGGAATATGAAAGGTTGCTGGAAAGGGTTAAATTTCTGGAGGACCAACGTGAAGATCTTCTAAAAGGGGAGAAGGGGATAAAAAAACTTCTCAAGGAACTTGATACACATATGGAAGAGCGACTTCAACGTACGTTACTTGCAGTGGAACAAAATTTTGCAGATGTTTTTAATAAGCTTTTTGGTGGCGGGCAAGCTTTTCTAAAGCTTACTGATTCACAAAACATCCTTGAATCAGGGATAGATATTGAAGCCCAACCTCCTGGTAAGAAGTTACAAAATATAATGCTGCTATCTGGCGGGGAGAAAGCTCTTACGGCAATTGCTTTACTTTTTGCTATTTTGCAGCATAAACCTGCCCCTTTCTGTGTGCTGGATGAGATTGATTCTTCGCTGGACGAAACAAACCTGGGTCGGTTTTTGCATTTTTTAAAAAAGTATTCAGGTTCGACACAATTTATTCTTATTACCCATCGTAAAAAAAGCATGGAAGAAGCAGATGCTCTTTATGGAATCACTATGGAAGAACAGGGTATCTCTAAAGTAGTTTCTCTAAATATGAAAGAAAGAGCAGGGTGAGAAGTATACAATGCTGGAAAATTTGAAAAAAGGATTGTTTAAGACCAGAGCATCACTAAAAAACAGGCTTGATATGCTTTTCGGAAAGAAGGAAATAGATGAGGAGTTTTATGAAGAACTGGAAGAAATACTGCTAAGCGCTGATGTTGGAGTAGAAACCACCCTTAATATAATTAACTCTTTACAGAAACGATTGAAAGAAGAAAAGATCCGTGATCTAATTATGGCCAAAGAAATTCTAAAAAATCTGATGGTGGAAAAGTTACGAGGGGGAGAGCAAACTTTTTCTTTTTCGCCATCTGATTCGCCCTTGGTTATCCTGGTGTTGGGAGTAAATGGGGTGGGAAAGACTACCACAATAGCCAAGATGGCTTATCATTTTAATCAGCAAGGGAAGAAAGTTTTGCTGGCGGCTGGCGATACATTTCGGGCTGCTGCAATCGAACAGCTGGAGGAGTGGACTTCTAATCTTCCTCATACGGGCTTGATTAAACATCAAAGTGGTGGAGATCCCTCGGCTGTTATTTTTGACGCAGTGAAGGCTGCCGAGGCCCGTGGAATAGATGTGCTAATCTGTGATACGGCGGGGCGCTTACATACCAAAAAGAATCTGGTGGAAGAAATGAGTAAAATATACCGTGTTTGCGGGAAAGCGCTGGAAGGAGCTCCTGATGAAATTCTTTTGGTACTGGATGCTACCACCGGTCAGAATAGTATAGCACAAGCAAAGTATTTTCAGGAAGCCATGCCGGTAAGTGGGCTGGTGTTGACCAAGCTGGATGGTACGGCTAGGGGAGGTATAATTTTTGCGGTTAAAGAGATAACTGGTATTCCGGTAAAGCTTATTGGTACAGGAGAAAAACTGGAGGATCTGCAACCTTTTCAGGCAGAAGACTATGTGGAAGCGCTGCTATATTAAACTCTCAAATTATATAATTTTTTTTGTTTTCCTGTAAAGGCCCTTTACTTTACAGAGAAAATGGTGTATAAATGGTGATGTGCATATGTTAGAGAAAAAGGATCGCCTGAATTTTCTTTTCGATTTTTATGGAATGCTGTTGACCAAGAAGCAGCAGGCCGTAGTAGAGATGTACTATCAAGATGACTTTTCCCTGGCGGAGGTGGCCCAACACCTGCGTATTTCCAGGCAGGGGGTCTATGATATTTTGTCTCGTGCAGTGCATGCACTGGAAGAATGGGAAGAAAAGATGGGGCTTTACCAGTCATTTGTACGAAGAAGGGAAGAGGGAAAGAAACTCTTGGAGCTATTGGCTATTGATAGACCTTCGGGAGCGCAGGTCAGTGAAATTAAAAAGATCGTTGAGAAAAATATGCTGGAAAATTAGCAGGCGAGGAGGTAGCCCTATTGCGGGGCGTTTATTTTGTTTAGCGGACTATCGGAAAAATTGCAGGCAACTTTTCAAAAGTTAAAACGGAAAGGCAAACTGGGCGAAAAAGATGTTGACTCTGCTCTGAGAGAAGTGCGCTTGGCTTTGTTGGAAGCTGACGTAAACTATAAGGTAGTGAAAAAGTTTATTGCTTCACTCAAAGAGAGGGCGGTAGGTGCTGAGGTCTTAAAAAGTCTTACCCCCGGGCAGCAGGTTATTAAAATTGTCCACGAAGAACTGGTAAAACTCATGGGAGAAAGCCAGAGCAAAATTGTTGCTGGCGATGCTCACCCCAGTGTAATAATGTTAGCGGGGCTGCAGGGTTCAGGCAAAACTACCACGGCAGCAAAACTGGCTGTTCACCTCAAGACTAAGGGTCACAAACCCATGCTTGTTGCCGCTGATGTTTATCGTCCGGCTGCCATAGAGCAACTGAAAACGCTTGGCCAAAAAGAAGGTGTACCTGTGTTCAGCCTGGGTAAGGATGATCCTGTAAAAATAGCACAGGAAGCTCTTAAAAGCGCTGTACGTGAAGAGCACGATTATCTTATTTTGGATACTGCCGGACGACTCCATATAAATGAAGAGCTGATGACGGAACTGGAGAAGATCAAATCAAAAGTAAACCCCAAGGAAATTTTGTTAGTTGTTGATGCCATGACTGGTCAGGATGCCGTTAATGTAGCTGAGACTTTTCACGCAAGGCTGGAAATTACAGGTGTTATACTTACCAAACTGGACGGCGATACCAGGGGCGGAGCTGCATTATCTGTCAGAGAAGTAACAGGAAGACCGATAAAATTTATCGGAACTGGTGAAAAACCGGATGCTTTCGAACCCTTTCATCCTGATCGCATGGCTTCCAGGATACTAGGCATGGGAGATGTGCTTACTCTGGTTGAAAAAGCTCAAACTGTCATGGATGAGGAAAAGGGTCGAGAACTGGAAAAGAAGCTGCGTTCACAGAGCTTTACCTTGGAGGATTTTTTGGAGCAGCTGCAGCAGGTTAAAAAAATGGGCTCATTGGACGAGTTGGTAGCAATGGTGCCTGGGTTTAATAAGATGGCAGGCAAAAAGGGCTTAAAAGATCTTTCCCTGGACGAGAAACAACTGGTTCATGTTGAAGCGATAATCAATTCAATGACCAGAAATGAACGACTGCAGCCTGAAATAATTAATAGTAGCAGAAGGCGTCGTATTGCCATGGGAAGTGGAACTAATGTTCAGGAAGTTAATAAGGTTCTTAAACAGTTTGAACAGATGAAAAAAATATTCAAGCAGTTTGGTGGAATGGAAAAAGGTGGAGCTAAAAAGAAAAAGGGATTTTTGCCTTTCTAAATATGGTAAACACCTAATATAATAAACACATAGAGAGGAGGTGCCTAAATATGCCAGTTCGTATTCGTCTCAAAAGACTGGGAGCCAAAAAAAAGCCATTTTATCGTATTGTAGTCGCAGATTCTCGCTCTCCTAGAGATGGTCGCTTTATCGAAGAAATAGGCTACTACAACCCAAGGACTGAACCATCAACCATAGAGATCAATGCTGAGAAAGCCAAAGAATGGATTTCTAAAGGCGCAAAGCCTTCCGATACTGTAAAAGCTTTGTTTGCCAGGGCTGGATTCCAGGGAAAATAAATATAGGGAAAGGGTTGATTTTAAGGTGAAAGAACTCGTCGAGTACATTGCCAAGGCGCTGGTGGATTATCCAGAGCAGGTTGATGTAAAACAAGTCGAGGGAGAACGTTCTATCATCCTGGAACTAAGAGTTGCAGCAGAGGACATGGGAAAAGTAATCGGCAAACAAGGCCGTATCGCTAAGGCTATTCGTACTGTGGTTAACGCTGCTGCCACAAAAGAAAATAAAAGAATTATGGTGGAAATAATTCAGTAGGTGCATTTTATGAATTCTGAAATGGTCAGCATAGGAAGGGTTATCTCTTCCTTTGGTGTTAACGGAAAAGTAAAAGTATACCCTTACTCAGATTTTCTGGAGCGTTGTCATCTTTTAGAAGTAGTTAAGTTGGAAGGTGAGGGGATTGATGAATACAGGGAGGTTAAAGACGCCCAGATCCATAAGAATCTGTGGGTAATTCAGTTTGATAATTGTAAAACCCGGGACGATGCGATATTGTTAAAAGGCTCCCTGGTAAAGATACCTATTGCTGAGAGAATTTCCTTGCCGGAAGGAAGCTATTATTATGATGAAATTATCGGCCTTAACGCTTTTTCTGTGGAGGGTGAGAAGCTCGGCACCGTACACGATATAATAAAAACAGGCAAAAATGATGTTTATGTTCTTAAAAGAACCAATAATGACGGAGAACAAAAGGAAATTCTGGTTCCAGCATTAAAAGTTTTTATAAAGAGAATTTCAGTTCCAGAAGGCTTAATGATTCTGGACCTCCCCCCCGGCCTCTATGACGAGGATTAACTAAAAGAGGATAGGCAAGGTGAATCACTCTGTGTTTATAGATATTGTTTCCGCATTTCCTGAGATGTTTACGAGTGTTTTCGGAGAAAGTATGATAAAAAGAGCCTTGGAAAAAGGTTTGGTAAAGATCACGGTTCAAGATCTCCGTGATTTTACTGACGATAGGCACCGCAGGGTTGATGACTATCCTTTTGGAGGTGGCCCGGGGATGGTTATGAAACCGGAACCTTTTTTTCAGGCGGTCAGTTATCTGCGCTCACAATTAGGAAAAAGGCAAAAAAGCAGGGTTATCTTAATGTCACCCCAAGGAACATTATTAACGCAGAATAAAGTAGAGGAGATTAGTGACTTAGAACATATCATCATACTTTGCGGGCATTATGAAGGGGTAGATGAAAGAGTAAGAGAGTTTCTGGCGGAAGAGGAAATCTCGGTAGGTGATTATATACTGACCGGCGGGGAATTGCCGGCCATGGTGTTGATTGATGCGGTAATCAGGTTGGTACCGGGTGTGCTGAGCAAGAATTCATTAATGGAAGAATCTTTTGCAGATGGAATTCTCGAGTATCCACAGTATACTAGGCCTCGTCAGTATGAAGGAATGGATGTGCCAGAGGTTCTTGTTTCAGGAGATCACGGACGTATAAAAGAATGGCGCCATAAACATGCGCTGCAGAGAACATTGAAGAACAGACCTGAGCTTTTGGGTCATAAGCGGGATAAGAATGAGCAATCATAATAGAGAATGCACCAGGCAATCCCCCCATATTGTTTGTGCTGTCTTTATGTGGTATAATTCGCGAGGGAAGGAGTAGAGTATGATGGATCTTATTAAGCAGGTTCAAAAAGGTTATTATAAAGAACAGGTAGATGATTTTTCTCCAGGAGATACGGTACGTGTTCACTTTAAGGTTGTAGAAGGAAACCGTGAACGTATTCAGGCTTTCGAAGGTGTTGTTATTAAACGTAAAGGCGAAGGCCTTAACGAGAGCTTTACTGTACGCAGGGTTTCTTATGGCGTTGGTGTTGAGAGGGTTTTCCCTTTACATTCTCCTAAAATACAAAAAATTGAAGTAGTACGCAAGGGAGATGTAAGGAGGTCCAAAATATATTATTTGCGGGACCTTAAAGGCAAAGCGGCCAGGATAAAGGAACAAAGACGATAGGAAAGAAGACTGGAGCTTTGGTACATGGAGAACCAATTCGAACAGGCGGAAACAAAAGAGAAGTACTTAAAGAAAGAAATAAAAGAGTGGAGCAGGTCTATAATACTGGCCATAATTATTGCTGTTATTATTCGGCTGTTTCTTTTTGAGGTTTTCCTGGTAGAAGGGAATTCTATGTACTCTACCCTGCATCATCAGGAAAGAGTCATTGTTAACAAAGCTATTTACTATTTTACCGAGCCTGATATGGGTGATGTTATTGTTTTTAACCATGCCCCCCGGAGGGATTTTATTAAAAGGGTCGTTGGTTTAGAAGGTGATGTTGTGAAGATAAAAGACGGTCGCCTTTTTGTAAATGGCGAAGAAGTTGAAGAGCCTTATATCGAGAACTACTCATCGCCAAATTTTGGACCGGTTACCGTTAAGGAAGAACATTTTTTTGTCTTAGGGGATAATCGTAGCAATAGTATGGATAGTCGCGATCCAGCTGTCGGATTGGTATCAGAAAACATGATTAAAGGAAAGGCATTTGTGGTTTTTTGGCCTCCAGGTCAAGCACGGTTTCTTGCCCTGTAAATTGAAATATGAGTTGAGGGTACATAATGGGAAAAGGTGCAAAACCAGGCTCTAATGTGAAGGAAGAAACAAGGCTTCTCGAACATTTAAAACTTATGGATCTGGTCCTGGAAGTGTTGGATGCAAGGTTGCCGCTAACTACTATAAACAATAGAATGCAGAAGTTATTGGACAAGAAGAAGCGTGTATTTGTTCTTAATAAAGCCGACCTGGCAGAGGAAGAAGTTACGGGCCGCTGGCTGGAATATTTCTCCACCGAAAAAGGGCCCGTTTTTTCGTTTACTGCCCGGCACAGAACTTCTGTCAAACAAATTGAAAAAACCCTTGATTATATGCGTTCGAAAGAACAATCATATCGTCGACCACTGCGTTTTATGGTGGTGGGAATTCCCAATGTGGGAAAATCGTCTGTCATTAACCGATTGGCTCAAAGGGGAGCTGCACGGACAGGTGAAAGACCCGGAATAACAAGAGGTCCCCAATGGATAAAGCTACGGTCGGGATGGGATATGCTGGATACTCCAGGGCTTCTCTCCCCTTTTTTGAGGGATAATTGGAGTCTGATGGCGCTAGGAGCGATTGGTTCTCTGGAAATTGGCGCTTATGATGAAGAAAAAACAGCTATATGGCTCTTGGAACAGTACAGAAGTCACGGTAAAATAGCTCAGCTCTGCAGCTACTATTCATTCTTTGTGGATGCAAAAGCATTAGAACCTGAAGCAATTTTCCTTAAAATAGGAGCTGTACGTGGATGCTTGGGTAAAGGCGGAAAGATAGATTCCAGAAAAACAGCCGGTATCATATTAAGAGATTTCAGAAGAGGAGTTTTGGGGCGTTTAAGCTTGGAAAGGCCCGAAGAATTTCATGAGCAGGAGTGAAGCAGATATTAATTTAACACAAGTATCTGCCAAAGAGCTAGAAAGTTACTTAAAAACTGGAACAAAGCTCAACATAGCGGAGATAGAATTATTGAAAAATGATTCTAGGAAAAGTGTAAGGGAGCAAGTTGAACGCTATCTTCGTCGCCAGCGGAAAGATTCATTGGAAATGGAACGTGCTGAACATATGCTTACCCGGGAAAGACGTATCTACAAGGATGGTTATAAACTAATTGCTGGTACAGATGAGGTAGGGCGCGGTCCGTTGGCAGGACCAGTTGTGGCAGCAGCGGTTATCCTGGACCAGGAAAAAGATATTACTTCCTGGGGAATCAAAGACTCTAAACAGCTCCATCCTGACAAGAGGGAAAGGCTGTTTAAGATTATAGAAAAAGAGGCAATTTGTGTAGGAATAGGCATAGTAGACGCGGAAGAGATAGATAGGTTAAATATATTACAGGCCTCCTTGCTGGCGATGAGTAAAGCTGTAGAGGAACTACCTGTTGCCCCACAGTATGTGCTTTGCGACGGATCGGCCGCTCTTTCCTTGAATATCCCTTGTGAAGCGGTAAGAGGCGGAGATGCTACCTGTCTTTCTGTAGCAGCTGCTTCAATAGTAGCCAAAGTCACCAGAGATAGACTTATGGACAAGTATGCAGAATTCTATCCGGGCTATGGTTTTGCAAAGCACAAAGGATATCCTACGCCCGGACATAGAGAAGCTCTAAGGGCCAGCGGGCTTTCTCCCATCCATCGCAGGACCTTCAAGTTATTCTAAAGAAAGGGGTGGTCTTTTGCGGGGCAATGATGCAGAGATTCATCTTTCAAGTAAAGAACTGGGACGATTGGGGGAAAAAATGGCTGAAAAATTTCTCCGGGAGGAGAAAGATTACAGGATCTTGTCACGAAACTACCGATGCCCCTTGGGAGAAATAGATATAGTTGCGCTAGACAATGATACGGTTGCCTTTGTCGAAGTCCGCTCCAGCAGTGCCAGAGAGGTAGATTTAGCTGCTCAGTCCGTAAATAGCCGCAAACAGGCAAAATTACGTCAGTTGGCTAGTTTCTATCTAAAAGCACAAAATAACGACAGGGAACCCCTTTGCCGCTTTGATGTGGTGCTTGTGTTCATGACAAAAAGTGGTATTGTCAGGGAGATAAGGTTGCTGCAAAATGCTTTTTAGTACATCAGGAAAAGTTTTTTAATTCTGAAGTTAGCGCATGCAAATGCCACAGTATATCTTCAAAAACTCCAAGCATCTGGATATAGATGGTGGAAGCTTGTGGTTTACAGATGCCCCGCAGGAGTCTTTCTTCATGCTCTACTCCCACCCGCAGAGAGATGAGTTCGTACTTGTCGGTTTCGCGAAAGATTTGCCTGAAAAGTACAGGGTTTTTATTGACAACAAGCTCGCTTAAGTGGGTGTAAACATCCTTGGTTCCTTGAAAAAGGTTTTCCATATCTGCTGCAGCCATACTGGAAAAGAAAATTTTATTGTTTATTTTGAGGCGGGTATAGTTTATTAGTCTATCATGATCAAACTTAAATTTGCGAACATGTACCAAAAAGGAAAGCAAGAAAGCATACTCTTCTCTTTCTAAGTCCAGATCTTCTTTGACCTGCTTATGAAATTGGTCAGCCAGGACAGTCAACTCTCTGTTCTTTTCTTCTGCGTGGTCAAGAAGATTTTCTTCCATATTTATATAACTATCATAAGTCAGTTGAATTATTTCACTGCCATAATCCATGATTTGCTGTAAAGCATTAAAATGGGCAGATTTGGATAAAGTCTTGAACATTTTCATCACTCCTTTTTATTTGGTATTATAGCATAACCATACTTCTTTTTTAAAGATGCTTGATGACTGGAGCATAAAATATAAAGTATTAAAGGAGGCCCCGGTATTAATGGTAGAAAGAATTGGAGCCCAAAAAGCTTTTAAAGACGAAGCCTGGAGGGAGAAATTGTTTCAAGAACTGAACGAGCAGCAATTTTACTTTGTCACCAGTAAAGAGCCATCTATTCTAGGTATAGCCGGTCCGGGTTCAGGTAAAACCCGGGCGCTTACTTATAGGGTCGCCAATTTATTGCAGGAAGGGGTACCTCCCTATAATATCCTGCTGGTTACTTTCACCAACAAAGCAGCGGAGGAGATGAAAAACAGGGTCATGAATATTTTAGGTTATCTGCCTCCAGGACTTTGGTCCGGCACTTTTCACGGTATCGGAGCTCGTATTTTGCGACGTCATGCCGTTCTTGTTGGAAGAGAACCAAACTTTACTATCCTGGACGAAGATGACCGCACTAAAATGATTAATTCCTGTCTGGCCTCACTTAAAGTTGATTTGAAAGCAAAAGAAGAGAACACTTTTGTGAAAAGGGGTTTGTTAAACAAGATATTTAGTTCAGCAAGAAATACCGGCAGTAATGTTGAAGATTACCTGAAAGAAGCAGTTCCGGAGCTGGTTTCCTATACAAGCATTTTTCAAGAAGTATTTCGCCTGTATGAAGACAAAAAAAGGCAGGCTAACGCTTTTGATTTCGACGACCTTTTGCTTGTATGGTTGGAACTTATGCAAGCAAACGAAGGTGTTCGAAAACGTTACCAGGAGCAGTTTAAATATATTTTAGTGGATGAATTTCAGGATACTAATGCCATACAGGACCGACTAATCCTGTTGATGGGGGAAGGTAATGCCGTCTGTCTTGTTGGCGACGACGCTCAATCTATCTACAGCTTTCGCTGTGCAGAGATAGACAATATTATAAATTTCCCTAACAAAAGAATGGGCTGTACCGTAATAAAGCTTGTGCAGAATTACCGTAGTGTGCCGGAGATCCTGGAATTAGCAAATTCTTCTATAGAAAAAAACCAGAAACAGATTGACAAAGACCTTTATACTTTGAGGGATAGCGGTGATAAACCATGGGTTTACATAGCTCCCGATAACTATCGTGAAGCTGAATTTGTGGCTGAGAAAGTGCTGGAGTTGTATGATGATGGTTATAATCTCAGCGAAATTGCTGTATTGTATCGAAGTTCGTACCTCTCCCAGGATATAGAGTTGGCGCTGATGAAAAGAAAAATACCTTACTTGACTTTTGGCGGTTTAAAATTTTTGCAGAGAGCTCATATTAAAGATATCCTTTCCTGGTTAAAAATACTGGAAAATCCCCGAGATGAGCTTTCATGGCAGCGGGTGGCTATGATGCATAAAGGCATAGGAAATGCTACTTTTACCGAGATTTGGAAACAAATGATTTCTTTTCCCGATCCATTGGAAGCTGTCATCGAAGGAAAGGTAGAACCTCGCCGAGCAAAGCAAGGTTTGGAAACTATGAAGGAAACGTTAAGAACTTTAAAGCAGGCGGACAAAGATAATGTTCCCCTGTTAATTAAAATAATTATGGAAAGCCCTTATGGGGATTATTTGCGGGAAAAATATCCCGATGATTATGCAGAGCGCAGCCTTGGGATTGAAAGACTGGCTGCCTACGGGACAAGATGCCCTTCGTTAGGGGACTTTCTGGAGACTCTATTGTTAGAAGAATCTCTTATTATAGATAGTGTTAAAGAGTCGAGCCCCCAAAAAGATTTTCTTACGCTTTCTACTATTCACAGCGCCAAGGGTAAAGAGTGGGGGACTGTACTGCTTATTGGACTGAACGAGGGGCGTTTTCCTTCTCCCATGGGTTTTAAGAACATGGAAGAAGAAAGGCGACTTTTTTATGTTGCAGTGACCAGGGCCAAGGACAATCTTTATTTAACTGCCTTTGAGGAAGACTACCGAGGCTGGGGGAGTTATATTAGCGGACCGTCTACCTTTCTAACTGAATTATCGCCGTATTGTTATGAGCGATTGGAAGTTGAATTGTAATAAATAGGTGTTTTTGTGGTTTTTATTATTGCTTTTTGCAGGAGGAGATGTTGTTGTTACAAAAAATTGAGTTGCCTTATACTGTTATTATTAAAGGGGCAGGTGATATAGCCACTGGAATTGCGCACCGTTTTTGGATGGCCGGTTTTCGCTTGCTCATGCTAGATCTGCCGCATCCCTTGGTAGTTAGACGTAGCGTCGCTTTTGCAACAGCTATAATGGAAGGTTCTATTGAAGTAGAAGGTTTAACTGCTTCTTTTGCTTCTCGCTCCAGCGAAATTGATAAGCTTTGGCGAAAAGAAAAAATACCAGTTTTCGTAGATCCTGAAGGTGAGCTGGTTTCAGAAATCCGTCCCCAGATTTTAGTGGACGCTATAATGGCCAAAAAAAATACGGGCACTTCCTTAGAAGATGCACCAGTTGTTCTTGGATTGGGCCCCGGCTTGGAAGCGGGAGGGGACGTGCATGCTGTAGTGGAAACAAAACGGGGTCACAACCTGGGCAAAGTCATTTATTCCGGATTTGCTGCAGTTGATACCGGGGTGCCGGGAGAAGTAGGCAATTATTCGATAGAAAGGCTTCTTAGGGCCCCGAAAGAAGGGGTTATTACCCCTCTCAAGGAGATAGGCGAGCTGGTAAAAGAGGGCGAGACGGTAGCCCTCGTTAATGATAGAATTCCAGTAGTGGCTGGTGTTAGCGGATTGCTGCGCGGTATGATTTACCCTAAAACAGAAGTACAGAAGGGTATGAAGGTTGGAGATATTGATCCCAGGGGGGTAGAGGTGGATTATAGAAGTATTTCTGACAAAGCCAGGGCTGTTGCAGGAGGTGCGCTGGAAGCAGCCTTGCATTTCTTAACAAAATAGGAAACGAGAATTAATAAGGCAGAAGACTATAAATGTAATTCTCTTTTGTGACCAGCGCCATATTGCTGGTTTTGCTAATATAAGGAAAATTCACCAGTTTAATAATCTCTGTCCTGGCTTCTATACTGAATGGCCTCGGTAATATGATGCAGCAACAGCATTTCTTGCTCTCCTTCCAAATCTGCGATGGTTCTAGCAATTTTCAGGATCCTGTCGTGCGCTCTCATAGAAAGAGAAAGGGCATCAAAGGCGCGTCGGAGAATTTCTCTTGCTTCCTTGCTTAAGGGGCAGAATTTTGGAATATGTTTGTGAGACATTCCGGCATTACAGTCGATACCAATTTTGCTAAATCTTTTTCTTTGGATGTTCCGAGCTGCTTCAACGCGTTTTTTGATGTTTGAAGAACTTTCTCCAGGTTCTTTGATTTCCAGATCCTTGTACTGAAGAGAGGGAACTTCAACATGCAGGTCTATTCTATCCATCAGTGGGCCGGAGGATTTAGCACGGTAACGTCTAATTTGCAATTCTGAGCAGCGGCACTCTTTGTAAGGATGTTGATAATAACCGCAGGGACAAGGATTTCGAGAGGCAACAAGCATAAAACGAGCCGGGAAGCGGATGGTTGTTTCCAGTCTGGTTATGGTTACTTCTCTGTCCTCTAGTGGTTGACGTAATCCTTCCAGGACTTCACGAGAGTATTCTGGAAATTCGTCCAAGAATAGCACCCCTAGATGAGAAAGACTAACTTCTCCAGCTTGTGGAATTCTGCCTCCCCCAAGTATGCCAGCTACGGTGGAAGAGTGATGAGGTGAGCGAAAAGGTCTGCGTATTACAAGCGGTCTGTCTTCTTTTAAGAGGCCTGCTACGCTGTGAATTTTTGTAATATCCAGGCATTCCTTAAGGTTCATGTCAGGAAGAATGGAAGGGATTCTACGGGCCAACATAGTTTTCCCTGTTCCTGGCGGACCGGTTAATAGCACGTTGTGTCCGCCTGCTGCCCCGACTTCCAGCGCCCTTTTGGCTAACACCTGTCCCTTAACCTCCGCGAAATCGGGTTCATTATTCATATCCTCGTTTGCATGGTAATCCTCAAGATTAACGTTTGTTTCAGGTATGTGCAGTTCTCCTTTTAAAAGTGCTACCAGGTCTTTTAGGTTATCAACCCCTGTTACCGGGTAGTTACTGCCCAGTGAAGCTTCTCTTGAATTACCCCGGGGTAGAAGGAAGTGTTCTATACCATCAGACCCTTGAGCTTTTTTTATAGAAGAGACCATAGCCATTACTCCCGGTACCTCTCGAATTTTCCCGTCCAAGGAAAGTTCCCCAATAAGCATTTTTTTCTCTACAGATGCAGCAGGTAGTTGGCCGGAAGCAATCAGAATACCGGTCGCAATAGCTATATCAAAGGTTGAGCCATCTTTTTTTAAATCGGCTGGTGCCAGGTTTACGGTTATGCGCCGAGAAGGGAAATCGAACCCACAGTTTTTCAGAGCTGCACGTACTCTCTCCCTGGATTCTTTTATTGAGGTGGCAGGAAGTCCCACTATGCTGAAGTTTGGCAGTCCGGAAGCAATATCGGTTTCAACAACGACCTCATAAGCTTCAATACCAATAAGGGTAACGCTTAACACTTTTGAGAACATCTGAATTCCTTTCTTATGCCGAGTATGTATTTGAAGAGCGATACTTAAACAGTATACACCAGCCAAACCCGTATCTCAAGAAATATAAATCCTGGAAAACTTATAAAGGGAGATGGAAGGTAGAAATCTTCCGGGATGCTTGTTTACAAATTAATTTAAGTTGCACGCGGTCATAATTTTCGAAAAGGTTAATAAAATTGTTGCTCTTTCAAAAAGAATATTGTTGGGAGAAGGAATTATTTATAAATGTGTAGAATATAAATAAAATAACCGAGCCTGCAAGAAATAGTTGAAAAAGCATTATTCTCAAAAGTTTCTTGACTTAAAAATGTTACTGTGATATTCTTTAGCCATGTTATAATAATGCTTTATTTAAAGCATATGCTAATAAAAATAAAGAATTATACATAATTTGTTATAGGGAAAGCGGGATAGCTTAAAAAGCTATTTTCAAGGTGTATTTGCAGTCTGGGCATAGTGTTACAATTCTAAATTGTGGTTTCTAGAGCCTCCTTAACTGAATCTGGGTAATAACGAAGGGAGGTGGTTCGAAGGCAATAAAGTTGATACGGGTAGCATAACTTATTGTATTATGCACTACAATGATTAAGGATTGCCAACAGAGTTCAGGTATTTATTTTTTCAACACGAAGAGAACAGGTTTTTTGTGACCGACAATTTAAAGATTTGGCTTTTAGGAGCAATATGATTGTAACTATAAGAGTTAAATTGTATGAAGGGCTAATAGTCCTGAATTGTAGCGATGATTTGGTTAAGGAAGGTTTGCCTGTTTTAAAGGGCATGTTAAATAATATAATTCTTGAAGGAGGTTTATTAAAGTTATGTCATTGGATTGGATACCCAGAGCGCCAAGAGAAAGCAGGCCCGATTTTCAACTTTACAGGGAGGATCTTTTACAATTAGATGCTCCTCCACGCACTACTTATGAAAAAAGGCCTTTGGTTAATCCCCAAACGGGGGAAGAGATAGAAGGGCTTTATGTTGCTTATGTGGTATTAGATAACGAAAAGCAGGGAAACTCTTACAATCTTGATATGTTAAAAGGGACTGCCTGTGCTTTTAACAAAGCTTCCCATGACCCGAGTGTGGTAGGGGTAGTCCTTACCGGCGCAGGCGACAGGTTTTTCTGTACAGGCGGCAATGTCCCGGAGTATTCGGAGCATTTCATCGGCAGGTATGGGGACGCTCAAGAATATTTACAGGTTTACTGGCACATCTTTAATGTGGTCTGGACCTCATCGAAGCCTTTTATCCGCCGGGTGCAGGGTATGAGTATCGGTGGCGGTGAAGAGATAAGCGGCATTTGTGACCTCACCGTTGCTGCAGACACGGCAAGTTTCGGTCAAGTAGGGCCCGCACATGGTTCAACTGCAATGGGCGGCGCGGTACAGTTTAAGGGTGCCACCATGACTAATGAAGACGCAGTTTGGCAGCTTGTCGGCCTGGAACAGTGGAGCGCTTACAAAATGTTCCGCAAAGACTATATCCATAGATTAGAGCCTGTGCTAAAGAAAGACGGCGAATTTATAAGAAACCCCGAGGTCATTACTGATAAATATGTCGAGGACGGAAAGATAGTTTACGGGGAGTATAAAACAGGCGATGAGTATAAAGAGGCAAAGGCCTATGCCAAATCATTAGAAAAAGATACTTCCAGGATGGATAAGGCTGTTGACGAAGTTATATGGGAAATTGCCAATAAGTATCCGCAGCAGGTGGGAATGTCCCTAAACATGTTAAGACAAGCAAAGAGATACCTCTATGATATGACCAGGGCCGAAGTCATCTACTGGTGGGGAGCGAATGCGAGCGTGCACGGAGAGTTCGATATGGGCATGACCGCGTTCAATACCTCCAAGAAGACCGGCAGCAGGGATGCCGATATCTTGAAGTTGAGGCAGCTCCTCGCAAAGGGACGTCGTTATGATGCCGAGCTTTATGAAGAGGTTATGCCAAAGCCTAAAGAAGAGTAGTTACAAGATTTTTAT
>SLJK01000153.1 GCA_007135125.1 Syntrophomonadaceae bacterium | reverse complement strand
AGATATGAAGGGGACGAACCTGCTGAAGATGTGACCCTTATTATGAGAAGTCCTCTTACCCGTGTTTTTATTGGTGAGGAAGAAAAGGAAAATTTAGATATTGTTAACCCGGGAGAAGAGTTAAGGTTCCGCTTACAGAAAGAGGTCGATAACTGGCAGGAAAAAGTCCCTGCCGGGGTTTTCAAAGAAAAAGTTATAGATGATTTCCAGGATAACAGCTATGTAGGTCTGGGGTGGAGCTTCGGGGAAGAAGAACATGATATACGCATGTATGACTGGGGAGTTATCGAGCACTGGTTCTAATGTCTTAAGTATACTCCCAGGTAGTTCGTGGGGACAAGGATGGAGTTAGTTCCCATATAAGAGAATGCAATAGAGGGGCGGAGCGTTTTTTTGGTATAGACCAATCCGTCTCCTTTTTGTTTATAAGAAGCTGCAGCTGATATATTTTTTACGGAAACAGATTGTGGGATAATAAGGCTTTACTGCTTACCACAGATGGGGTGGTGTAAGTTGGAAGGGATTGTGAAATTGGACGGTGATATCTGGCAGGTGGACCTTCAAGAGAGAGGAATCCCCGGGTGGAGTTCGGCTTACTTTATGAAAAGTGAAGATAGCAGCGGTTGGATGCTGGTCGAGACAGGAGCCTCCAGTTCTGTGGAAAGACTTCTCGGTGCTGCAAATTATATCGGGATACCCTCTGCGGCAGTAAAATACATAGGGGTTACTCATGTGCACGTAGATCATGCAGGCGCACTGGGTGTTTTGGCACGTCATTTTCAGGAAGCGGAAATTTGGGTGCACCACAGAGGCATAAAACATCTGGCAGATCCTGAACGGCTAATAGAAGGGGCTCGTGCTGCATATGGGGAACAGAAAATGGGACAGTACGGAGAGATAATTCCTGTGCCCCAGGAAAACCTCTGTGCAGCTGAGGAAGGAGTAATAATTCCCCTAGGCGGGAGGCCTATTGAGGTATGGGAAACACCGGGCCATGCCAGGCACCATGTTTGCTTCTACGATTCCAAGACCAAGGGATTATTTAGTGGAGATGCGGCGGGAGTTTATTTGCCCGGCCTTTCAAAATTACTGCATCGCTTTGTGACACGCCCTGCTACACCTGGACCGGATTTTGATGGGGATTTAATGTTGCAAGACCTGTACAGGATTTCTCTCAGTAAAGCCCAAATCCTTTATTTTACCCACTTTGGTGCCGCTTACCCTGCGCAGCTGCTGATAGAGCTCGTAATAGGACAACTGCTGGTTCATATGCAGCTGGCCAGGGATTACCTGGGTCAAGAAGATGCTTCCCGTAATTTATGCCGGGCCCTGGAGTTGCAGACAAAGAAAGGGTTACTTACCTCTACACCTGAAGAGCGCGTCTGTGAACTGCCGGGCTATGAACAGGAGCTACTTTTGGAGCCTCTGCATAATTCTGCGGATGGATTGCTTTCTTTTTTGGAGAAGAAGGGTGTTTTTTACGAGTAGAGGAGTATGCCCGCAACCGCACCCAACCCTATAAGCACAAGGGGGTTGAGCCTGGTAAAAATAAGCAGTGGAAGGCATCCTGCGGCCAGCAAAGCGGATTTCCAGTCGATTATGGAGCTCTGTCCAATTACGAAGGCAGCCAGACTGATGAGAGCGATTATAGAAGGTCTGATTCCCTCTAAAACGTTATTTAGCCTTTCGGAACCGTAATGCTGCATAATTATTTTGGAGGCGGGCATAATAATCAGCAGGGAAGGGAATATAACCCCTGCCGTTGCTATAACGGAACCATATAACCCTGCTACCTGGTAGCCGATAAAGGTGGCTGAATTGATGGCGACCGGCCCCGGAGTCATCTCTGCCAAAGCTATAACATCAACCAACTCTGCTATTTTCATCCAGCCCTGGTTTTTAACTATTTCATGTTCCAGGAGAGCCAGCATGGCGTATCCTCCACCGAACCCGAAGATCCCCACTTTAAAAAAGGAAAAAAAGAGCTCGATTAATAATCCAAGCACGGTTATCCCTCATTCCTTGCGGCTTTTAGAGGCCATAGAAGGCCAAGTATTGCTCCCAGAAGAATGACAAAGGCTGGGTGGATATTTAAAAGAATAAGTCCTGCCAGAAACAAAAGGAAAGTGACAAAAAGTCGTCTCTGTTGGAATATGGGTTTTCCTAACTTGTAAGCTGCCGAGACAATCAGGGCTACCACCACCGGCCTGATCCCCATAAAGGCTGCCTGCACCATGGTATGCTCATGATAATGCCAAAGAAAGACAGCTATGGTCAGGATAATCAAGAATGAAGGAAGGATTGCTCCCAGTACCGAGAAAAGCCCCCCCTTTATCCCTCGAAAAAGGTATCCGTTAAGAAGTGAAAAGTTAACCACGATAGGACCGGGAAATGATTGAGCAATAACGAGCCTGGTTAAAAACTCATCTTCACTCATCCAATTTTTTCTCATAATTAATTCGTGACGGATAAGTGGGATCATGGCATAGCCGCCGCCGAAGGTAAAAGCTCCGATTTTGAAAAAAAGAAAAAACATTTCCAGCAGCTTTTTTTCAACTTTGATTTTCGATTTTTTGCGGGAATGCTTGTCCTTAATGACTTTCACTCTCCAGCGCTCCCCTTTTCTGTCAAATATCTACTTTCAAGATATTCTATCACTTCCGCCAACCTGATGCAATTGAGCAGATTCGGTTAAGCAGTGGAGTAATTCATTGCTAAATAAGACGCATTTCCTGCAGCTTTGATTAGCATTTATGCTGATAGCCGCATTTATTAGAAGCATAAAAAAACTCAATTCAGGATAGACTTTTAAGGATAGTTCAGGTAATATATAATGTAATTGTAGAAGTTCGTTGCCGCTCGGTACAAGCAATATGCCCGGTTACTACATTATCCATTGTGAGAGGAAGGTCTGTTATGCTGCCAATTTTTCCCCGGCCCCTGAATTTTTCGAAAAGAGGTGTTCTGTTTTATTTTCTGGTGTTTATGTTAGTTTTTTTTCTGGCAGTTGGGGGGTGCGGTTTTATGTCTGCCCAGGAAGAACATGATATACCTGGAGAAGAACGTGAAACCGAGGATTCTAACACGGAAAGTGCTGAGCAGGAAGTAGTACCGGAAGAGACAGAAGAAGAACGCCGTCTAAGAGAAAAGAAAGAGGCTGAGCAGGTGCAAAAGGAACGGGAAGAATTGGAGGAGCAGCGCAGAGAAGAACTGGGTTCTTTGTATGTCCCCCTGCCTCCCCTGGACTGGGAGCGTGATAATCCTCCCGTAAAAGCCCGCGGGCTTTACCTGACCGGCAATTCCGTAGGCCTGGAATCACGCTATAATAGCATTTTGGAGATGGTGGAGACTACCGAACTTAACTCCCTGGTGATCGATGTTAAAAATGACCACGGGATAATGTCTTACCGCAGTGAGATAGAGGCCGTGGAAGCAGTCGGTGCAAACCAGTCGATACCTATCAAGGATATGAAGTCTGTCCTGGAAGAGCTGGACGAAAGGGACATTTATACCATCGCCCGTGTAGTGGTTTTTAAAGACCCCCACCTGGCGGAAGAAAGGCCGGACTGGTCCATACAAAAAAATGAAGGGGGACTTTGGCGGGATCGCAAAGGGGTTGCCTGGGTGGACCCCTACGAAAAAAAGATCTGGGATTACAACATTGCTATTGCCCGCGAAGCCGCATTGAAAGGTTTTCGTGAGATTCAATTTGATTATGTTCGCTTCCCTGAAAATGCACGTGACTTGGATAGGGATGCATATTATCCGGCCCAGAATGAGTTGGAAAAAGATGAACTAATCAGGGATTTTTTAATTTATGCTGATGAGGAGTTGGCTGAATACGATGTCTATCTCTCGGCCGACGTGTTTGGGGTTATCTCTACCTCCTGGGGCGATTCTGACCGGATCGGGCAGACGTGGGAAAAGATTGCTGCACATGTGGATTACATTTGCCCTATGGTCTACCCCAGCCATTACGGCCCCGGTTATTTTGGCTTTGAGGTTCCCGATGCAAAGCCTAGGGGAACTGTCTGGAATGCTCTGAAAGATTCTTTAAAGCGCAATGCCCCGTTGGAAGAACCAGCAATTATTAGACCCTGGCTGCAGAGTTTTACCGCTTCCTGGATTAGGGGTAACATCGGCTACGGACCCACTGAAATCCGCCAGCAGATAGATGCCGCTGTGGAGTTGGGGATAGACGAATACCTGCTCTGGAATGCTAATAACCGTTACCAGCCTGAAGCCCTTTTGTCAGAGGAGGAGGCCAACCGCCTGGTGGAAGAACAGAGCCGTCTCAGGACGGAAGAAGATAGGGACGCTCTGGGTCGCACCCCGGTCGAGACGGTGGAGATCTTTGTAAATGCCCTGCGAACTGGAGATTGGCAAGAAGCCCTGGTAGTGCATATAAAAGATGCTGATTTAAACTATCAAAACTATTCCGAGTGGAAGGAACTTTGGAATGTAAAACCTGTATCGGTTGAGATTGAGCGTCCTGATATACAAGAAGAGCATT
>SLJK01000028.1 GCA_007135125.1 Syntrophomonadaceae bacterium | reverse complement strand
CGGATTCCGCTTAGCCAGACGATCAGCAAGGTGGCTTACTGGGTGGTGTTATTGCTATTTCTGCCGGCCATTCTGACCGCTTTGCAGCTGCAGGGGCTGTTGACTCCTGTTCAGAATATGACTGACAGGGTGCTTACTTTCTTGCCAAATATTTTAGCCGCCGGACTTATCCTGCTAGCCGGTTGGTTCCTGGCGCGGATTTTGCACAGAGTTACGGCCAGCTTGCTCGCCAGTGCCGGAGCAGATCGTTTAAGTGAGCGGCTAGGATTGGCCCAAGTTATGGGCAGGCAACAGATATCCAATCTTGCGGGGCTGTTGTTATACGCATTGGTTATTATAATCTCAATTATTGCTGCTTTGAATGCCCTTGCCCTGGAAGCCATTACTCAGCCGGCCAGCAGTATGCTGAATATGATCCTGGAGGCTCTGCCGGCCATTTTTGCGGCGATATTGGTCTTACTTATTGCTTATGCCGTGGGTAGGGTGGTGGCCAGTCTGGCAGACAACCTTCTTCAAGCAGCTGGTTTTAATGCAATCCTGCTCCGCCTGGGATTAACAAAAGAGACGCCCAAAGAAGGGAAATGGAGCCCTTCGGAGATGGTTGGATATGTTATTTTGGTAATCATTATGCTCTTTGCGGTTATTGAAGCTGCCGGCCTTTTGGGATTTGTTCTTTTAGCAGACCTGGTAGCCCAACTATTAATATTCCTTTCTCACGTTATACTGGGTCTTGTCATCTTTGGTATCGGACTCTATCTGGCCCACCTGGCTTACCAGGCCATCAGTGTCAGTGAAACGCCTCAAGCCATTATTCTGGCCCGCATTGCCAAGTACTCCATCCTGGTGCTTGCTGGTGCCATGGCATTGCAAAGGATGGGTCTGGCCGATGAGATTATTTTGGTAGCTTTTGGGTTGATTCTGGGGACTATTGCTATTTCAGCCATTTTGGCTTTTGGTCTGGGAGGTAAGGAGATTGCTGCCCGTGAATTGGATGAATGGGTAAAGAATTATAAATCCAAACAGTAACAAAACGATCTTAAGTAAATATTATTTCAACAATATGGGGACCCGCGCAATGAAGTGGGTCCCTTTTTTACTGTTCAAGATGTAACGAAAACTCGTAGGTTATTTTGTTTTCCTTGAAGAGCGCTACGACCCTGTTCAATTCTTGGAAACTGTGGTAATCTACAGGAGCAGATAGTCGTTAGGGCATTCATATTTCTAGTAGTAACCATTTAAGAAGAACGGAAGTGAAGAAATGGACCGAGTGTACAGATCACGCAAGAACAGGGTCATTGCCGGCGTAGCGGGAGGGCTGGCAGAATATTTTGATGTCGATGTGGCCTTGATACGCATTTTGTGGGTGCTTGCCCTTTTTGTAGGCGGTGGAGGTTTTATAGCATATATTATTGCCTGGATAGTTATTCCAGATGAAGAGAAGGTAGCGGCAGAAACAGGCGGTGGGGAAAAAGTACCTGCAGAAATGAGTCCTGAAATGGAACAGTCTTCGGCAGCACCTGGGTGGTCCGGGGACGCAGTAGGAGACGAGATGCCCTTACATGAAACCACAACAGCTAATGATGATTCGGAAACAGAGGAAAGTAGACGTGCCCGGCGTCGTCGGAATGCCGGACTATTGTTGGTTGGTTTGGGGCTGTTTTTCCTGGCCCGCCAAACGATGGGGATCTATTTTCATTATATCTGGCCTCTTCTGCTCATCGCTGCCGGTGTGTTTTTCCTGGTGCGGGAGAGGAAGGAGGGTTAGGCTATGAGAGTTGGAACCTATATACTGGGTCTTATACTGATTCTGGCCGGGTTGCTACTTTTTCTTAATAACCTGGGATATACAGACTGGGGTATCGGAAAGCTGATTTTCCAGTTTTGGCCTGTTCTACTAATTATCATAGGTATAAGTTTTTTTTGGGGAGGTAGGATTCCCGCCTGGATAGCCTTTCTTTCCATCGTCTTACTGGCCGGTGCCGTTATCATGCTGGCTGTGCAAACTCCGGCAAGAATTCCTCACTTAACAGGTGAAGAGACCATCCTGCGAGTGGAACGCTCTCAACATCAGGATCTCACCGCGGGCACGCTGGCTTTGCAATTCGGAGGGGGCAGGCTGGTAATGGATTCTTTTGCCGAAGAATGGTTGGAAGGGGAGTTTCGCGGACCATGGAGAGCAGCTCCTTCCATAGAAAAAGAGGGAGATACAATTGAGGTAACGGTAAAACAGCAAGAAGGTTCCTGGCGGTTGAGAAACGGTGCTGCTCATGAGTGGGCGTTGCACCTGTCCGGGGATCTGCTTTGGGAGGTAAAGGTTGACATTGGGGCTGTACAGGCTGAAATGGATCTCTCCGGCATTCCACTTTCCGGCCTGGATATGAAAGTTGGCGCAGGGGACCTGAATTTGAAGCTGGGGGACAATGGAGTAAATACCCCTGTTTCGGTAAAAGCGGGAGCTTCCAATATTGAGATATTGGTTGTTGAAGGGACAGCGGTAAAGATTCATCTGCGGGGTGCTCTTACTAGTACAAATTTAGATGATATGGGATGGCTTCTGGTTGACGGGGAATATTATTCTCCCGGTTATGAGGAAGCTTCTTCTCGCCTTGACCTGGATGTGGATATGGGGGCAGGAAACCTGCAGGTGGATTATTTTCAAAGAACGATCTAGAAGACGGAGGAAGAAAAATTCATGCCCCTGGTTACTCTACGGGAAATCTACAAGTCATTTGGCGAAATTAGAATTTTGGAGGGTGTTTCCCTGCAGCTGCACAGTGGAGAGAAAGTAGGTCTGGTGGGAGCTAACGGCAGCGGGAAAACGACCCTCTTGAAAGTCATCACTGGCGAAGAGGAACAGGACAGCGGTGAACGTTTTATTTCAAAGGGATTGACCTGGGGCTATTTGAGCCAAAATCCCGGTCTTTTGCCGGAAACGACTCTGAAGGATTACCTGGAGCGTTCGGTAAAAGATATTCTTGCTTTGCAGGAGAAAATGACCTCCCTGGAAAAGGAGATGTCTTTTCCCCACGTCCGGGAGAATAGCACCTTAACCGCTGAGCTTATGAAAAAATACGGGGAACTGTCACATCTCTTTGAGGAAAAGGGTGGCTATACTCTGGAAGCTCGCCTGGAAGATGTAGCACGCGGCCTGGGCTTTGAAAAAGAGGATTTTAACAGGCGAATAACCAGTTTTAGCGGAGGAGAAAAGACCAGGGCACAACTGTCTTCTCTTCTATTAAGTGAGCCGGATCTGCTTTTGCTGGATGAGCCTACTAATAGCCTGGATTTTGATGCAGTGTCATGGTTGGAAGGTTACCTGCAGAAATGGCAGGGAGCGTTACTGGTGGTTTCCCACGATCGCTTCTTTCTGGATCAAGTGGTGCATGGTATAAACGCTATGGAAGAGAATAAGCTGAAATACTATCGCGGCAATTATTCGGCCTATACTACCCAGCGAGATCATGAGTTGGCTTCCCTGGAAAGTACCCTTAAAAGGCAGCATGCGGCATATACAAAAGATCTGGAATTTATCAGGAATGCAACTGCTGATGAAAGAACCAAAAAACAGGCTCGCAGCAGAGAAAAGCGTTTGGAAAAGATGGGGCTTCTTCAGAGTAAAAAAAAAGAAAAAGTCATGAACCCGGACTTTAAATTCGCAGGACGAAGTGGCAAGATTGTCGCGCGCCTGGAGAACGTTTCGCGGTATTTTGGAGAAAATAAAATTTTTGAGGAGGTTAACCTGGAAATCAACTGGGGAGACCGTCTGGCCGTAATAGGGCCAAATGGCTCCGGGAAAAGCACTCTTTTAAAAGTCTTAACCGGAGAGCTTTCTCCGAGTAGCGGTCAGTTGTACATCGGTCCCGCTGTGAAAATTGCCTATTTTGACCAGGAACAGAAGGAGCTATACCCCACATCCACACCCCTGGAGATAATTCTTGCCGTTTCGGAATTTACCGTGCCGGAAGCACGCAAACACCTTGGTAAATACTTGTTTCAAGGCGATGAGGTGTTTAAAAAAGTCGGTGAATTGAGCGGAGGAGAGAGAAGCCGTCTGGCCATTGCTCGCATGGCGCTTAACCAGAGTAATTTCCTAATCATGGATGAGCCTACCAACCATCTTGATATACAGGGCATGGAAGAGCTGGAGGCAGCCTTGGACAACTTCCCGGGAACGCTTTTGCTGGTTTCTCATGATCGCTACTTTATTTCCCGCCTGGCTGCAGGAGTGCTGGAAGTAAGGGAGGGACGGGTGAGCTTTTTTAAGGGAGGATTTAAAGAATTCCTGGAGTCCAAGTCCGGGCAGAGAGAAGAACCGTCACCTTTTCATGGAAATAACGAAGAGAAGAAAAAGCGCTTGGAGGAGAGGGAAAAGGAAAGGGAGAAGCAACGCCATTTGGAAGCTCAGAAAAGGAAACGACAGCGGTTGAAGGAAGTTCTCGGGGTATTGGAAGGGGATATTCTGCAAGAGGAAGAAAGGGTGGCTGACCTGGAGAGACAATTGTCCGATCCAGGTCTTTACGAGGATT
>SLJK01000129.1 GCA_007135125.1 Syntrophomonadaceae bacterium | reverse complement strand
TTATCATGGGGGAATTTAGAAAAACACGGGAAGTAAAAGAGACGGAACCGTCAACGGATACCTTAAGACGGATCATCAACATTATTTTTTCTGGTTCATCTCCATTTTCGTTGAACAAAAACAGTTAAAAAAGAAGGACATCCGCATACCTCAGCGTAGTTAGTTATTGACCAAATATCTAACAGGAGGTATCACGGATGTCCACCATAAATATAACATCATTATTCCCCTTTCGTCGAGTAAATTTTATTGATTCTGAGCAATTTGACTTCGGTAATAGTACCGGCATAGTAGTTCAATTTAAACCAGATCTGCGCTTTGTACCTATTTGTTCTTACTGTTATCATAAAGGAGTTGGCAGCCATTCTAACCATCAACGTTTTTTAAGGGATCTTTCCTTGGGTCCTCATAAAACCCTTATACATCTTTATTACCGCAAGATAAAGTGTCCCGTCTGTGGCCAAATAACTGTAGAAGAACTGGATATCGCTGAACCTGGTGGTCCTCGGGTAACCCGGCGTTTGGCTATCTACATACAGGAGCTCTGTAAATTAATGACGGTAAAGGATGTAGCAGAGCACCTCCACCTGGACTGGAAAACGGTTAAAGAAATTGACAAACAAGGACTACAAAAAGAATTTGCAAGTACAGACTATAACGGGCTGCGTTGCTTGGCGGTAGATGAAATCTCTTATGGAAAGCATCACAGGTATCTGACTACTGTCATCGATTTTGAAACCGGCCGGATCGTTTGGGTTGGTAAAGACCGTAAATACGAAACCTTAAAAGAGTTCTTCTTAAGGATGCCAAATGAAGCACGAGACCAAATTAAAGCTGTTGCTATGGATATGTGGGACCCGTTTATTAAAGCAGTCTCCGAATTCTGTCCCCAATCTGCCATTGTCTTTGATGTGTTTCACATCGTCGCTCAATACGGTAAAGTAATTGACGAGGTCCGTAGAGCAGAAACTAGGGCTGCTGCAGAAGCTGATAAAAAAGTCATTAAGGGCAGCCGCTGGATCTTGCTGAAGAACCTGGAGAATCTGAAAGAAACGGAAGTGCCTCGTCTGGAAAAGCTGCTTTCGGTTAACAAAAACCTGGCAGCCGTATACATTTTGAAAGATGAGCTTAAAACAATCTGGCATTGTCCTAACCGCCAGTATATGACAAAAACACTTGATGATTGGTGTTCCAAAGCATTAGAATCGGGTATACCTGCATTACAGCAATTTGTAAAAACTTTACGATACCATGAATACGGTATCCTTAATCATACTGATTATCCGATACACACGGGCAAGCTGGAAGGGATAAACAACAAAATCAAGGTTATTAAAAGACAGGCTTATGGCTTCCATGACCTGGAGTATTTTATCTTAAAAATCATACAAGCCTGCCCGGGAAAGCGTTAGTTTACCAACTCTTTTGGAGATGAACCAATTTTAATATGTCCGGCTAGCCCCTAGCATTCCAGTCTTCTTGCTTCTTTTGGAAGTGCAAAGGGGGAGGGGGTATAGTTTACACTCTTCTGGGAAAAAAGCTACAGGGTAATATATATTTCGCTTGGGGTAAAAAAACTGATGATTGTAAGCAGGGTTGTTGGTTGGTTTGCTTCAAATTTGCGTTTTAAGAGGCGTTTAGTCATCCGGATAAGGGCACATAAGCACAAAAAGATAGCCCCCGGAGGGAGTTGTTCTCCAGGGGGCTATTTGTAGTTAAAACTTTTTGTTATTAATGGCCGGCACAACCAGAACGGGTGAATCAACTCACCTTCGATATAATATGCCGGGAAGGTGTAGACTAATGCTATGCTGACAGGCATCTTTAGCCCACTTTTTCCATCGGCTCACCACAACACACGAGTTCTCCTGCACCGCTTTCCATTACTTTAACCTTATTGCCGCAGATATTGCATAGATAGACTTGCCCAACTTCCGTTGCCATATTTGTCCCTCCTTTCGTATCTATATTTAATATAAAAACAATTCTCTTTTTTTTTAATTCTACTAATTTGTTGGGATTTCCTGCTAAGGAGCAAGAAAAATCTAAATTTTAACGCTTGTAATAGTAATGTCGTATAAAGCCACACAACCTGGTTCTTTGCAAGCCCCGAACTTGATAATATAGGCTTTCACGCCCCTTTTTTATACTTACCTTGCTCCCATGCAAAACAAGTACGAACCTGTAAGATATGCGTTTTTGCAGGAATTAGGGAAAGTTTTGCCGATTTGTGCAGGGGCTGGCAGGGGGAAGTTTATAGAATTATGCAAAAACTGGCAGGAATTATGACAGAGACGGAGAATTTAGATAATGGAAACGGATAACGTCTTCCTGCCATATGGATTAACAAGGGAAATGGCTTTATGTGTCACGCATTTACCTAACTATTCTTTGTTTCAAGGCAAGTCCTTACGTTGCATAACGCCAACTAATAAGCATTTCGGCAACATGCCAAAGGGAGTACTCAGCTAAGAGCAGGAGGCTTTTTTTGCCTGAGAAGACTGAAAAATCTTATTAATAAGGAAGATGAAAGGTATGTTAGACATTATCTCTGTGCTTTTAAATAATTTAGATACCGGAAAGGGGCACATGCCATCATCCATTTTATACAATGAGGGCTGGTTGGTGAGAGTTATAATGTACTGGTTTTCCAAAAATAAAGCTATAGAACACCCACTAGCATTCCAACCTGGCACGGATTGGTTTTCTGAGGGTTTGCTATCGTCAAAATTTCTTCCCCAATACCATGGAGACGAGTTGGCCGAATCATATACACACGCTGATGGGATAATTGGCGATATAGCAGTGAGGAAGGCAGGGAAGGCTGATGTATTTCTTGTAGGACCATTCAAACAGTTTATCGTTTTAGAGGCTAAATTATTTAGCAAGCTTTCTAGCGGGACTACACGAATTCCAGGGTATAACCAGGTAGCACGAAGTATCGCCTGTATGGCTAGCGTGATCTCAAATGGCAGATGCCCTGTTGAGGGATTTGATATGCTTGGCTTTTATGTCTTGGCTCCAGAAAAAGAAATAGAAAGTGAACCTACTTTTTATGCTTTCATGGAAAAGGAATCGGTTTATCGCACAGTCCTTTCCAGGGTTGAGTTATATAAAGATCGCTCTAATTATCTGGAAAAACGGAAATGGTTTGAGGAATATTTTGAGCCAATACTCAAGAAAATTGATTTACTCTTAATTTCCTGGGAAGAAGTACTATTTGATATAAAACATTATGATAACGAGACTGGGCAAAAACTTGGCAGGTTTTATTCTCGGTGTTTGGCTGTAAATAAACCCTTATAAAAATTGGAACATAGTAGTAACCAGCAATTCATGTCAATATTAAAAGTGTCAGCAAAATCGAATCCGACTTCAGTTTCTATCGGTTTAATATCCCCGGTTTAATACGAGCGGAGGGATAACCGGTGAGCTTAGGCAAAAGCAGAGGCTTCATATATCGGCTATCCAGGCTTCTATGAAACCTGTCAGACGTCTCCGGTGGCAGCGGCAAGAAAATGGCCAAATTAGCAGGGAAAAATTAGTTGATATTAGTGTTACAAGAAGATTGAAGGGGGGCGGGGTAGTGAACCCTTACTCTGAAATGAGTATAAATGAGATAAAAGAGATGTTAAGCAAACAAGGCTGGATACTCTATTTTTTGGGTAATGAAGCTGTTTGTTTCCGCAGTAATAAGAAGATAGAAGCAAGTGGAGATACTTTATTAGAGGCGATAAGGGAAGTGGCAAGGAAGGCGCGTGAATTGGATAAGTGAGCAGGCCTTACGAAAGATTTAAGTATTTCAAAAAAATAGTGCGAAAAACGATGAAGGCAGCTCCTTTCACTTGCTAAAATATCAATCAAATTAGTGCCTTTATATCACCTGATCAAGTCCAACTTTATGTGTAAAATTCCTTCGCTTAGAACGTAGTTTACCTAACCGCCAGTATATGCAACTTTTTAAGCTGTTTTTTAGCGTTTTTTTGATGCCAGCTCCAGTATTATGTCATATCTAAATACTTTCGGCCGCTGGACCATTTTAAAACCGCGTCTTTTTTAATTGGCAAAGAACTCGCTCCAGCCGGCCTTTGATTCGCTGTCTCCGACCCAAACCCTAAGATCTCTCGGTGTCCCTCTTTGTTGACACCAAAGGCCATGAGAATGGCTTTGGAGCGAACCCGGTTATCTTCTCTAACCTTATTTTACACAATTATACGGATTTAACTTGAGATAGTGGGAATCCAGGTTGTATGTATTTTTAATAAGTGCAGGAATCTGTATGCTAATTGCAGAATATTATGAAAGCGCAATTAAACGGTAAGATTATAACTGTGCCGGGTTTATGAATACCACATTTTTTAAAGGAAGGAGCAATTTGAATGGGATTGTTAACCTGGTTAATTATCGGTGGGCTTGCCGGTTGGGTGGCCGGCTTAGTGGTCAAAGGAAGGGGTTTCGGTCTGTTAGGCAATATTGTGATTGGCATAATTGGTGCGCTGTTGGGCGGATGGCTGGCCGGTGCTGTTCTTAACATCCAAGATCCGGTTAGCGGGTTTAATCTTGCTACTTTTATTGTGGCTTTATTGGGCGCGATTATATTGCTATATTTGGTCAAGATATTAAGATTCAGATAGCATAGTGTCTCAGAAAAGCCCGGCCGAAGCCGAAGATATCTAAAGATATCTAGTGAGCTTTTAATCATCTGCCATTTTGCTACCGGGTTGTATATTTGAGTGCTTTCCAAATATTACATGTAGTGGCTCTTAGTATTCCTTATATGATTATCAAAATATTTGAGGGAGGACTTTCAATGACCGAGATCATGCCTGTCGTAGAGGAAAATTTTAATCTGGGTGATTTTTTGCTTGATCGTCATATAAGGGAAGGAAAAGGAGACAAAGCAGCAATTTATTACCAGGACAAGGTTATAACTTACCAAGACCTTTTAGAAGCTTCAAACCGGGCCGGGAATGCTCTACGGAAACTGGGTGTGGAACAGGAAAACCGGGTAATGATTTGTCTGCCTGATTGCCCTGAGTTTCTTTTTAGTTACTTTGGGGCGATGAGAATTGGAGCAGTGCCAGTACCGATTAGCACTATGGCTCTTCCGCAGGATTACAAGTATTTTTTAGAAGATAGTTTGGCCAAGGTGCTTATTACAGATGAAAATTTGGCGCCTGGTTTTACAGAAGTTTTGCATGAGTTGAATCATTTAAAGCATTTTATTGTTAAGGGGCTACCCGAGTCTGGACAACTCAACTTTGATCGCCTTTTGGAGGAAGCATCGCCTTCTCTAAAAGTAGTCCAGACCCACAAAGATGACATGGCTTTTTGGCTTTACAGTTCCGGGACGACAGGATCTCCAAAGGGTGTTGTACACCTTCATCATGATGTGCCCGCGTTTATGCCTTCCTATTGTGATAATGTTCTTCACATGACAGAGAATGATATTGTCTATTCAGCATCAAAAATGTATTTTTCTTATGGAAGGAATGTTTCTATCGAAACCACTTTTCTTCGTGGTGCCTCAGTAGTTCTTGTTCCCGAGCTTCCCAAACCTGAAACAGTTGCCGATGTTATTACCCATTACAAGCCGACTATATATTTTAGCATTCCCACTTCATATATGGGCGTTCTGGAGCTGCTGGAGAAAGACGAGGGAAAATATGATTTTTCCTCACTTAGAACATGTATTTCTGCCGGAGAAGCTATGCCAAAGGTCATATTTCAGCGTTGGAAAGAAAAGTTCGGCTTGGAGATACTGGATGGTATTGGTTCTACTGATGTTGGGGGGATCTATATATCAAATATGCCCGGGGTAGTTAAGGTAGGAAGTTGCGGTATGTTGTTACCCGGTTTTGAGGCCATGCTTACTGATGAAGGCGGAAACGAGGTAGCAGATGGTGAAACCGGTGTGCTTTGGATCAGTAATGACGGGACCACTCCTTTTTACTGGAGGAAACACGAAAAATCGAAAGAGGTTATCGTGGGGAAATGGTTTAATACCAGTGACCAGTTTTATAAAGACAGTGACGGCTTTTACTGGTATAGCGGCAGAGCTGACGATATGCTGAAAGCTGGAGGTATCTGGGTTTCTCCCGTAGAAATTGAAGGGATTTTATTGGAGCACCCTGCTGTTCAGGAATGCGCAGTGGTCGGGAAGGTTGATAAATCTAACCTGGAGAAGCCCTTGGCTTTCGTGGTTCTTAAGCACGGATATGAGGCTTCATCTGCACTTGAAAAAGAACTGCAGGATTTTGTCCGCAGCAAAACGGCACGTTACAAATATCCCAGGTGGGTGGAATTTGTTGACGAACTGCCTCGCACGGCTAGCGGAAAAGTGCAGAGGTTTAAACTTCGTGCTATGCTGCAGGAATAAGTTATAGGTTTCGGGATTATCAACAATTAACCTGAAGATCAAGCCCGATATTTTCTGTAAAATTCCCTCTGGAAAGGTGGTTTTTGCTTAAGCCACACCCATTTTTTGTTTTTTAAACGTATCATCTTTTTTTAGCTCTTGCTCCCTTTTAAACATACGGACTATTGACTTGTTGCAAATATTCAGTAATATATAAGTAAGAAGTGTCAAAAAAGTCCAGGCCAGTTTATGCTAAAATTTGAGAAAATTTTGCCTTGATTAAATCTAAATTAAATTCGCACATCATGCTTTGGAAGGCAAGAAAGGGGTGATGTGGTGTTAAGATCGAGTAATTAGAATCCAAGTAGGAAACAAACATTCTTAGCCTTAAATGTAATAAAACTTATCACCAGCGACTGTGACTTGGGGGGGCGTGAAAGACGAAAATTGTTTTAAGGAGGATTATCTTATGAGAAAGATTGTTTATTTGAGCATGTTCATATTATTGTTTGGCCTGCTGTTAGGTGGGTGCGCGGAAGAACCAGTGGAGGCGCCGGTAGAAGAGCCGGTTGAGGAACCGGTAGAAGAGCCGGTAGAAGAACCGGTAGATGAGGAGACGTTTACCCTCCGTTTTGCTAATTATTTTCCTGAGCCCAGCTCCCAGGGGCAGATAGGCCAGGAATTTGCTGATGATGTGGAACGCCTTACGGAGGGAAGGGTAACTGTTGAATATTATCCTGGTGGTATGCTACTTGGCCCGGGCGAAATGTATGACGGCGTAGAAGAGGGTATGGCCGATATAGGCCTTTCCAATCTTGGTTATACTTTTGGACGTTTTCCGGTTTCAGAAGTGCTGGATCTTCCCTTGGGTTTTCCAAATGCCTGGGTAGCGAACCGTGTTGCTTCTGATTTTTATGCAGAATTTCAGCCTGAAGAATTTGATGAAACCCACGTTCTTACCTTCCACACTTCTCCGGTTAACAATATTATTACTATTGACACTAACGTTCGAACTCCCGAAGACCTGGCGGGCCTTACCTTAAGAGGTACAGGTTATATCGCGGAACTTGTTGAAGCGCTCGGAGCAACAGCACGACCAATGCCTATGGGTGAAGCCTATGACAACCTTGATAAGCGTGTAATCGATGGGCTTTTAATTCCCTATGAAACAATCATTGCCTTCGGATATGCTGAAGTGACCGAGTATGTAACTGAGGTATGGCCTCTCGGCCAGGTTTATACTTTTTATATTACTATGAATAAGGATACTTGGAACGATCTTCCCGGCGATCTTCAAGAAATGATTACCGAGTATGTTGAGGAAGAATTCAGGGAAAAACTTACTGAAATGTGGAACAGAATTGATATTGAAGGTAAGGAACATGCCATTGCTGAAGGATATAATATTACTGAAATTCCTCCCGCTGAGCTTTCTGCATGGGAAGAAAGAGCTGAAAATGTAATTGATAAATATGTAGAAACCATGGTAGACAGAGATTATTCCGAAGAGGAAATAATGGGCTGGATTGATTTTATCGAAGAAAGAATCGAATACTGGACTGAACAACAAATTGAACTTGGTATTAAATCTTCAACCGGGCCCGAGGAGGTTCTCGTGGATTGGTAAAATGGTATTAATGATCTTCTAAGAGCCAAGTTTAAAAAGGATCATGTAGAAGGCCACCACCAAATTATAATAATTATAATTTATAACAATATTGGTGGTGGCCTAACTATTAGTAACTAATTGAACAGTTAAGAGGAAAAGAAATAATAATGTGATTTACTTAACAAGTTAAATAAACGAATCATTATTACAAATAACTTAACTTTAGCCCTTATTATATCAAATTATTGCAAATTTTTTTCAGCACTTACAAACAAGGAGGATAGCTTTCAATGCGCTTCCGGAGTTTTTCAAAAAAGCTTGCTCAAACAGTTGAAACTATTGGTGTTGTTGCTATTTTACTTATGTTTGTATTTACAGTGGTTGATGTGGTTGGAGCCAAACTTTTCCTAAAACCTCTACGAGGTGCCACTGATCTGGTAGGTTTTGCGCAAATTATTGCAATCTCCAGTACAATTGCCATTGGATTGTTTTTAGAAAAACATATCAAGATTGAGTTTCTTGTACCCAGAATGCCCAGGTTATTCCAAAAAATAAGTGATTGCCTGGTGAATATTTTTGGAATTGCCCTGTTTATTTTTTTAGCCTGGGGAAGTTTTCAGTTTGGATTGTCCCTTAAGAGAGCAGGAGAAATGGCATCCACAGCTCACCTTCCCTTATACCCTTTTGCTTTTGCCCTTGCTGTTTTTGCAGTAATAGCTTCCTTATACTTCATTTCCCAGCTTTTGTTTCTCTTTTTTGAAGAAGGGGGGGAGCGTTAATGGGTCCTGTAGAGGTCGGCCTTCTTGGAATTGTTGCCATGCTGGTTCTGTTTCTCTTGCGTATGCCTGTGGCCTTTGCTATGGCCTTGGTAGGGATGCTTGGCTTTGCCTATTTGTCTTCCTGGTCTTCAGGTATAGGTATTTTATCTCGCAATTTCTATTATGAATTTTTTTCTTATCCCTTAAGTGCTATTACCTTATTTGTGCTCATGGGAGCGTTTGCTCTTGTGGCTGGTATCGGAGAACGTGTTTATAAAGCTGCTTATGCCCTGGTCGGTGGTTTTAGAGGGGGCCTCGCTATGGCCACTATCATGGGTTGTGCTGCTTTTGCTGCTATTTGTGGTTCAACTTCAGCTACTGTTGCTACTATGGGTAAGATATCGATGCCGGAAATGAAAAAATATGGATACAGTGAAGTGCTAAATGCGGGAGCAACAGCGGCAGGAGGAACTCTTGGTATTCTTATACCTCCCAGTACTGTTTTAATCGTTTATGGTTATTTAACAGAGCAATCAATAGGCAGGTTATTTGTGGCAGGGATTATTCCGGGGATAATTTTAGCCCTCTTATATGTCCTCACGATTTATATTCTTTGTCGAATAAAGCCTGCACTTGGGCCTCGTGGAGAACCTATGAGCGGAAGAGAGAAGCTGCGCTCTACTGTGGGTATTCTTGAGGCTTTTGCCCTTTTTGTAATGGTAATTGGAGGGCTTTTACTGGGGTGGTTTAGTCCCACTCAAGCCGGTGCTATCGGGGCAGCGGGGGCTTTGATCATAGGACTTATCAGGCGGCAGATCAGCTGGGGAAATCTTATGATAGCTACAAGGGACGGTCTTAGAACAGCAGCTATGATCCTATGCCTTATTGCCGGAGCAACAGTGTTTGGAAGGTTTCTGGCGATCTCTACTATCCCTTTCCTTTTGGCCGATTGGGTAGAAGCGCTGCCTCTTTCCCCTTCTGCCATAATGGTGGTAATTATACTTATCTTTTTCGTCGGCGGGTTTTTTATGGATGAAATGGCCATGCTTGTCCTGCTTATTCCTGTTATTTTCCCGGTTGTGGTTCGCCTTGGTTTTGATCCCATCTGGTTTGGAATTATTACCGTGTTATGGGTTGGCCTGGGAGTGCTTACTCCGCCGGTTGGAGTTAATGTTTATGTTGTAAAAGCTATAGCTCCGGAAGTATCTCTGCAAAGTATTTTTAAAGGTATTTTTCCCTTTTTAATCGCGATATTTATAACTATTTGGCTTCTAATTGTTTTTCCACAATTAATTTTGTTTGTACCCGAGTTGTTAGGTCCTTGAGCCGAAGCAGTAAAATTACTGAAAATTGGCCTGACCCCCTATAATTGGAGGAAATCCTTGACTGAAATCCTCAATTACAATAATGTTTACAAATACGTTGTTCTTAGGCAATCAAGCAACCAATTTTTCCAATTGCAGTTTCGTGCTATTAGAATTATCCAAAGTTAGGCAAGTTATTGCTGTTCCAATCATGATATTATTATAATTACTCAAGCTATCAATAACAGCTTGAGTTTTAATTAGGCCTAACTTCGGATAATTCGCTTAATAATAATGAGAAATTGAGGATTATACCCAGGTTTTTTGTACTTGACCCCACTACAGTTGCGAAAACCTTTAAGCTCTGTCAAGCTGGAAAATGTTAGATAATGGTTATCTCAATTATAATAGCGCTGTCAGTTCTTTTTATTAAAATAGATAGCTGATACCATCACCCTACTATTTTTCCAAATGATATTGCCAGGCAAAAGTAAACGCAGTAAAAGTTTCGCATTATCCATATACAGGGGGCATGGGAATACCCTGTTAAGCTGTAAATGGCTATTTTCCGGCAGAAACTGACCATCGGTGGTGCCACCCAGCGGCTCTGTACGAGAGGCATTGAGGAATGGCTGACTCTAAGTGTTTAGCGATGACCGCAAATAACTCATAGTATTTCTAATTTTGAGAGGAGACTGCTGCTTGGATGCTAAAGAGATTAAACAGGGGCGAATTTATAGTGAATTGTCGCATCTAATACGTTTGATCAGCCCGCCTGAGGAATATGAAGAAGAGGCTGCTCACTGGTGTGGGGTCTTACGGGATAAGTTAGGCCAAGGCAGGCATACTATTCTTGAACTGGGAGTTGGCGGAGGGCACAATCTATCCCATCTGACTTTTGAGTTTGATGCTGTTGCGGTGGACATTTCTGAAGCGATGTTGAAAGAATGTCGGAAGTTGAACCCCGGCGTGGAGCTTCATTTAGGTGATATGAGAAGTGTCAGGTTGGGAAAAAAGTTTGCCGCAGTTCTTATTCATGACGCCATTAACTATATGCTTAACGAGGCAGATCTACTTGCTGCCTTTAAAACGGCTGCAGCTCACTTGAATCCGGGAGGCATTTTTATTACCAGTCCCGAACGTTTCGTCGAAACTCTGTTACTACCTTCTGTTGAGCATGCTACCCACCTTAATGGAGAGACGCAGCTAACATACGTGGAATACACATATGATCCTGGTCGGAAGGATAGCACAGTAGAAACCATCATGTTCTACCTGATTCATAGGCCAGGAGGCTTAAGAATCGAAAAGGACCGACATGTAACTGGAGTATTTAATAGAGAGACGTGGTTCCGTTTAATGGAGGAAGCTGGTTTTTCAGTGGAAGTTCGTTCTTATGAGTTAAAAAATTGGAACCGTCCTTATGAACTATTTATAGGTGTATTGAGATAAATTGCTTGCCATGACGAAGAAGCCCAAAAAGCCAAATCAGAGATTGAGAAAGCTATTAATAATGTAGTAATAGTTGAAAGTGCGCATACAAGTCCCCTGCCGAATGCTTATCTTAAGAATAAAGGAGCAATTAAGAATGATCTTCTAAAAGTGTGTGGTCTCCTTTTTAAAACTCAAACAACCTCCCTGATTTTGGAGCACCACGATTACCAGGAGCATTACTCGAATACGAAACCCTTTTTCAGGATGAAGTTTAAGAGGGGATATCTCTATCATAGTTATTTCTAATGCTAAGAGGGCGGGATTGGGCCTGCCAGGCTGCAGGATATCAAGGACGAAGGGAAGGCTTATGTGGAGTAAGATAGGCTGAAATATTTGCAATGGATTTAATACTTAATATAGACTGGCATAGTCTAACCAGAGCATAAAGGAGACATGAAAATGGACAGGAAAAAAATATTTATCTTTATAAGCCTTACTCTACTCGTCAGTTGGTCTGCAGCAGGCCTTTATTATTTATCCGGCTTGGAATGGGGCACTACCTTTTCCTTGGTTTTTGCCATAATATATATGTTCTTTCCCCTGCTCTGCACCATAATCGTGCAAAAGTTCATCTACAAGCAGCCGGTTATGAAGACCTACGGGGTTAATACTAATATCAACAGATGGCTCCTGGTGGCATGGGGCTTGCCAGTTTTGATCACCTTTGCCACTATAGGGGTCAGTCTTCTTATGCCCGGGGTGGGCTATTCTTCTGAAATGGTCGGTATAACCGATTACCTCGGCGACTTAATCCCGGAAGAGATGATGGAAGAAATGCCCTTTTCACCAGTCGTGATGTTCTGGCTGATGCTCTTACAGGGAATTATTGCAGGTCCTACTATCAACGCCATTGCTGCCTTTGGTGAAGAGCTTGGCTGGAGAGGCTTTTTACTAAAAGAAACAGCATCTGCCGGGTTTTGGAAGTCTGCCATCTTTATTGGCTTTATCTGGGGCATATGGCATGCACCCCTCATACTAATGGGTCATAATTACCCGGGCTACGAGGTCCCCGGGGTATTTATGATGACATTATGGTGTATCCTGCTATCCCCCATGTTCAGCTATATAACCATAAAAGCAAACAATGTTATTGCTGCAGCGATCCTGCACGGCTCCCTAAATGCTGTGGCCGGGCTGGCCATTATGCCCCTTGCAGGCTCAGCACCGCTGCTTACCGGAGTAATGGGGCTGGCCGGATTTTTGGTTCTGGTAATCTTAAACCTGGCAATCTTCCTTTTCGGCAGGCCGGAAGAATTAATGCAAAAAGAGTTCTTTTAACGGGAGCCTAACCTGCCACTCTCATCTAAGAAAATCAACATAGTTAGTCCACTCCTAAAAAGCGACGTTTGTCAGAATACCTGGAAAGCAAAAGCGTTTTAAAAAATAGGCATTTCAAGAGTTCTGTGTTAGTTAAGTCCGTATAATTGTCTAAAATAAGCCTCTTATAGGTTATAATGGTTACAGGGAGGCGTTAGAATTGAAGACAAAAGAAAACTTAGTGGAAGAACTCGCTCGTCTTTCACCGGAGGAGTTAAAAATTGTTTTAGACACACTTGAAAAGCGCCTGGAAAAAGATAAGCAGTTGAATATGGCGGGAATAACTATTTTAACCCTGAAGATCAAGATAACGTGTGGTCTGCAGAAGACCTTGAGGAACTTGCGGAACAGCATAAACAGCTGCTTGGATACTTGGAAGGAAGGGACATCACGGAAATACAGGCCCTTTAAAAAATGGAGTTGCTTCCGGTGACGTAGAAGGAATTGGTGAAATTGTCGATTTGCGGTGCCTTTAATGTAACTTCGGCCTGTAACAGCATCTGAAGAGACTTTGGAAGCGGTTAAGGATTGGCATTACTGGGTAGCCAGGGGCTACGAGTTCTAAATGATTTTATTCTGGCCGAATGAGAGTATCGCTTCGTCTCTTTGATAAGGGATTTTTTTTGTAAAAAAGGCTTACATAAAAACCCCCTTCCTTGGCAGACTATTTAAAAAATAAAAGGGTTTTCTATGCCTTGCCAACCGGACCATCAGGATGGATACATTCCTAAATTTAGCTTTAAATCATCGCAAAATAAAATCGGGGTTCAAAGTTGCTTGCAAAGTTGGTAAAATAGTGAACATACAGTATAATAATATATATAGTGCAAGGCTGTAAAGCCAATTGTTGGGAGGAAATTGGGCGCAATGTCACTAACAGGCGAATCAATACTGAGAAGGCTTGAAGAAAATATGGAGATAATAAAGAAATGCGGTGTAAAAAAAATTGGACTATTCGGCTCATATGCTCAAGATAACCAAGACTGCGATAGCGATATTGACCTTCTTGTGGAATTTTACCAAGATCACAAAACCTTTGATAACTACATGGACTTGAAATTTTTTCTGGAGGACTTATTTGCGCGGAAGGTGGACCTGGTTATTGCTGAAACAATCAAACCTGATTTGAAGTCGAAAATAACAGGAAGTGTTAAATATGCCAAGGGAGCCTAAAGTATATTTAAGGGATATTCTGGATTCTATCAGGAAGATTGAGCAATATAAGGCCAAAGTGGATCAGACCACCTTTAAAGAAAACGAATTGGTCCAAGATGGCATCATAAGAAACCTGGAGATCATTGGTGAAGCTGTAAAAAAGATGCCTGACAGCATGAAGAGGAGCGAACAACTTGACTGGAAGAAAATAGCAGGTTTGAGGGAAATCCTTATCCAGGTTATTTTACCGTAGATCTGGATATTGTTTGGGATATAGTTCAAAACAAAGTCCCGGAGTTAAAAGCCGAGATTTTAGCAATCATTTCTCGTATGGATAAGTAAGGACTATTAGTGTACAGAAGGGCTCCAACGGCCTTTATAACCTCAACTATTTAAGAGCCAGGATCAAGGGGCAGACCTAAAGAGTATTCAGGAAAGCCTGGGCCATCATAGCGCGGCCTTTACCCTGGATGTTTACGGCCATGTAACAAAGCAGATGAAGAAGGATACGGAAGAGAAAATAGGGCGGCTGCTGACGGCCTGCCTTGATCGGTAATTGGTACTCTAATTAGTACTGACCATTTTCACCCTTACTTATGTAAACAGGCATCCTTGACGGATGCCCTTTTATCGGTGGTGGACCCGAGGGGAGTTGAACCCCTGGCCTCTAGAGTGCGATTCTGGATAGAAGTATTTTAAATTGTCCGCCCTGTACCGTGTAGTATCAAAAAAGCCCTAAATATGGGCACTTACAAAATACCTGGGCAGGAGAAGTGTTCATAATTGACCAGAACTAATAATATATCCATGAACCCTATGCCCATATTACTTCCTGGAATTGGCCTGTTCAACATAACCGACTATTATTCCTACAGGCTATTTCCCTATGAGCCCGTGAAGCCAATCCCATCATGAACGCTATAGTCATACGCCACTCTTCCCAGTGGTAAAGCTATTACTAGCCGAGTGCTCCTGATATCGATAAAATAACTTTTACCTTTAAAGACGGTATGGAATTAAATTGGAAAATATAAGGAAACGAAGATACCCGCAGGAATGGCTAAAGAGCCGACCTTGCGGGTTTTTTGTATGGGTGTAGCTTCATAAATCATAAGACTTTCAAGCATATCACAAAAAAATGAGAATATTGCTGATAGATTTCTAAGCATATCTTTTAATAACCTAACTTCCCGGGTATTTTATAACTATGTACCTTTAAAAAAGTGGTGATAAGCGGCTTTATAAGCATATTTTTCCTTGCAATTCTTTCGAATCATAGTTATAATTATAACTATGAGGGGAGGGTTTTGCATGACATATTACGTTAATCAGCTGAATAAGAAAACCGGTGTTACATATGTTTATGAAGCCACCTCCGTATGGGACAAGGAAAAAAAGCAGCCGCGCAACAAGCAGGTTTGTATCGGAAAGCTGGATCCTGAGACAGGCGAGTTAATCCTATCCAAGCGTCTTGATCCCGCACAGGCAGCCGCCAGGGATCCGTCTGTGACCGCCACGGCAGTGATTGTGGGGCCTTCACTTGTACTGGACAAAATCACCGCTGAGCTGGAACTGGACAAGGTTTTGAAAGCTTCTTTTCCCAATGCTTATCAGCAAATTTTGTGCATGGCCTATTACATCGCTGCATGGGGCGGGCCGCTCTGCCACTGCAAGACCTGGAGCAGAAGCCATGCCCATCCTTTTGGCAAAGAGCTGACCAGCCAGCGTATCAGTGAGATCCTGCGGAGCCTGGACGGTGACGGGCAAAAGACCTTCTTTAAAAAGTGGGGCCAGCAGGTGCTGGATAACGATTACCTGTGTTATGACATCACCTCTGTTTCTTCCTACGGGGAGCTGAATGAATACCTCAAGTACGGCTACAACCGCGACGGTGAATCCCTGAAGCAGGTTAACCTGGCCCTTCTTTTTGGCCAGAAAAGCCAGCTGCCCGTATATTACAACCGGCTGCCTGGAAACATCACTGATGTCAGCACCCTGCACCATTTTTTAAAGACCTTCAACTACCTGGAGCATTCCAGGCTGCACCTGGTACTGGACAAAGGCTTTTACAGCCAGAAGAATGTGGATGATCTGCTGGCAGCGCGGGAAAAGTTCATCCTGGCAGTACCTATCCGGCGCAAATGGGTTCAAAATATCATTGACGAAGTCCGGGAGACCATCCAGGACCCGGAGGGTTACCGGAAGCTGGATGGCGAAACTTTGTATGTGCATACCAGACTGTATCCCTGGGGCGAAAAACGGCG